>CALCEX010000063.1 GCA_937900325.1 uncultured Clostridia bacterium | reverse complement strand
CGACGGTATACCGCCGCTTTTTTGTTTCAGGAGGAAAAATGATATTCAGAAAGGAAAAGGAGCACGGCGTACTCACCCAGGAGGAGATATTGGATATGGCCCGGGACATCGCGGAAAACGACCCGGCCTACATAATAGGCTCCATGCTCATCAAAAGCGTGTGCGACGATACCGGCCTCGACGAAGGGGCCGCCTTCAGCATGCTGCTGGATGGAGGCGGAATGCCCAGGGGCATAGCCGCTATCAGCGCCAGGGCTGCAAACGACCTTATGCGCCTCCGCGAGGAGGGGGGCGTGGAGGGCGACATCGACAGCTATCTTGCGGACGAAAGGTTCGTAAGGATGCTGCTGGAGATGCCTGTAAAGGCGGCGCTAAGGCTTTATGCCGCCGAGTGCAACGCGGATTCCGCCGCCAGGGCGGAGCGCGAAAAGGGCGCAATGGACGTGATGGAAAAGCTGGCGGCACGCAGGGCGCTGCCCTCGCCCATAAAGGGCAATACCCCGGCCGCCGCAGATACGGACTACGCCAATATGCCCACAAAGGAGTTTAACCTCATAAAGGAAAGGCTGATGCGCGCCGCCAGCGAGGGCAGGCGCGTTTCGCTGTAATGACATAGAAAAGGAAGGAGAAAAATAATGAGCATCAACACTACCGCAAACACCGCAGGGACCACCAAACTCAACAAGACCTTTTACGACCGCCAGCTGCTGGAAAGCGCCAAGACCCGCTTTGTACACGCCAGGTATGGCCAGAAGCGCCCCATCCCCAGGAACAACGGCAAGCGGGTGGAATTCCGCAAGTGGAACCTGTTTGACGCAAACGACGCCATGGAGGCGCTTCAGGAAGGAGTTACTCCTGCCAGCCAGGCTCTTTCCCAGAGCAACGTGGAGGTGGAGGTGGCCCAATACGGCGCATATGTGGAGGTATCCGATCTTCTGGACATGACCGGCTATGACCAGGTGATCTCCGAGAGCGCGGAGCTGCTGGGAGAGCAGCTTGGAACCGTGGTAGAGTGGGTCACCCGCGACGCCATGAACGCGGGCACTAACGTGCAGTACGCAAACGGCAAGTCCGGCCGCGGCGAGATAACCGCCGCCGATAAGCTGACCGTAGCCGAAATACGCAAGGCGGTGCGCACCCTCAAAAAGGCCAAGGCGCGTCCCTTTGGCGACGAGGGGAGAAAGCCTCATTTTATCTGTATCTGCTCCCCCGAGGCCACCTATGACCTTCAGAGCGATTCCCTCTGGCAGGATGTGTCAAAGTACTCCTGCGCGGAGCAGATATATTCCGGCGAGATAGGCCGCCTGTTCGGCGTGGTATTCGTGGAATCCACCGAGGCGAAGGTATTCTCCCAGAGCGTGCTGAACAAGGTGAAGGCAGCCACCAGCTCATCAAAGACCTTCGTGCTCAAGAACAGCCCCCGCGATGCGGAGGCGGCGTATCTTTCCACCGCAGGAAACAAGATAAGGATAGGCACCGGCGAGTATACCATAGCCTCCTTTGACGTGGCTACCAATACCGTCACACTTTCCGACAACGCTACCCTTGCCGCCGAGGCCATAGTTTACAGCGAGGACGCGGGCAGCATCGAGGACGCCACCAAGGCGGGCGCGGACGTTCATTCCACGCTTATTTTCGGCAAGGACGCATACGGCATAGTGGACGTTGGCGGCAGCGGCGCCCTCCAGATCATAATAAAGCCCCACGGCAGCGCGGGAACCTCCGATCCTCTGAATCAGAGGGCGACCGTGGGCGCAAAGGTAGCGGCGTATGCTGCAAAGATACTCAACGAGCTGTGGATGCTCCGCATCGAGCACGGCGTAAGCGCATAAATAACAGCAGGAAATAAGTACTAAGGTACTGTTTCATAATCCCTTTCAAGAGGGGCCGGGGAAAACCCCGGCCCTTTTTATTTGAGCGGAGAAAAGCTTAGAAAGTCAAGGAGGAAAGACAATGGATTACATAACCGACAAGGAAATAGACGCCATACAGGGCGACATTGGCGAAAGGCTGAGAAAGCAGCCCCGTGTGCGTATGCGCATAGAGGGCAGCGGCTACTGGGAGGGAGGCATAAACGGCTGGTTCTTCAGGGTGCGCCGGGGAGAGGAGACGGAGCTGCCCGGGTCCATCGCGGAGCTTATACAAAGAAGCGAGCAGGTAGCGGTTATGGGGGAACGGGAGGTAAAGCCCTACCGGGGCGTTGGCAGAAGGGTGGCCCAGGCATGACGCTGAACGATATCATCGTATCCGCCCTTGCCCAGCTTGACCGCGGCCGCGACGCGCAGAGCCTGGACGCATGGAGGGATAAATTTACCCGCTTTGCGAACGACGGCGTGACTGACATCTGCGCCGCATATAAGCCCCGGCGCACGGAAACTATCGACACGAGGGACGGCACGTTTACCACCGCAATGCTGTCGCGTGGCTGCCGCAAGGTGCTGAGCGTAAAGCGCGGCGGCCGGGAGGAGGAATTTTACGACGGCGACGCTTCCGAGGTGATAGTAACTTCGGGCGGTCCCGGCAAAATCGAGGTGACGTACCGCTCGGTGCCGAGGGAGATGTTCGCGAGCACGGATGAGCCGGATATACCCGCATATATGCACGGGCTGCTGGTAAGCTACGTCGTGGGCCGGGAGAGGGCTGCGGGGGATGTTTCCCAGCAGCGGGGCGGCAACATCTACTTCCAGATGTACGAGGCCGGCAAAGCCGCCATACGGCCTCATCTGGGCGGCGGGGCGAGCCAGCGCATAGTGAACAGGTGGTGATGGCGGGTGGCGCGCAAGATATACAGGATAGACGAGTTCCTGGGGCTGGATCAGTCCATGGGAGAAAACGGGATGGCGGCTTCATACAGTCCCGACGCCTGCAACATGGACACGGCGGACGGCGAGCTTACGGTGGCAAAGGGGTACACCAGATACATAGCATCGGCCGTTCCGGGCAGCGAGACCATACGCCGTATGTTCCTGTTTCATTCGGGAAGCGGAGATCAGGTGATAGTGGTAGCGGGCAGCAGTGTGTACGCCTACCGGGAAGGCGCGTGGGTGCTCATATACACCTTCAACGGGGGCCTTACCGGCGGAAGGGTGGACTTTACCGAGGCGCGAATAGATACCACGGACTATCTTCTCATCGCCAGCGGCGAGCAGCAGATAGTCAAGTACAACGGCGCCCAATCAAAGCTTTTCGGCAGCAGCGAAGGGCTTTCGGATAAGCCGGTAAGCTACCTTGCGTCTTACAGGAACAGGCTCTTCGCGGCCGGGGACAGCAGCTGCCCGAACAGGCTTTACTGGTCCAAGCTGCCGGGCGGAAGCCGCACCATTGAGGATTGGGGCGAGGAAACGAGCTCTGTAAACGTATCCGGAGGGCATACCGAGATAGGCGCAAGCGCCGGCGACCCAATAGTAGGGCTTGCGGCGCTTTCCAACCAGCTTCTCATATTCAAAAAGCGCAGCCTTTACCGCCTGATAGGCGATAAGCCATCGAACTTTACGGTAGAACCCATAGATTCCGACGTGGAGACGGCGGCGTATACCTCCCTCGTAATGAGCGGGGATATGCTGTACTTTATGACAAAG
Source organism: uncultured Clostridia bacterium (assembly GCA_937900325.1). Classification (GTDB taxonomy): domain Bacteria; phylum Bacillota; class Clostridia; order Christensenellales; family CAG-138; genus SFEL01. The sequence goes on along the minus strand of CALCEX010000063.1, from coordinate 51,228 downwards.
GGCGGCCTTTGCAGATTCAACGGCGTATCCGCTGCGCTCATGAGCGACGCCCGGCGGATACAGAAGCTGCTTTCGGGCGCCGACGTATCCCTCTCCAAGGGGGCGGCTGCCCGCAGCAAGCTTTATTACTCGTTTGACGATGAAAAGGGCGGCGGCCTTATCGAATACGACATTGTGCGGCATACCTATATGCTGCGCCGCGGATTTGACGTAGGCGACATAGCCTCATGGGACGGCAGGCTGTACATAGTCAATTCCGGCCGCTATGTGTGCCTTTTTGACGAGGGAAAAAGCTATGACGGCAGGAATATCGAGGCCTGGTGGCGCACGCCCGCGACGGATCTTTTCGACAAGAGCGGCGTAAAGGCCATGCGGTCCCTCTGCTTCAGGGGCCATGCCCAGGACGCCGCAACCGCCATGAATGCGGAGGTGAGCGTGGGCAGCGCAAGGATCGCCACAAGGGTGCTGCTGCCCACGGAGGAGAGCGAAGTAGTAGAGGTGCCGCTTAAAAACGAGGGCAGGACATTCTCGCTCAGGATCGCCAACGAGGCGGGGGGACGCTTCACACTGCGCGGCGGCATGGAGCTTTCATTTGAGACCTGGAGGAGGGTGGAATAAATGGCTCTTGATATGCGGGCGCTTTACTATGTGACGCTGCCGGATATAAAGGACGCGGAGCTTTACAGCGAGACGGTAAAGGCAAACGAGAACAACCTTAATCAGAACTTTACGGCCATTGCCCAGAAGATAGAGGAGCTGGAAGCGCGGCTTTCCGCACTCGAATAGGCAAGGCAGGACAAAAAGGAGGAAAACACCATGGCAAGATATTATATGAACGGCTACACCCCGCCGGAGGGAGTGAATTCCGCATCAAAGGTAAAGGAATACCAGCGGCAGCTCGGCGTAAAGGCGGACGGCATATGGGGGCCTGATACCGATGCGGCATACAGGGCGAGCCTTGAGAGCAGCGCGCGGAAGCAGACACGGAGCGAAGGCGGCTTTGACTGGGGGGATTCCGGCCGGAACGAAACATTTGACGGTTACTACAACGCCATAAGGAACAGCCTTTCCGTACCTACCGTGACGGTAAAGACCCCCAGCGCCGGCGAGGTGAAGGACTTATGGAGCAGCGTGCTCCGCCCCGGCGTTGACGCCGCCATAGAGCAGCGCAGCAGGGCCGCCCGGCGCGAGATGGCCGAGATAGATGCGGATGCCGTTTCCCGCGGCATGGGCCAGAGCAGCTATGTAACATCGGTAAAGGCCCGGCAATCCGAGGAGGCTCAGGACGACATAAGCGATATGGAGGCGCAATACGGCGCGACGCTGGCAGAGAAGATATACGATACGCTGTACAAGTACGAGCAGATGAGCCTGAACGCACAGCAATACAATGCAGAGGCCCGGGCGGCGGCGCAGAAAACCGCGCTCAGCATGGCGTCCGACTGGTACGATCAGTACCTCAGCCGGCAGAACGCCGCCATTGCAGCCGCGGCAAAGGGCGGCTCCGGAAAGTCGTCAAGGGGTGGTTCCGGCTCGAAAAAGAGCAGCCTTTCAAGGGAGGACTACACCGAATATGTGCGCAACCTCACCGCCGCGCAGCGCAGGCAGCTATTCAGCAGCGAAAGCAGCTACTGGAGCAGCAGGCGCGATGAGATATACTCCGCCCTTGGCAATACCCTTTACGACAGCCTTAAAAAGAAATACGGCGGTTAGGGGCGGGCTATGGCTGCGGTAAAAAAGATCTTTAATATTGCGCTGGACATAGCCGACGCGGGGGCAAACCGGGAATTTACCGTGGTGGACGGGGACAACGGCAATGTGCTTGCGATACTGCTCACCGACGGGGGCTACCCGGTAGACCTCACCGGGTGCCGGGTCATAGCGGTATTCTCAAAGAGCGACGGCACCGCCTGCCAGGACAGCAGCAGTGCCGGCGGCGGCATAACACTTTGCGGCGCGCTGAACAACGAGGTGGATATAGAGCTTTTCGCAGGCTCCGTGGCCCCCGGAACGGTGGAGTGCGAGCTTCAGATATATTCCGATTCCGACCTCTCCACCCTCGTTACCACGGCAAAGTTCAACTTTGCCTGCCGCAAGGCTATTTTTTCCGGCGAAACGCTGGCCTCCGCGCCGCAGTATCCACAGCTTACTTCCCTTATGGAAAGGGTGGAGACGCTGAATGCTCAGACTGCCGCAGCGGCGGAGGCGGCAGGCTCCGCCGCGGCGGAATGCAGGGCGGCTATGGAGGGAAACGTCACCACATGGAAAATACTCAGATATTCTTAAGCTTAAAGGGAGGGATTGCCTATGGCGGTATACCTTGGAAATGAGCTTGTGCTGGCCAACGGCGTGGGCGGCACGAGCCTTGCGAACGGCCACGCCTCCACCCACGCAAAGGGCGGCAGCGATGAACTGACGCCTGCGGATATAGGGGCGGCGGCGGAGGCCCATACCCATGCGGAGTACGCGCAAAAGCCTGTGAGCATGGTAGCCGACCTGCCGCTGGACGGTTGGGTCGTAGGTACATACGGCTGCACGCAGGCCATAAAAGTGAGCGGAATGAGAAGCGGAAAGTTTGCCATAGTAGGCCCCGTGCCAAAGGATTGGGACGAATATGTGGGAGCTAACGTACACTGCGCCATACAGGGCTACAATTCGCTTACGTTCTCAGCCGATAAAAAGCCGGCCGCCGATATTCAGGTAAACGTGCTGATATGGGGGTAGGAGAGTATGCTTTTTAATCTCGCATGCGGCGTGAATTACAATATGGGGATAGCCTCCGGCAGCTTTGACGCGATAGACGCCTCGAAGGTGCTGACCGTGAACAAGACGATAGACCCGCTTGCGCTCATCATAAAGACTACGGTAGGCTCCTCCAGCGAAATCATAGCGTATTACCGGAAGAAGCCCACGGACAGCTTTTCTGCGGTCACCGGAGGGAGCGTGCCGGTATCATGCAGGCTGCTGGGCGAATACAGCGCGAAGCTTCTGCTGACGGTGCATAACGCCAGTACCGCAAACTGCGCCGATATTGAATACTATATATTGGGGGTGAAAAAGCAATGACGGCCACGGAAAGGAAACTCAGCCTCATGAAGGTACACGTATTCAAGACCGCGGAAGAGTATGAAGCGGCAAGGAGCGGCGGCCTGATAGGCGCGGACGACCTCGTCATCACGCCGGATACCGGCTCCATAGACGGCGAGATGTCGGATACCTCTACGAATACGGTGCAGAACAGGGTCATAAAGGCCTATGTGGATTCCGCCATAGCCGCTGCCATAGCCTCCATCAATCAATAAAGGAGAGAGTATCATGACAGAGCTTTTCATAAAATACCTTAAAGGCCATGTGGGGGACATATACGTATGGGGCGCGCAGGGCGAAACGGATATAACCGGGAAATGGATACGCCGGCGGGAAACCAGCGAGAAAAACGCCCGGCGTGCCATAGCCCTATGGGAAAAGCGGAAGGCGGAGGGCAGAAGCCCCATAGCCGCCTTTGATTGCAGCGGGCTGATAGTGAGGTTTCTGCTGGACAATAAGCTCATAAAGAAGGATATGTCCTCAAGGGGGCTGTACTCCGCCTGCGAAAAGCTTAACGACAGGAGCCGGCTCGCGCCGGGAGACCTGCTTTTCCGGCATGACGGCAAGCGGATACACCACGTCGGCGCATATATAGGCTGCGGCCTCGTAATAGAGGCGATGGGCCGGGACGACGGGGTGGTGCTCAATTGCCTGGATTCAAACGGCGCGGGCTACTGGAACAGATACGGCAGGCTGCCCGCGCTCGGCGGCGGTGAAACGGCGGAGGTATGCGAACGCTGCAAGGGGGAGGACTGCCCCTGCCGGCAGCTTATACTGGAAATTCAGAAAGGAGAAAGGAATGAACAATAACCTGATAACGGGGGTGCTTGCGGGGGTGAGCGGCGTGCTCAGCTACATTTTCGGCCCCTGGGACGCCATAATAACGGCGCTCATCGCGGTGGTGGCCCTGGATTATATTACGGGCGTAGCTTATGCCGCGGTATCAAAGACGCTCAGCAGCGTTATAGGATTTAAAGGGCTGCTGAAGAAGGTTTTCATATTCGTGCTGGTGGCGCTTTCCACTATGCTTGACAAGCTGGTTCCCGCCACCAACGGCGCGGTAAGGAGCGCCGTATGTATGTTCTACATCGCAAACGAGGGGCTTTCCATACTGGAAAACGCGGGCCGTATCGGCCTGCCCATGCCGGAAGCGCTCAAGGGCGCCCTCGTTAAGCTGAAGAACGGGAAGAACGACGCGGCCGAGGGCAAATAAAAATGGGGGGCTAAGCCCCCTTTTATTTATTTATTTATTTTTTTTGCGGTATTGGGGATCATACCTGCACATGATGCTTATCTGCTCCCTTATATGCGGCGCATCTAGTATCCTGCGCGGATCATCCGGGTGCTTTGACTCCATTTCCGCTATCATCCGGTCAAGCTTATACATGGCCATATCAAACAAAATATTATCCCTTCGGGCAGACGTGATATAATCGTATTCCTCTTTGACATAGCGCATTACGCGCTTTCTGCGCTCAAAATCGCGCCTGCTGTAAAGATGAGCGGGAATGGTGCGCACGCTTTTCACCCGGTATATTTTACGGAGCATATCATCACCTCGATTAAAGAATATATAAAAAACGGCAGAAAGTCAACTGATAATAAGAAAATCTCACCAATAACAAACTTGTGATTGGGTATACTAATTGTCGAAAGAGGAATAGTAATGGTTGACTTCGGCGAGAAGGTAAGGGCGCTCAGAGAAGCAAGGGGACTGTCGCAGGTTCAGTTTGCAGAGCTTCTGGGCGTTACAAAAGGTATGATATCGGCGTATGAAACGTCTGTGCGAATGCCGAGCTACAAGGTGTTGATAAGGATAGCACGGCTTTTTAACGTATCCGCAGATTATCTGCTGGGTCTTGAATGCAAAGAAGGGATAGATACCTCCGGGCTTAATGCAAGGCAGAAGCAGCTTGTAGTTGAACTGGTGAATGAGCTGAGAAGAACAAAATAAGAAAGGGGGCTTACGCCCCCTTTTTTTATTTTTTGGCTCAGACTTTTTCGACGCCCAGCGTGACGCTTTCGCCGTTTATCTCCCAATCCTTCACATAGCCGGAGGAGCCCAGCAGGATGGAGTCGGCAAGGGTATCGGCGGCGATGTCCGCGCCGTGCCTGGCGAAAATATCCTCAATGAGGCTGTTGCCGTGGTGATAGAGGATTATGTGGTCCGTGACCTCAAAGCCGGCTTCCTTGCGCATGGTCTGCACCTTGGAAACTATCTCGCGCACGAAGCCCTCCTCGATGAGCTCGGGAGTGAGGTTGGTGTCGAGCACCACGGAGAGGTCATGCTCGGTTACTGTAACGAAGCCTGCGTTTTCCTCGGTGGAGACGAGCACATCCTCGGCAGAGAGGAGTATCGCGGCGCCGTCTATTTCGAATGTATAGCTCTCGCCTCTGCTGTGGGCGGCTACCACCGCGTTGCCTATGCCCTCGCCCGCCAGATACTGATTGATCCTGGGAAGAAGCTTGCCGTAGCGGGGGCCAAGGGTCTTGAGCTGGGGCTTTACCCGGTAGCTGATGAAGGAGGAAGCGTCGTCAACGAATTTAACTTCCTTTACGTTCAGTTCGTCCGCTATGATGGATACATACATATCGGGCAGAGCCTTACCCTGCACATACATGGCGGCCACGGGCTGGCGGTTCTTGATGCCCGCCACGTTGCGGGCGCTGCGGCCAAGCACGACGATATCCAGCACTGCGGCCATGTTGGCCTCCAGCTCGGGGTCGATGAAGCTTTCGTCCTTCTCGGGCCAGTCGCAAAGGTGTATGCTCTCCGGCGCGTCTTTATCCACCGTCCTGACCATGTTCTGATACATGGTCTCGGACATGAAGGGCGTGAAGGGAGCGGATATAAGCGCCATGGTCCTGAGCACGGTGTAAAGGGTCATGTAGGCGGCCTCCTTATCGGGGGTCATATCCTTGCCCCAGTACCGCTCGCGGCAGCGGCGGACGTACCAGTTGGAAAGATCATCCATAAAGTCCTGCATCTCGCGGCCCGCCTCGGTCATCTTCAGGTCGTCAAGGTATGCCTCAACGTGCCCCATCAGGGTATTCAGGCGGGAAAGTATCCATCTGTCCATGGGCGTCAGGTTTTCGCGCACCAGCTTATGGCGGGTCGGGTCGAAGTTATCTATGTCCGCATACAGTATGTAGAAGGCATAGGTGTTCCAGAAGGTACCCATGTACTTGCGCTGGCTCTCGGATACGGCCTCCGCTGAGAAGCGGTTCGGCAGCCATGGCATGGAGCTGGTGTAGAAATACCAGCGCACGGCGTCCGCGCCCTGATTGTCCAGAAGCACCCAGGGATCCACCACGTTGCCTATGTGCTTGCTCATCTTGCGGCCTTCCTTATCCTGAACGTGGCCCAGCACAATGCAGTTGAGGAACGCGGGCGAGTCGAACAGGCAGGCCGCTATGGCGGAAAGGGTATAGAACCAGCCGCGGGTCTGGTCTATGGCCTCGCTGATAAAGTTTGCGGGGTAGCGGCGACGGAACATATCCTGGTTTTCAAAGGGATAATGCCACTGGGCGAAGGGCATGGAGCCGGAATCGAACCAGCAGTCTATGACCACCGGCTCGCGGCGCATGGTGCCGCCGCACTCGCATTGCCAGGTGAGGGGGTCCACATAGGGCTTATGCAGCTCGACGTTCTCATCGCAGCCGGTAAGCTCGGAGAGCTCCCTGCGGCTGCCGACGACGTGTATCCTGCCGCACTTGTCGCATACCCATACGGGCAGAGGGGTGCCCCAGTAGCGCTCCCGGGAGATGCCCCAGTCTATCACGTTCTCAAGGAAGTTGCCCATGCGGCCTTCCTTGATGGTCTCGGGGATCCAGTTGATGCGGCGGTTGTAGTCTATGAGCCTGTCCTTTACCTTGGTCATCGCTATGAACCAGGAGGAACGGGCATAGTAGATAAGCGGCGTGTCGCAGCGCCAGCAGAAGGGGTAGCTGTGCTCAAATTTGGGGGCGGCAAAGAGCAGGCCGCGCTCGTCCAGGGCTTTAAGCACCATGGGGTCGGCCTTCTTTACGAATACGCCGTCCCAGGGGGTGCCGCCGCACATTTCGCCCTTGGAATCCACCATCTGCACGAAGGGCAGATCGTATCTCTTGCATACCCGGTAGTCGTCCTCGCCGAAGGCGGGGGCGTTATGGACTATGCCGGTGCCGTCGGTGGTGGTGACATAGTCGTCCACCATCACATAAAAGGCGTCCTTGCCGCCGGCGGCCCTGCGGGTGCATTCGAACAGGGGCTCGTAGTGCTTGTATTCAAGCTCCCGGCCCGGGACTTCCTTTACTATCTCCGTCTCGTGGCCCTCGAGCACCGTCTCTATAAGATCCTTGGCCATGATGAGGGTCTCCCTGCCGTCCACCCGTACATATGCGTAGGTGACATCGGGGTTGACGCAGAGGGAAACGTTGCTGGGCAGCGTCCAGGGCGTGGTGGTCCAGGCCAGGAAGTAGGTGTCCTCCTCATCTGGTACCCTGAAGCGGACGGTGGCGGAGGTCTCCTTGACCTCCTTGTAGCCCTGGGCTACCTCATGGGAGGAGAGGGCGGTGCCGCAGCGGGGGCAGTAGGGAACTATCTTGTGGCCCTTATACAGGAGGCCCTTTTCGTATATGGATTTCAGCGCCCACCATTCCGACTCGATATAGTCGTTGTCATAGGTGATGTAGGGGTGCTCCATATCCGCCCAGAAGCCCATGCGGTCGGACATTACCTCCCACTCGCCCTTATACTTCCATACGGATTCCTTACACTTCTGAATGAAGGGGATAACGCCGTACTGCTCTATCTGCTCCTTGCCGTCAAGGCCCAGCTCCTTTTCAACCTCCAGCTCAACGGGCAGGCCGTGGGTATCCCACCCGGCCTTGCGCAGCACGTCGTAGCCACGCATGGTTTTATAGCGGGGGATTATATCCTTCATGGCACGGGTCAGTACATGGCCTATGTGGGGCTTGCCGTTGGCTGTTGGCGGGCCGTCATAGAAGGTGTAGGCGGGGGCGCCCTGCCGAAGCTTGACGCTCTTTTCGAATATCTGGTTATCCTTCCAGAATTTCAGCGTCTCCTTCTCGCGCTCCACGAAATTCAGCGTGGTCGGAACTTTCTTGTACATCTGCTTCTCCTTAGTGCTTTATAGCTTGTTAAAATAAGGCTTTCGGGCAAAATAAAAACGCCCCGTATATCGGGACGCAGTATTGCGCGGTACCACCCGAGTTGGCGCGGCGCGCCCTCTCTGCCGCGGCCTGTCATAAGCCGCGCGCCCGTGTAACGGCGGGCCGCCGTCCGGCGTTAATGGCGAAAATACGTTTTCGCGCCGGCGCTCGCGGGTGATGCGTATGGGCGGAGACGCCGCAGCCCTCGCACCGCAAAAACGGGCCGCTCTCTTTGACATCCGATCCCACCGTGTGTCCCGGTCATAGCTTTACAGTTACTTATTATATTATTCCCGCGCTTTTTTGTAAACCCCCCAATTCGGGGGCAAAAGTGGTGTGCGTCACGTTTTTTTCACTTAAATTTGATTATTTGAGGTATGAATAGGTAAATATTTGTGTTACTATTAGGTGGATAGTTTAAACTCGTAGGTGGTATGCTTAGCCATAGGACTTTGCAGGGGGCATACCGGGGAGGTAAAATTTTGAAGAGAAGAAACCTTACGACGCCGATAGTGTATCTTATAATGCTGGGAATAATCGTATTGCTGGTATCCGGCTTTGACCTTTCCGGCAATAAGGCCGAGAAGATAAGCTATTCGGAATTTATAGATGATGTCCGTGCAGGCAGGGTACAGGCGGCGGAAGTCACCGAGCTGAAGCTCGTGGGCCTGTATTCCGACAGCAAGATAAGCATGGACGTCTTTCCGCAGGAGGCGGACTTCTACACCTATATACCTTCCGTGGATATCCTCAAGGAGGATATGGATAAGGTGACGGCGGAGCTTACCGGCAGGGACGTAAATGATGTAACCCAGGCGGATTATCCGTTCTCTCTTGCGCTTAACCCGACCCCCGGCCCCTCCATACTGGAGACCATGCTGCCGTACATACTGCTCTTCGGCGGTCTGGCGTTGTTCTATGTCCTGATGACCAGGGCGCAGGGCGGCGGCAATAACATAATGAACTTCGGCAAGAGCCGCGCCCGTACAAACATGGACGGCAGGAATAAGGTCACTTTTGCCGATGTTGCGGGCGCAGAGGAGGAAAAAGAGGAGCTCAGGGAGGTCGTGGAATTCATGCGGGCCCCGAAGCGGTTCACCGCCATGGGCGCGCGCATACCAAAGGGCTGCCTGCTCGTAGGCCCTCCGGGCACGGGCAAGACTCTGCTGGCCAAGGCGGTGGCGGGCGAGGCGGGCGTTCCCTTCTTCTCGATTTCCGGTTCGGATTTTGTGGAAATGTTCGTAGGCGTCGGCGCAAGCCGTGTGCGCGATCTGTTCAATACGGCTAAAAAGTGCGCGCCCGCCGTGGTGTTTATAGACGAGATAGACGCGGTCGGCCGTCAGCGCGGAGCGGGCCTCGGCGGCGGACACGACGAGAGGGAGCAGACCCTTAACCAGCTTCTGGTGGAGATGGACGGCTTTGCGGTAAACGAGGGCATAATAGTGCTTGCGGCGACCAACCGCCCGGACATACTCGATCCCGCGCTGCTGCGCCCCGGCAGGTTTGACAGACAGATAACCGTAGGCTATCCCGACGTCAAGGGGCGGGAGGCGATACTCGCAGTCCACGCAAAAGGAAAACCCCTCAGCAGCGATGTGGATCTCGGCGTGCTGGCGAAGCGCACCAGCGGCATGACAGGCGCTGATCTTGAAAACGTGCTTAACGAGGCCGCCATACTTGCGGCGCGCTTCAAGAAGAAGGAGATAACCATGGTAGAGCTTGAAGAGGCCATAACCCGCACGGTGGTTGGCCCCGAAAAGCGCAGCCGCGTAGTTACCGAGGAGGATAAGCGCATCACCGCCTATCACGAGGCGGGACACGCCATAGTGGCCCTGAAGATGGAGCACTGCGATCCCGTACATGAGGTATCCATAATACCCAGGGGCCAGGCGGCAGGCTACACCATGACCATGCCGGACAACGACGACAGCCACATTTCCCGCGGCAAGATACTTGACCAGATAGCTATGAGCATGGGCGGCCGTGTGGCCGAAAGCATAGCCCTTGACGACATATGCACCGGCGCAATAGGAGATCTTAAGCACGCCAGCGACCTGGCCCGCCGCATGGTCATAGAGTTCGGCATGAGCGACGAGATAGGCCCCGTGTTCCTGGGGGGCGATTCCGAGGTATTCATAGCAAAGGACTGGGGACACCAGCGCAACTATTCCGAAGAGGTGGCTGCCAAGGTGGATAAGGAGATCCGCAGGATACTGGAGGAGCAATTCGAACGGGCAAAGCAGGTACTGCTCCACGAGAGGGAGGCGCTTGACCGGGTAGTGAAGTATCTTATAGAGTATGAGCGTATAACAGGCGAGGAATTCGAGAAGATATTCCGCAACGAGCCTGTGGAGCTGGTATCCTACAAGGAGCGCAAGGAAGCCCTTGAAAAGCCGGACGAGGAGGGGAAGCCGGAGGACGGCGCCCATGACGGCGCGGAGGACGAGCCGGAGCGGCGCCATGAGGACGGCGGCGGGGACAGCCCCGAGGATAAGCCTGAAGAAGAGGCGGATCAGAAATTCTACCGGCCCGGCGGATTTGACGACGAGGATAAATAAAAAAAGCCTTCGGGCGAAGCAGCGTCTTCGCCCGGTTTTTTTTGAGGATAAGCCAAAGATGGAAAAATTTGACCTGCACATACATTCCAATATGTCCGACGGCACCTTTGACCCGGAGGCTATCCCCGCCCTGGCAAAGGCGCGGGGGGTATGCCATATGGCCCTCACGGATCACGATACGACCGCAGGCTGTAAGCGCGCGGCGCAGGCGGGCAAAGGCATAGGGGTAAGGGTGATACCCGGCATAGAGCTGGATGTGGAGTTCCCGACGGAGCTTCATATGCTTGGGCTGAACATAGATCCGGACTGCCCCGCAATGGCGAAGTTCGAAGCATGGCGCGGGGAGAGCAGGCGGCAGCGCAACAGGGCCATACTGGATAAGCTCAGCGCATCTGGCATACCTGCCGAAGAATACATGGAGCACAGCCGCGGCAACGATACCCGGCTGCACATCGCCAAGGCAATAATCGCCGCAGGGTACGCGGATACCATGCCGGAGGCGTTCGAGAAATACCTTGATCCGGGCCGCATCGGCTTTGTGCCCGGCGTGCGGCCGTCTAAAAGGGAGTCGATAGAGCTTATACTGGAGTCCGGCGGCAGGCCGGTGCTGGCCCACCCCTGCAAGATAAAGTCGGATACGGACGGGCTGATAAGGGAGCTTGCGGACTACGGCCTATGGGGCCTCGAGGTATTCTACCCTGCTTCCACCCAGGGGCAGAAGCGGGGCTTTTTGTCCCTGTGCGCCCAGCTCGGCCTGTATGCTACCTGCGGCAGCGATTTTCACGGGAAGAACAGGGAAAACCTCATAGGCTGCCCGTATGAGGAAAGCCGGGCGCTGGAGGGGGCGTGGAAGGAGTTCTTCGGGCAATAAAACGATATAATTTTTTGATATGAAGGAATTGATTCAAAAATAACTAATCGTGCAGTCTGACCGGCGGCACGCAGACCGGCTCATACAAAAAAGCAATATGGGTTGTCAGCCTGAGATAAGCGGCGGTTATAATATAATGCAGGCGCTCATTCACCCGGGTTGTCGTATTGCGTTGATTATACAGAGTATATTTGTTATAATGCAGGTGAACATTAAAAGGGGGTATATCGAAAAATGTCCGGCGATGGTACCATTAAAATTTTTGCAGGCAGCGCCAGCAAGGAATTTGCAGCGCAGATGTGCGATTATCTCGGAAGCCCTATGGGCAAATGCACAACTCACATATTCTCCGAAGGCAATACCTTCGTCCGCATCGATGAGAGCATAAGAGACAAGGACGTATACTTCGTTCAGACGTTGGGTCTCGATCCCAACAATGAATTTATGGAGCTGCTTTTCTTCCTGGATGCATTCAAGCGTGCCAGCGCGAACAGTGTTACCGCAATTATCCCCTATTTCAGCTATGCCAAGGGCGATAAGAAGGACGAGCCCCGGGTCTCGATACGCGGCAGGGTATGCGCGGAGTGCATAGAGCTGGCGGGCGCGGACCGCGTTGTGACCATGGATCTTCATGCCGCTCAGGTGCAGGGCTTTTTCAAGAAGCCTGTGGATCACCTTTACGCGCAGGATCTGCTTTGCGCATACGCAAGGTATCTGGGCATAGTGGACGACAACCTGGTAGTGGTATCTCCCGACGCGGGCAGCGCAAAGCGCGCAAGGATGATGGCCAATGAGCTTGGCTGCGCCGTAGCCATAGGCGACAAGATGCGCAGCGGCCATGACGAGAATGCCAAGGTGCTTGAGATCATCGGCGACGTAAAGGGCAAAAACTGCATAGTGGTAGACGATTTCACCATTTCCGGCGGCACCCTGGTAGACGTTGCGCACGGCCTCAAGGATAAGGGCGCAAACGATATTTACGCATTCCTGTCCCATGTAGTGCTTCAGGAAAAGGGCGTGAAGAAGATTGAAGAGAGCCCCATAAAGCTGCTGGTATCCACCGATACCGTAAATTGCCCCGCCGTAAAGGGCCACGACAAAATAAAAATACTGTCCGCCGCCCCCATGTTCGCGGAGGCCGTCCGCCACATACACGACCGTATGTCCATGAGCAACCTCTTTGACAACCCCAGCCAGAGGATGCTTACCATGAGCTTCGCCAAACAGATGTCCCTTGACGATATGATGAACCTTCACAGATAAAAAACACGCTTGTATTAACGTCTCGTGACCTTGTGCTGCGGGGCGTTTTTCATTGGACTGTATCCATCTTAAAGCGGCAGGGGGGAGGCAATATGAACGACGCGAGCTTTACCGGGGCCCTTGGCATAGCGCCGGGCATTACCGCCATAATAGGGGGAGGGGGAAAGACATCCCTTATGAACCGCCTTGCTGCGGAGCTTTCGGCTGCCGGCAGCCGGGTAATAATATGCACCAGCACCCATATATGGCGGCCTGCCGATATGCCAGTGCTGGAAAACGCGGCGGAGGCGGATATAGCCGCCGCCCTCGCGGAGCACGGCGCCGTATGCGTAGGCGAGGGGGTTGACGGAAAGCTCACCGCGCCAAAGCTGCCCATAGCGCGCCTTGCAGGCCTTGCACCTTATGTGATAGCCGAGGCGGATGGCTCAAAGGGACTGCCCTTAAAGGCCCATGATAAAAATGAGCCCGCGATACCCGCAGGCTCAAAGGTGATATATGTGGTAGGCGCGGACGGCATAGGCAAGCCCATATGTGAGGCCGCCCACCGGCCTGAGCTGTACGCCATGAGGCTGGGGACGGACATGAGCCACGCGGTAACGCCGGAGGACGCCGCAGCCATGGTGGACTACGGCGATACGGTGCTGTTCAACAAGGCGGACAGGCCGAAGGACGTGGAAAACGGCAGGGCCTTTGCGAGGGCCTTCCGTGGAAGGACCGTGATAGCGGCGCTGAAGCAGGGTAGGGTGATAGAGGTGATCGGTTAGATCCTGTGCATCACCGGCTCCATATTTTTAAACGTCGCCACATAGGGTATACCGGCGGCGCGTATCATTTCCAGCGCCTCGGGCAGCCTGTTTCCCACGCTTGACGGCCTGTGGGCGTCGGAACCGGTGGTAACGTATTCGCCGCCCAGCTCACGGTAGCGGCGCAGTATGTCAAGCCCCCATGGCGCGTCGTGACGCCAGGCGGAGGTGTTGACCTCAAAGGCCTTGCCGCGGCTTATCAGCTCGCGGAATATATTGTCGAATATCCGGGGGGAGAGGGAGTAGCTCATGGAGCGCTCGGCGTATGGGCTGTGCTTGGCGCAGAAATCGTAATGGCCCATTACGGAAAAATCCGATACCCTGATGCACTCGAGGTCCTTTTCCATATAGGCAAGGTAAGCCTCATCGCGGCTCCTGCCCTCGAAGTATTCCGGATAGTAGGCGTCGATGCCGTTTACCATGTGTACAGAGCCTATGACGAAGTCGATATGGCAGCCCTTTACATAATCGTATGCCGCCTTGCAGGCCGTCTTATCCTTCATTCCGAACTCCATGCCGAAGGATATGTCCATAGCCGGGAACCGATCCCTTAAGGCTTCTATCTCGGCATTGCGGGCGGCTATGTCGGCGGCGGGCAGGCCCGATCCGTCAAAATCCACATGGTCGGTAAAGCATATATGGGTAACGCCGGCTTTCTCTGCGGCGCGAAGCTGCTCTATTATGGGCGCTCCTGAATCGGCTGAGTAGCGGGTGTGTACGTGGTAATCAAAAAGCATGGCATTTCTCCGTATAAAAGTTATGGATAAGCTGTATTATACATCATAAGCGCCCGCAAGTCATTGACTTTTAGTTTTGGATAAAATATAATATATGCGGTATAAGGCAATGAAGCGAAACAGTAGAAAACGGCCATGCAGAGCGAGCCGCGTAGGGTGCAAGGCGGCGCACAGGGCATTTTCGAAGCTCGTCGCGGAGCTCCGGCCGTGAAAGCGGACGGCGTACTGCCCGGCGTTAACGGGAGCTGAGTTGGGCGAATTTTCGCCAACGAGAGTGGTACCGCGGAAGCAAGGCTTTCGTCTCTTGGCTGAGACGGAGCTTTTTTTATTGTTTAAAGTTAAATACTGAATTGGAGGAAATATCAATGGCAGAGCGCTACGATCACGATCAGGTAGAGCTGAAGTGGCAAAAAATATGGGAGGACGCCCATTGCTTTGAGGCAAAGGACGACTATTCAATGCCCAAGTTCTATCCCCTGATAGAGTTCCCTTATCCCTCCGGGCAGGGCCTTCATGTCGGACATCCCCGATCCAACACCGCCTTGGATATAATCGCCAGAAAGCGGCGCATGGAGGGGTATAACGTGCTGTACCCCATAGGCTGGGATGCATTCGGCCTGCCTACCGAGAACTACGCCATAAAGACCGGCATACACCCCGCAAAGGTCACCCACGACAACATAGAGCATTTCCGCGCACAGCTCAAGCGGCTGGGCTTCAGCTTTGACTGGAGCCGCGAGATAAACACAACCGACCCCAGCTATTACAAATGGACACAGTGGATATTCCTGAAGTTTTTCGAGAAGGGCCTTGCATACAAGGCTGAGATACCCATAAACTTCTGTACCTCCTGCAAGGTGGGCCTGGCAAACGAGGAGGTCGTGGACGGCGTATGCGAGCGCTGCGGCGGCGTGGTGGTTCAGAAGGTGCGCAGCCAGTGGATGCTCAGGATAACAGAGTACGCACAGCGGCTCATAGACGATCTTGACGGCCTGGACTATATAGAGCGTGTAAAGACGCAGCAGAAGAACTGGATTGGCCGCAGCGAGGGCGCTGAGGTGGTATTCCCCATAGAGGGATACCCCGAGGGGCTGAAGGTATACACGACCCGGTGCGATACCCTCTTTGGCGCGACCTATATGGTAGTATCCCCCGAGCACCCGATAATCGACGCCATGAAGGATTCCATCGAGAACATGGACGAGGTGCGGGAATACCAGAAGGCGGCCGCCCGAAAGAGCGATCTGGAGCGCGCCGAGCTCAACAAGGAAAAGACCGGCGTTATGCTCAGGGGCTTAAAGGCAACCAACCCCGCCACCGGAAAGCCGATCCCCGTATGGATATCCGACTATGTCCTCATGGGCTACGGCACGGGCGCCATAATGGCCGTTCCCGCCCATGACGAGCGCGACTGGGAATTCGCCAAGAAGTTCAATATGCCGATAATAGAGGTAGTCGCCGGCGGCAGGAACGTTCAGGAGGAATGCTACTCCGACGTTGAGAACGGCGTAATGGTAAATTCCGGCTTCCTCAACGGCCTTACCGTCAAGGAGGCTATCCCGGCCATGATAAAGTGGCTGGAGGAGAAGGGCATAGGCGAAAAAAAGGTAAACTACAAGCTGCGCGACTGGGTATTTACCCGCCAGCGCTACTGGGGCGAGCCCATACCACTCGTACACTGCGATAAATGCGGCTGGGTACCCCTGCCTTACAGCGAGCTGCCGCTGAAGCTTCCCGAGATAGAGGACTTTGAGCCTACCGACGACGGTTCCTCCGCACTGGCCCGCGCCACCGACTGGATAAAGACCACCTGCCCCAGGTGCGGCGGCCCGGCAAACCGGGAGACGGACACGATGCCCAACTGGGCGGGTTCAAGCTGGTACTTCATACGCTACTGCGACCCCCACAACGACAGGGAGCTTGCAAGCAGGGAGGCCCTTGAATACTGGATGCCCGTAGACTGGTACAACGGCGGCATGGAGCACACCACGCTGCATCTGCTGTATTCCCGCTTCTGGTATAAGTTCCTTTATGATATAGGCGTGGTGCCTACCAAGGAGCCGTACAAAAAGCGCACCAGCCACGGCATGATACTGGGCGAGAACGGCGAAAAGATGTCCAAGTCCCGCGGAAACGTGGTCAATCCCGACGATATAGTTGAGGAGATGGGCGCGGACGCCTTCAGGCTCTATGAGATGTTTATGGGCGCATTCGATCAGCCCATACCCTGGAGCACTCAGGGCGCGAGAGGCTGCCGCAGGTTCCTGGACAGGATATGGCGTATGCAGGATATGGTAAACGACTTTGACGGCATACGGCCCGAGATGAAGGCGCTGGTACATGGCACCATAAAGAAGGTATCCGAGGACTATGAGGCCATGAAGTACAATACCGCCATTGCCGCGATGATGACCATGGTGAACGAGCTGTACAACAACGGCAGCGTATCCAGGGAGGAATTCCATATACTGCTGACGCTGCTCAACCCCGTAGCGCCCCATATGACAGAGGAGCTGAATGAGCGGCTGGGCTATGAAAAGCCGCTGTACTGCACGCCCTGGCCCAAGTGGGACGAAAGCGCGCTGGTGAAGAATACCATAGAGTACGGCGTACAGGTGAACGGCAAGATAAGGGCCCGTATAGAGCTGCCCGTCGATATGCCCAAGGAGGAGGTGGAGGCGGCGGCCAGGACCCATAAGGATGTGGCGCCCTTCCTGGAGGGCAAGACAGTCCGGAAGGTCATAGTAGTTAAGAATATAGTGAATATAGTAGTCTCATAAAGACTTAATGCCGCTCAAAATGAGCGGCATTATTAAAAAGGAGATAAGCATGGATTCCATATACATGAAAAGCGCCATCGCCGAGGCGGAGAAGGCCTATGTAGAGGGCGAAACGCCTGTCGGGGCGGTCATAGTGAAGGACGGAGAGATCATCGCCTCCGCGCACAATATGACTGAGCGGCTGAACGACTCCACAGCCCACGCGGAGCTTCTGGCGATACAGGCGGCGGAGAAGGCTGCGGGGGACAGGCGGCTTTCAGGCTGCGCGCTGTATGTCACGATGGAACCCTGCCCCATGTGCGCGGGGGCGGCGCTGAACAGCCGCATAGAGGAGATAGTATTTGGCGCATGGGACAGCGAGATGGGAAGCTGCGGCTCCCGGACCGACGTTACGGACGGGCGGCTGGCGCGCAGGGCAAAAACCATGGGAGGAGTGCTGGAGGAGGAATGCCGGCTGCTGCTGAGGGGCTTTTTCAGTGAAAAACGGGGCGGATAGCCGGTTTATTGTGTCTATATCATGAACTTTCGGCGGAATATATTTGTTTTTAACGAAGGTTTAATCTTTATAGGATAAACTGAGCATAATAAAAGGCGAAAGGAGCGCAAGATTATGCTGAAGCTTATTGAAAAGGTTAAGAAGGCGATGGAAGCAGGCGAGGCCGCCGAGGCAATGAACGAACTGATGGGCCACGACAGGTTGAAGCAGGGCAGCATGAAGGAATGTCTTTCTGCGCTGCTGAAAGCCGCCGGGGTGAACCACGCCGCAGAAGTATACAGCGCAAGAGAAGGCCGCATAGGCGGGCGCAGGGGTTACAGCTTCGCATTCCTGTCAAACGGCCGCAGATACTGGGGCTTTGTGGACAGGATGACCATGGAGGTGCTCCGCTTCCGTTTTCAGACGGCATAGTGCTTAAAAAAACTTAAAACATATGATATAATGCCCATATCCGGTATCGGATATGGGCGTTGATTTTATTTTTTAAGGAGAATTACCGTGCGCATACTCGTTGTGGAAGACGAACAGGACCTGAATAACGTTATATGCAATAAGCTGCGCGCTTCGGGATACAGCGTGGATAGCTGCCTTAACGGCGAGGATGCGCTGGACTATATCCGCATGGGCAGCTACGATGGCGTGCTTATGGATATAATGCTGCCGAAGCTGAACGGCTTTGAGGTGGTGAAGAAGATACGCGCCGAAGGGAACCGCACCCCGGTGCTGTTCCTGACCGCGAGGGATACCGTTGAGGATATAGTCCGCGGGCTGGATATAGGCGGCAACGATTATCTGATCAAGCCCTTTTCCTTTGATGAGCTGCTTGCACGAATCCGCGTAATTACCCGCAACAAGGATCAGGGCTATGCAAGCGTCCATACCCTTGCCGACCTCAAGGTGGACAGCGCCGCCAGGACCGTTTACCGCGGCGATAAGGAGATAGAGCTTTCGCCCAAGGAATTTGCCCTGCTGGAATACATGATAATAAACAAGGGCAAGGTATTGAGCCGCGAGGCTATAGAGGATCACATATACGACGTGGATTACGAGGGCGGCTCAAACGTGGTGAATGTGTATATAAGGTTCCTGCGCCGCAAGATAGACGAGCCCTTTGAAAAGAAGCTCATACATACCGTCCGGGGCTCAGGATATGTATTAAAGGAAGAATAGCGAATGGCAAAGAAAAAAAGCAGCATGGTGCCCAGGATCAGGCCGCAGTTCTGGGAGGGCATATCCGTAAAGTTCATAATCATATTCTGGTTCACGCTGCTCATGGTAATTGTGTCGGCGCTGGTAATGGTGTTCATGCTGACGGTGAGCAGGCTTACCATGGAGCAGGATATGCAGCGCAGGGTGCTTTCCGGAGTCAAGGCAAACAGGAACGACCTGAAGTGCGAAAACGGCGACATACAGGCAAGGGGCGGCTTCCAGTATTATGTGAACGGCGTATACTGCCTGATATATGACGCGAGCTGCACCAAGGTGGCCGGGGAATACCCCGAGGGCTTCTACACCGACGCCGACTTTGAGGACGGAATACTGCGCACCGCGGAGTGCGGCGGCAAGGAGTATTACATATACGACAGCTACGTTACCTTCAAAAACGGCAGGCACGCCTGGATAAGGGGGGTATCCCTTACCACCACCACCGTAACCGTGGCAAGCACTGTGGCAAAGGTGGCGTCCTATGTGCTTCCCGGCGTGGTAGTGGCCTCCGCTGTGGGCGGCTACTTCATAACCCGGGCGGCATTAAAGCCGATAGACGAGATAACCAAGATGTCGGACGAAATATCCGAGGGCCGGGACCTTTCACGAAGGCTGAATATGCGGAATGTCACCATGGAGGCATACATACTTGCCCAGAGCTACGACAAGATGCTGGAGCGGCTGGAACGAAGCTTTGATATGGAAAAACAGTTTACGTCGGACGCTTCCCATGAGCTGAGGACGCCCACGGCGGTGATAATCTCCCAGTGCGAATACGCCCAGGAGCACGACGTCACCCCCGATGAATTCCGGGATACCATATCCATAATCAAGCGGCAGGCGCGCCGCATGAACGCCATGGTGTCCCAGCTTCTCAGCTTCGCCCGCATGGAGCAGGGCACCCAGAAGGTAAAGCTGGAGCACGCCGACATAAGCGATATAGTTGAGGCGGTATGCGAGGAGCAGGCGGAGCTTAATCCCGGGGTGGATTTCCAGTGCGCCATAGACCCGGGCATATGCTCAAATGTGGATATAACGCTGATGAGCCGCCTTGTGGAAAACCTGATAACAAACGCCTGCAAGTTCGGCGGGAAGCACGTCAAGGTGGGCCTTTATGAGGAGGATGGGCAGATATATCTCTTCGTCCGCGACGACGGCATAGGCATATCCCCCGAGAACCAGAAAAAGGTATGGGACCGCTTCTGGCAGGCGGAGCCCTCAAGGAGCGACAACCGGCAGGGCAGCAACGGCCTTGGGCTTTCCATGGTGCGGGAGATAGCCAAGCTGCACCGGGGAGAGATGAGCCTGCAAAGCGCGCCCCGCCAGGGCAGCACCTTTACCCTGAAGATGCCCAAGGAAGAATAAGGATAATATAACAAAAGCGGCCGAAGGCCGCTTTTTTCAATGCTTTAAAATTTCAGCTTTTCCATGCGGTCAAAAACCTCTTTTATGGTATCCAGACCGCACGCGCAGACGAGACGTATGTGACCTTCCCCTGAAGAGCCGAAGGCGGAGCCGGGGGTGGCGAGTATATGGCACTTTTCAAACAATACGCCGCAGAACTCCTTTGAGCTGAGGCCTGTCCTTTCAATATTCGGGAAGACATAGAAGGTCCCTCCGGGCTGCCCTATCGAAAGATAGGGTATTTTCCGTATGCGCTCATAGGCGTAGAATACCCGCTCCTTATACTGACTGATGTATTTATCCTGTATGTCATTACGAAGCTCCAGCGCCTTTATGGCGGCGCGCTGGGAGGGCGAGGGCGCGGTGTAAACGAGGGAGTTATTTACGTGCATGACTGTGCTGACTATATCGGGCGGCGCTATGATGTACCCTATGCGCCAGCCCGTCATCATGAAGTTCTTTGAGAAGCTGTTCAGCGTGATGGTACGCTTCATTGCGCCGGGGAGAGAGCAGAGGGGTATAAAGCGGCCGCTGAACATATAGCGGGTGTATATCTCGTCGGCCGCTATCAGAAGGTCATGTGCCTCTGCCATATCGTACAATAGCCTCAGCGTGTCGGCGCCGTAGGCGGCCCCCGTAGGATTGCAGGGGTTATTGAATATGATGGCCTTGGTTCTGGGCGTGATGGCGGCACGGAGCCTGTCCCTGTCTATGGCGTAGCCCTCCGAGTCGTATGTGGGCACCTCGATGCATACGCCCCCCGCCAGCTCTATCTGGCTGCGGTACATGGTGAAATATGGCGAAAACACGATGACCTCATCGCCGGGATCGAGCAGCGCCATCATGACGAGCCCCATGCCCATGCAGCTCGAGGCCGTTACAAACAGGTTTTCCCGGGGAATATCGAGCGAAAAGTCCTCTTTGTACGCCTTTATGACAGCGTCTATCAGCTCCGGATCCCCCTTGGGGTCGCCATATCTGGTATATCCCAGCCGGGCGTCCGAAAAGGCAGCGGCTATTATGCGGCTGTCCGTGATGAAATCGGTATCGCCTATGCTCATATCTATCACATCGCTGTAACGGTTCAATGCCTCCGTATCCAGAGAAAGGCCGCCGGAGATGTTCTGAAAGCGCTTTGCAATATAGCTTTTCATGCTGCTCCTTGATCTTTTTATGCATTTATATACGGAAAATGCCCGAAAAACGGTTTCCGGGCATCTGCCGCTTTTGAGTTACAGTACCTTGGAAAGGAAGCTCACAAGGCGTTGGCTCTCGGGGTGGGCAAAGAGCTCGCGGGAGGGCTTATCCTCCTCGATCATGCCGTCTGAAAGAAATATGGTGCGGTCGCTGACCTCGCGGGCAAAGCGCATCTCGTGGGTGACCACTATCATGGACATACCGTCGTCGGCAAGGGCCTTCATAACGTCCAGGACCTCGCCTACCATTTCGGGATCGAGGGCTGAGGTGGGCTCGTCAAACAGCATCACCTCGGGATTCATCATGAGCGCGCGGACTATAGCTACCCGCTGCTTCTGCCCGCCCGAAAGCTGGGCAGGGTAGGCTGTAAGCTTGTCCGCAAGGCCTACCCGGGTCAGGAGCTTTACCGCCTTTTCCTCGGCCTCGGCGGGAGGCATGCCCTTTATCTTTACCGGGGCGGCGGTGAGGTTCCTCAGCACGTTCATATTGTTGAAAAGGTTGAACTGCTGGAATACCATGCCTATCTTCTGGCGGTGCAGATTTATGTCGGTCTTTTTGTCGCAGATGTTTACGCCGTCGAATATTATCTCCCCGCTGGTGGGCTTTTCCAGAAGGTTAAGGCACCTGAGAAAGGTGCTTTTGCCGCCGCCGGAGGGGCCTATTATGGCGACTACGCTGCCCCGCTCGAAGGTGGTGGATATATCCTTCAATACCTCAAGGCTGCCGAAGGACTTACAGAGATGGTTTACCTGTATCATGGGGCTACTTTGTTCCATTGGACATCTTCCTTTCCATGAGGGATACGAACCTGCCGCTTATAAATGTCATTATGAAGTAAAGTATGGCGGTTATGGCCAGCGTTTCGAGGCTTATGTATGTGACTGCGATCACATCCTTGCTGCGGAACATAAGATCCGCTATGCCTATGACGGATACGATGGAGCTTTCCTTTATCACGGTCACGAACTCATTGCCCAGGGCCGGCAGTATGTTCTTTACCGCCTGGGGCAGCACCACCATGGTCATGGTCTGGGACTGTCTGAAGCCCAGGCTCCTCGCGGCCTCTGTCTGGCCATGATCAACGGCCTGTATGCCCGAACGTATTATTTCGGCAACATAGGCGCAGCTGTTCATGCTCATGGCGACTATGCCGGCGGCGAAGCGGGAAAAGTTGGGTATCCAGGATATATCCGGCAGCTTTATGCCGGTCATGGGCAGGCCGTAGAATATGAACATGAGCTGAACCATCAACGGGGTGCCGCGTATGAACTCGATGTATGCGGTGGCAAGGTAGCGCAGGGGCTTTACCTTGCTCATGCGGAGCATCGCCATGAGGGTACCGAATATGGTGCCGAGCACCACGGAGAAGAAGGCAATGATGAGGGTGTTCTTTATGCCCTCTGCAAAGAAGGTATTATACCTTGTGAATAAGGTCCACATCCGCGTCAGAAATGCGAGTATTCCCGAGAAGAATGTCATTTGTGCGAGCCGCCTTTCTTTTTAGCTTGCTTAACCGGAAAAGCCGAACCCGGGGCGGTCAGGCCTCGGGCACGGCCGGTATGTTGAGTTTTCCGGGGCTTTAGTCCATCTCGAGGCCCATGGAGTCCGCAAGGGCTACCGCATCGTCATACGCCTTCTGGAAGGAGCCGTCGGAGGTGACCTTGGTTATCACTTCGTTTACCGCGGCTACGAAGTCCTCGTTGCCCTTTGCGATAACGGCGGCCTTGCCGTAGTTTACCTCGTTAGGGTCAAACTCAAAGTCCGCCAGGGCCAGATCGGGATTGCTCTTGATGAGAGCGTCTGCAACGGCGGAGTCAACCACCAGGGCGGCGATGTTGCCGGCGGCAACCTCCATGCCCAGCTCGGGGTACTTGTCAAGCTCAAACAGCTCGCTGCCGGTCAGCACATTTTTGATGAGCAGGGACTGTACGGTACCCTTCTGCGCGCCGACCTTCTTTCCTGCGAAGCTCTCCTTGGTGGAGTAGGCGGCCTCGTTGCCCTTCTTTACTATAACGGCCTGGGGGCTCTTCTCATATACCTCGGAGAAGTCGATGACCTGCGCCCTTTCCTCGGTGACGGTGAAGGCGGCTATGCCCATATCCACCTGACCGGACTGAACGGCGGGGATTATGCCGTCAAAGCTCATATCTACGATCTCGAGCTCAACGCCCAGCGCATCGGCTATCTGCTGCGCAAGCCATATATCGCAGCCTGCGAAGTTGGCGTCCAGATCCTTGAACTCATAGGGCGCGTACTGGGCTTCGGTACCGACGACCAGCTTACCGCTTTCCTTGACCTTCTTCATTACGGCGCCTTCCGCGGCGTCATCGTCGGCGGCAGGGGCCTCGGTGGGAGTCGCTTCCGCGGAAGCGGGGGCGGCGGTTTCCTCCGCGGCGGGTGCGGAGCAGGCCGCCATGGAAAGTACCATCAGAGCCGCAAGGGCCAGTGCAAACAGTTTCTTCATTGAATGTATCCTCCGAAATTTAAAAAATTTATTTAACTTATTCAGCGGCGCCCTGTTGCCGGGCACATGATCTATTATACGCATAAAATCCGGATTGTAAATACCTAAAATGCAAAAATATAAAAAATATTTGATAAATTGTGCATAAAAGCGGTTTAAAACGCATATTTAGATATGATATGCAGTATAAATATACAATTATACCATGCATTATAACTTTTGGGCTTCATGGTGGTTTCCTAACGGCATAATATTTAAGAAAATGCATAAACACTGTTTACAAGGGGAGCCTAGTGGAATATAATGCTAAAGATTGCGTTATAGGGACAAGTTATAGTTGACTTTCGCACAAAACGGGCGTTTTACATAGATAAGCACTGGACAAACAGGCTTATGCTCATTTTGCGCGAAGTAATAACAGACCCGATACATATAAAATACACTTATAAAACTTAAGTAACTAAGGAGGAAAACCGATGCAGCTTTTCAATGAGCTTTTCGGGAATGTGCTGAACTTTACCTGGCAGCAGGGAGTTATGATCGCCATAGGCTGCGCCCTTATATGGTGCGCGATAAAGCGGGAGATGGAGCCTGCGCTGCTCCTGCCTATGGGCTTTGGGGCGATACTTGTAAATCTGCCCTTTGTGAATACCGAGGCCATAGAGACGATGTTCAACGCGGGCATAGCGACAGAGCTTTTCCCGCTGCTGCTGTTCATAGGCATAGGCGCCATGATAGACTTCGGGCCGCTGCTTTCCAACCCGAAGATGATGCTCTTCGGCGCGGCTGCGCAGTTCGGCATATTCTTTACCCTCGGAATGGCGGTGCTGCTGGGCTTTGAACTGAAGGACGCCGCAAGCATAGCCATAATAGGCGCCGCGGATGGCCCTACCAGCATATATGTGGCGAACTACTTCAAATCCAACTATCAGGGAGCCATAATGGTGGCGGCGTACAGCTATATGGCGCTGGTACCCATAGTCCAGCCGCCTGTGATAAAGCTATGCACCACTCAAAAGGAGCGGCGCATACGAATGCCCTACAACCCCAGGGCGGTGTCCCGGACTACGCGCATACTGTTCCCGATATCCGTTACGGTCATCGCGGGGACCATAGCCCCTAAGAGCGCGGAGCTTATAGGATTCCTGATGTTCGGCAACCTCATACGCGAGTGCGGCGTGCTGGGCAGCCTGTCGGAGACTGCGCAGAAGGATCTTGCAAATCTCATTACACTCGTGCTGGGCCTGTCTGTTTCCTTCCGAATGAAGGCTGAGATGTTTGTAACCCTTGAGACGCTGGTGATACTGGCGCTGGGCCTTGTCGCATTCATATTCGATACCGTGGGCGGCGTGATGTTCGCCAAGGTGCTGAATCTGTTCTCGAAGAATAAGATCAACCCCATGATAGGCGCGGCGGGAATATCGGCGTTCCCGATGTCCAGCAGGGTGGTGCATAAAATGGGGCGCGAGGAGGATACGGGCAACTTCCTGCTCATGCACGCCGCGGGCGCAAACGTCAGCGGGCAGATTGCGTCCGTAATAGCCGGCGGGCTGGTGATAACCCTCGTAGAGAACCTGATGGCGGGCATATAAAGGAGGAAAAAATATGTTTGAGCTGCATTTTGACCCACAGGCTCTGATAAATGTGCTGCCGCTGCTCGGCAAGGGCATTCTCGGCGTGTTTGCCGTGATCTGCGCAATATGGGCGCTGGTGGCCGTCATAAACAGGAATGCTGGGAAATAATAAGGTTTTAAATCGAAGGGGCGAAAAATCCGCCCCTTTTTCATTAACTCTGCGCTGCGTTTATTGTTAGGACGCGCGGCCGTGATGCAATTTTGCATTTTCCGAAAAAAGGAGCCGAATGGCTCCTTTTTAATTTACTGCTTATCTATTATCTCCAGCCCGTCTCCGGGCTTTACGGAGCCGCCCTTCAGCACCCTTACGAATATGCCCTCCCGCGGCATGACGCAGTCGCCTGCCGCCTTGCGTATGGCGCAGTCATAATGGCACTCCTTGCCTATCTGGGTGACCTCGCATATGGCGTCGGAGCCAAGCCTGAGCCTCGTTCCCACCGGCAGCTCATAGAGGCATATGCCCTCGGTTAGTATGTTTTCCGCGAACGCGCCGGGGGTGAGTCTGAAGCTTATCTTTTCCTGCACCCTGGCTGTGCTTTCGACGGCCAGCAGGCTTACCTGACGGTGCCAATTGCCGGCATGGGCGTCGCCCACTATGCCGTGATCCGCTTTGAGCTGTATTTCCGGCACCTCGTGCTTTTGCGTGCCCTTCTTTTCGGATATGCATACTGACAGTATCTTAGCCATTGCAATGCCGCTCCTTATGCTCGTGGCCGTTGTTGGAGGAGCATTCCCCCGACCAGCCGCGCAGTATCTGTATGCCGTGCTTCAATGCGGGCAGCACCGCGGCAAGGCATTCGCGGGCGGCCTTTTCGCTGCCGGGGCAGTTTATTATAAGCGTATCGCCGCGTATTCCCGCAGCTTCCCTTGAGAGACAGCCGTAGGGAGTTATGCGCATGGATTCGGCGCGCATGGCCTCGGGTATGCCGGGGACCTCGCGCTCTATGATGGCCCTGGTAGCCTCGGGGGTGACGTCCCGCCTGGAAAAGCCTGTGCCGCCGGTGGTTACGATAAGGCAGGGGCAAAGCCTGTCGGCGCATAGGACGAGCCCGGTCATTATCTTTTCCATGTCGTCCGGCACTATGGAGGCGCTTATGACCTCGTAGCCGTCCTCTCTGAGCAGCTCGGCTATGGCAGGCCCGGAGGTATCCTTCCGAAGCCCGGCAAAGCCCTTGTCGCTTACGGTTATCACTGCCGCGGTATAGCGGTTTTCCATATTATTCCTTCCTCCTGAACTCGCCGGATTTTCCGCCCGCCTTATGCAGCAGGCAGATGCTTTCGATAGTTATATCCCGCTGCGCCGCCTTGCACATATCGTAGATAGTGAGGGCGGCTATGCTGGCAGCCGTCATAGCCTCCATTTCAACGCCTGTGGGGCCGGTGCATTTCGCCGTGGCGAATATGTCTATGGCGTGGTTTTCGTCGTCCGGCTCAAAGCTTATGTCCGCGCCGGTAAGGGCGATCGGATGGCACATGGGTATAATGTCGCCGGTGCGCTTTGCGCCCATTATTCCGGCTATCTGCGCGGCGGCGAGCACGTCTCCCTTTTTTATGCCGCCCGATTTTACCAGCGCGTAGGTATCGGCGTTCAGGAGCACGCGGGCTCTCGCCGTGGCGGTGCGCAGGGTATCCGCCTTTTCGGATACGTCCACCATGCGGGCCCGGCCCTGATCGTTAAAGTGGGTGAATTCCATTTTATCCTCCTATGCGGTTCATGTCCCGGGCGGAAGCCGACCTTTCGCAACAGGAAAGGGGGCAGCGGCGCTCCGGCTTGCGGGATATTGCGAAGGCTATACGTTCCTTCAGCGCGTCGCCGTGAAGCCCCCTTACCGGTATCTCCTCGGCGGAATGCAGGCAGGGCTTGAGGCAGCCGTCCGCCGTAAGCCTGAGCCTGCTGCAGCCGGAGCAGAAGTGGTCGCTCAGGGGGCTTATCAGCCCTACCGTGCCCTTTGCGCCCGGAAGCCTGTAAAGCCGCGCTACGCCGCCGTCGCTCTGGACAGGTTCAAGGGCCGGCACTCTTTCGAGAACGGTATGTATTGGCAGATACGCCTTATCGTCAAAGGGGCAGGCATTGCCTATGGGCATCAGCTCTATGAAGCGCACCTGATAGGGCTTTTCTTCGGTAAGCTCCACAAGGCGGGGTATCTCGCAGTCGTTAAAGCCGCCTATAAGGACCGTGTTCAGCTTGATATCTGTAAAGCCGGCCTCCTCCGCGGCGGCTATGCCCGCAAGGGCGTCGCTGAGGCGGCCTATCCTGGTTATCTGACGGTACTTATCTGGATCAAGAGTGTCGAGGCTTATGTTCAGCCGCATCAATCCCGCGGCTTTAAGCTCCTTTGCCATTTCCGGCAGCAGCAGGCCGTTTGTGGTCATGGCAAAATCCTCCACTCCATCTATCCCGCTTATGCTGCGGCAGAGCGCCGTTACGCCCCTGCGCACCAGCGGCTCGCCCCCCGTAAGGCGTATCTTGCTGAAGCCCATCTCCACGGCGGCGCGGACTATCTCGTATATATCCTCAAGGCTGAGGATATCGGAGTGGGACCTTTTGCTGATCCCCTCTTCCGGCATACAGTAGCGGCAGCGCAGGTTGCACCTGTCTGTCAGGGATACGCGAAGGTAGTTGATATTGCGGTTAAAGCCGTCTGTCATTCAGACACCCCAAGGATCGTTTTTTTATATTTAATTGTAGCACGGCACATGGGCGAATACAATCGTTATGCTTGCAAATCCCAAACGGCTGATGTATAATTCAATCACTCGTTATTTATATATGAGAATAACGAAAACAAGATAACAGAGGCAGGACCATATGAAGCTCATCAGAACGGAGGACGCCGTGGGCAGCGTGCTGTGCCACGACATAACCCGTATAATAAAAGGAGTTACAAAGGACGCGGTATTCCGCAAGGGGCATATAGTCCGGCAGGAGGATATACCAATACTGCTCAGCGTCGGCAAGGAGCACCTATATGTATGGGAGAGGGATGAAAACACCCTGCATGAAAACGACGCGGCGGAGATGCTCCGGGATATATGCATGGGGGAAAATATGCGCCCCACGGAGCCAAAGGAGGGCAAGATAGAGCTGATAGCGGATATGGACGGGCTGTTCATAGCGGATATTCAAAAGCTCAGGGCGGTAAATTCCCTGGGCCGCATGATGATAGCCACGCGCCCATCCGGCTTCCCGGTAAAGGCGGGGGATAAGCTCTGCGGAACCAGAATAATACCCCTCGTAATAGAAAAGCAGGCGATGGAACAGGCGAGGGCCGCGGCGGGTGATAAGCCCATACTCCGCCTTCTGCCCATAAAGCCCAGGAAATACGGCGTGGTGACCACCGGCAGCGAGGTACTGAAGGGCATAATACAGGATACCTTCACGCCGGTCATAAATGAAAAGATGGGGGAATACGGCTGCCGGATGATAGCCCATTCCACACCGGGCGATGACGACGCGGCTATTACCGCCGCCATAAGGAATATGATAGACGACGGGGCGGAAATGGTCATATGCACCGGCGGAATGAGCGTGGACCCGGACGACCGCACCCCCCTCGCCATACGCAACAGCGGCGGGCGTATCGTTTCATACGGCGCGCCGGTGCTGCCCGGGGCGATGTTCCTGCTTTCATACAATAAAAACGGCATACCGGTATGCGGCCTTCCGGGCTGCGTGATGTACGCAAGGCGCACCATATTCGACATAGTGCTGCCCTATCTTCTCGCGGATGAACCGGTAACGGGGGAGATGCTCAGCGGCCTCGGCAACGGCGGCCTCTGCCTTAACTGCGAGGTATGCCGCTACCCCAACTGCGGCTTCGGCAAGGGCGTATGATACTGATGCGGGCGGAAAAACGCCTTGCATATAAAAATACAAAAGGAAAAACGGAAAATGAAGAAGCTTCTTGCCATACTGATGGCCGCCGTAACGGTATCCGGCTTTGCAGCCTGCGCTGCCCCCGCGGCCGTGGAGCCCGCGGCCGGGGAGGAACCCGTAGAGCTGATAGTATTTGCTGCCGCCTCCATGACGGAGACACTGAACCGGATAGCGGAAATGTATAAAACGGCGGCTCCCAACGTGACGCTGACCTATAATTTCGATTCCTCCGGCACCCTGAAGACCCAGATACAGGAAGGCGCCGAGTGCGATCTGTTCATTTCCGCCGGGCAGAAGCAGATGGACCAGCTCGATATAACCGCCGATCCCGAGGTGAACACAGAAAAGCTGGACTTCGTGCTTGAAGGCACCCGCATGGACCTGCTTGAAAACAGGGTGGTTCTGTGCGTGCCGGATGCCAAGGACATCGCAAGCTTTGACGATCTGGCGGAAAAGCTTAAGGAGGGCTCCGTTCTTATGGCTATGGGCAACAGCGACGTTCCCGTCGGCCAGTATACCCGGAAGATACTCGCCTTCTACGGCCTTGACGAAGAAGAGCTTGCCAAAAACGGCGTTATCACCTACGGCTCCAACGTAAAGGAAGTCACAACCCAGGTAACGGAAGCCTCTGTTGACTGCGGCGTCATATACTGCACCGACGCCTTCAGCGCGGGGCTCACCCCTGTGGATTACGCCACAAAGGAGATGTGCGGTCAGGTCATCTATCCCGCCGCCGTTATTAAGACCGGCAGGAATCAGGAGGCCGCAGGGAAGTTTCTGGCATATCTCCGGACTGATGACGCCATGAAGGTATTTGAGGCGGCAGGCTTCGCGCCTGCTGCGTAAGCTATGGACTGGTACCCGCTTTACAATTCTCTAAGAATAGCCGCGATAAGCTGCGGGCTGGTGTTTTTTACCGGCATTTTCGCAGCCTATTATGTGGCGAGACTGCCCCGCGCCGTAAAGGGCATACTGGACGTAATACTGACCCTGCCCATGGTGCTTCCGCCTACGGTGGTAGGTTATTTCATACTTATGGTATTCGGAGCAAAACGCCCTCTGGGCATATTCCTGGCCCAGCATGGGATCAGGTTCGTAATGACGTGGTATGGCGGCGTGCTGGCTGCCGCGGCAGTGGCGTTCCCGCTCATGTACCGAACAGCCCGCGGGGCTTTCGAGAGCTTTGACGATACCCTGGCATATTCCGCTCAGACCCTCGGCCTCTCGAATACATACATATTCTGGCGCATAAGGATGCCGTACTGCCGTCAGGGCATACTGGCGGGCACGGTGCTTGCCTTTGCGCGGGCGCTGGGCGAATACGGCGCAACGAGTATGCTCATAGGCTATATCCCGGGCCGCACCGCCACCATATCCACAACGGTCTACCAGCTTTGGCGGACTAACGACGGGGCGGGGGCCTTTTTCTGGGTAATGGTCAACCTCGGCATATCCGCCGCGGTGCTGCTCATAGTCAATATGCTGGAGCGCAGGACAAAGGGGGGCAGAGCATGAGCCTTATAGTTGACATAAAAAAGCGGCTCGGTTCCTTCAGCCTTTCCTCGCAGTTCGAGGCGGGGGAGGGGGTCACGGGCATACTGGGCTCCTCCGGCTGCGGCAAGAGCATGACGCTCAAGTGCATAGCGGGCATAGAAAGGCCGGACAGCGGCCACATAGAGCTGGACGGCGCAGTGTTCTACGACAGCAAAAAGCGCATAGACCTTCATCCCCAGCAGCGCAGGGTGGGCTATCTCTTTCAAAATTACGCCCTGTTTCCCAATATGACGCTCAGGCAGAATATACTCTGCGGACTGAAAAACCAGCCCGGCAGGGCTCAGCGGGAAAAAGAGGCGGACGGCATGATAGCGCTGATGGGCCTTCAGGGGCTGGAAAAGCACAGGCCGTATCAGCTTTCCGGCGGCCAGCAGCAGCGCGCGGCGCTGGGCAGGATACTTGTCAGCAAGCCCGGGCTGCTCATGCTGGACGAGCCGTTTTCGGCGCTGGATACATACCTTCGGGAGAGGCTCCAGGCGGAGATGCGGGAGCTGCTCAAGGGCTACGGCGGCCCGGCTCTGCTGGTGACGCACAGCAATGACGAGGCATACAGGCTTTGCCGCAGCATCGCCGTGATGGACCGGGGAAGCATGACCCCGCCGCGCCCGGCAAAGGAGCTCTTTGATGATCCGCATACCGTAGCCGCCGCAAGCCTTACGGGCTGCAAAAACATATCAAGGGCGGAGAAGCGGGGCGAGAGGGAGCTGTATGCGATAGACTGGGGCGTTACCCTCAGCACCGCAGCCGAGCTGCATGACGGACTTTGCGCAGTAGGAGTGCGGGCGCACGACATACTTGAGCAGGAACGCCATAACAGGTATGCCATAGTCTGCGGTCAGCCCATTGAGGATCCCTTCGAGCTGATGCAGCCCTTCACGTTCGCCTGCCGGGGGGATAAGCAAAAGCCCCTCTGGATAAAGTTGCAAAGGCGCGGACCTTACAGCGCCCCGGGGGAAGTGGGCATAGCGCCGGATAAGGTGATGCCGCTGTACGAAAAATAAAAAAACAAAAAGCCGGTGGACTAAGTCGGCTTTTTGCTTTTAGGGGGAGAAATCTTATGGATGGAGTTATTATCTTGCAGCGGTTTCCCTTCTGCGATTATTATGATACACGAAGATTGCGGCGGAAAAATGCAGAATTCATGTACGATCGGTAAAGTAACTATTAACAAACCGTGTACGGGACAAAACCAAAAAAACAAAAAAGCCGGTGGACTAAGCCGGCTTTTTGCCTTTAGGGGGGAGAAATCTTTATGGATGGAGTTACTATCTGCAAGTTCTTTCCTTCTGTGATTGTTATATTACCAGCAAAATGTGGCGAGAAAATGCATAGCGGGTGTACAATCGGTAAAGTAAATATTAAAAAAGCTTGAACTTGGGCTTTTTTTGTTATCCCGATATGATGCGCCTTATCGAGACGGCAAGAGCGGCGGGCGTGTCGCCCTGCGCCGCGCTTATGCCGAGCGCTTCCGCCCAGGTGGCATTTTTTACCACGGCGGAAGGGAAGCCTCCCAGCAGCCTGTCCCTGTATTCCCGCTCCTGCGCCATGAACCGATCAAAGTCCTCCACCCTTATGAGCCGCAGTGCGATCCCCTGAACGGCAAGGTACATGGCGGCCTTTTTTACAAGCTCCTCATATGCGGCGTCAAAGAGCAGCGCCCCGTCCCGCAGGCCCTTGTGCGGGTCGGATATTATGTATGCCCCCTTATGCAGGTCATTCTCTGGCGTGATGTAGCAGCCGCTCATAAAAAACCTCCGGGTAAAATATGTAAAAAAATCGGAGAAGCGGGTTTCCCGCTTCTCCGAAAAGCTAAGCCTTGAATCAGACAAGACCCTGAGCCATCATGGCGTCCGCAACCTTCTTGAAGCCGGCGATGTTGGCGCCCGCTACCAGGTTGTAGCCCAGACCGCACTCTTCAGCTGCCTTGGCGGAGGCGGCGTGAATGTTGGTCATGATGTGATGGAGCTGAGTATCAACTTCCTCGGCCTTCCAGGCGAGGCGCTCGGAGTTCTGGCTCATTTCCAGACCGGAGGTGGCTACGCCGCCGGCGTTAACGGCCTTGGAGGGAGCAACCACGAGGCCCTTGCCCATAAGGAAGAACAGAGCTTCGTTGGTGGTGGGCATATTGGCGACCTCGATGTAGTACTTGGTGCCGTTGGCAAGTATCTGCTCGGCCTCAGGCATACCGATCTCGTTCTGATATGCGGCGGGCATGCAGATATCGCCCTTGACTTCCCAGGACTTCTTGCCGGGAACGAACTTTACGCCGAACTTGTCGGCATAGTCCTGAGCCTTGTTGCGGCCGGAGGCGCGCATCTCAAGCATATAGTCCAGCTTTTCCTTGGTGCAGATGCCGTCGGGATCGTAGCAGTAGCCATCGGGGCCGGAAAGGGTAACGACCTTTGCGCCCAGCTGTGCAGCCTTGGTGGCAATGCCCCAGGCAACGTTGCCGAAGCCGGACATGATGATGGTCTTGCCCTCGATGGTGTCATGCTCATGCTTGAGAACTTCGCATACATAGTAGATAGCGCCGAAGCCGGTAGCCTCGGGACGGATCAGGGAGCCGCCGTAGCTGAGGCCCTTGCCGGTGAGAACGCCGTTCTCATAAGCGCCGCGAATGCGCTTATACTGGCCGAACAGATAGCCGATCTCGCGGCCGCCTACGCCGATATCGCCGGCGGGAACGTCAACATTGGGACCGATGTGGCGATAGAGCTCGGTCATGAAGGCCTGGCAGAAACGCATGATCTCTGCATCGCTCTTGCCGTTGGGATCGAAATCGGAACCGCCCTTGCCGCCGCCCATGGGCAGAGAGGTCAGGCTGTTCTTGAAGGTCTGCTCGAAGCCGAGGAACTTCATAACGGAAAGATTTACGTGGGAAGCGAAGCGCAGACCGCCCTTGTAGGGGCCGATGGCGCTGTTGAACTGTACGCGGTAGCCGCGGTTTACGTTTACCTTACCTGCATCGTCTACCCAAACAACGCGGAACTCGATAGTGCGCTCGGGCTCTACGAGACGCTCAAGAAGGGCGGCCTTCTCGTATTCGGGGTGCTGCTCGATAACGGTCTCAAGAGAGCGCAGAACTTCTTCTACGGTCTGAATGAATTCTTTCTCGTTACCGTCACGCTTTTTGCACTTTTCGATTACGGACTCGATGTAAGCGTTCATTAAATTGTTACCTCCACGATCAATAAATATTGCTTATTTGCCCTGCAAACGACAGGGAAACTTATGTTCTAAAATGAGCGCGATAAGACCGGCGGACGTCTTCCCCCGCCTGCCCTTATAATAATTCCCATAGTCCCGAATGTCAACATTATAAAATAACAAATCGACGCAATATATACATAATAATTAAGCTTTTGATGTTAAAAAAATAACGTGTGCGCCAAAGAAAAACAGTGTCCTTCCGATAAGAAACATACGGAAGGACACTGTAATATCCGCTGCGGTCAGAGGTTAAAAAGCAATTCCTCGTAGCCGGGGAAGGGCCAGCATTCCCTGGCGGTGATGGCCTCCAAAGCGTCCGCCGCCTCACGCAGCGAGCCCATGGCCGGCAGCAGCTTGTCGCGGCAGTATTCGGCAGCCCCGGTGTTTTCCTTTGGCATTGCGGCTATCGTGTCGAACAGGCCGCCTATGCGCTTGTGCAGTGCGCTGACGCCTGCGGAGAGCCCCTTAAGGAGCGCATATTCCGCGTCGTTGGGTATGCCGAGCCTGTCCTTTGCGGAGACGGCCTCGGCGACATTGCTCTCGTAGCCTATTACGGCGGGGAGTATGCTGCGCTGCGCCATGCTGAGCATGGTGTTTGCCTCGATGCGGATGAGCTTTGCGTAGTTCTCGAGGGATATATCGTACCTTGAGCGCATCTCCCGCTCGGTATATATGCCCCATCTGGTGAAAAGGGCGATGTTCTTTTCGCTTATGAAGCGGTGCATGGCGTCCACGGTGGTGGGCAGATGGGCGAGGCCGCGGCTTTCCGCTTCCTTTATCCATTCTTCGCTGTAATTGTTGCCGTTATACAGTATGCGCTTGTGGGATCGCATGGTGCGGCGTATTATCCTGAAGGCCTCGCGGCGGAAATCATCGGCATTTTCGAGGAGCCCGGCGAATTCCGACAGGGCCTCCGCCACTATGGTGTTTATGACGGTGTTGGCGTCGGCTATGCTCTGGCTGCTGCCCAGCATCCTGAACTCGAACTTGTTGCCGGTGAAGGCGAATGGGGAGGTGCGGTTGCGGTCGGTGGTGTCTATGCGGAGCCTCGGAACGGTGCATACGCCGCTTTCGAGTATCCTGTCGCCGCCCTCTTCGTATTCCTCCTTGTGCTCTATTGAGGTGAGCAGGTCATACAGGGTATCGCCGAGAAAAATGGAGACTATCGCCGGGGGGGCTTCAAAGCCGCCCAGGCGGCAGTCGTTGCTGGCGGAGGCGCAGCAGACGCGCAGCAGATCCTGGTGCTCATCGACAGCCTTTATTATTGCCGCAAGGAAAAGCAGGAACTGCAGGTTGTCCTTCGGGGACTTGCCGGGGGCAAGAAGATTCATGCCGGTATCCGTGGAGAGCGACCAGTTGTTGTGCTTGCCCGAGCCGTTGAGCCCGGCGAAGGGCTTCTCATGCAGCAGGCACACCATGCCGTGGCGGAGGGCGGTCTTTTTCATTATTTCCATCACAAGCTGGTTGTGGTCCGTGGCGGTGTTGGAGTCCGCAAATACCGGCGCAAGCTCGTATTGGCCGGGAGCTACCTCCTTGTGCTCCGTCTTGGCGAATACGCCGAGCTGCCAGAGCTCGTTGTCGAGATCCCGCATGAAATAGCTTACCCGTGGGGATATGGCGCCGTAATAGTGATCGTCCATCTCCTGTCCCTTTGGGGGCTTTGCGCCGAACAGGGTGCGGGAGCAGAGGACGAGATCCGGCCGCCGGTCATAAAGGGACTTTTCCACAAGGAAATACTCCTGCTCCGCGCCGGAGGTAGATATGACCTTTTTCACATCCTCATGGCCGAATAGCCTGAGTATGCGAAGGCATTCCCTGTTGATGAGATCCATGGAACGCAGCAGAGGGGTCTTTTTATCCAGAGCGTCCCCGCCGTAGGAAAAGAACAGCGTTGGTATGCACAGCGTAGCGTCCTTTATGAATGCGTGGCTGGTGGGATCCCATGCGGTGTAGCCTCTGGCCTCAAAGGTGGGCCTCAGGCCGCCCGAAGGGAAGCTCGAGGCGTCGGGCTCGCTCATTATGAGCTCCCTGCCGGAGAACTCTATAATGGCTCTGCCGTCCCGGCCGCAGCCGAGGAAGCTCTCGTGCTTTTCCGCGGTTACGCCGGTAAGGGGCTGGAACCAGTGGGTGTAGTGGGTGGCGCCCTTTTCCAGCGCCCATGACTTCATTGCGTCCGCCACTGCGTTCGCCACGTTTATGTCCAGTGGCTCTCCGGAGCGGATAGCGTCCTTGAGCGCGCGATAGGCCTCGTCGCTCATGCGTTCCGACATGGCGCGGTCGCTGAATACCAGTTCGCCGAAGCTTTCAGTCAGATTGTCCATAATAATTCCCCGCTATATATAAAAATTTATTGCAAAAACAGCAAAACCATAATGTTTTAGTCTATATTTGCTGAGGATAAAAGTCAAATAAAAAATGCCGTTGAAAACGGCGATTTTTTTGCCTCGGCTATATGAGGAGGCCGCGCAGCTTGTATATGGCTACCGCGATGCTTTCCCGCATATAGTTATTGGGCCTGGTGTACCATACGTCCTTCGCGCCGTAGCCCTCGGCCTCTATGCCGTTCATTATGGCAACCCGCCCCGCCCGGTAAACGTGAAAGTTGGTGGTGACGAAGGCCACGGAAGCGCCGGGGAAGCGCCTGTCCAGTATGTCCTTGGAGAATTTGAAGTTTTCCCATGTGCTGGCGGACTTGTCCTCCTTTATTATGCGGCCTTCGTCTATGCCGTGGGAGACAAGATACCGCTTCATGGCCTCCGCTTCGCTTATGCTTTCGCCGTCGCCCTTGCCGCCGGATACTATCACCGCGGTATTCGGGCTGTGCTCAAGATACTCCAGCGCGGCGTCCAGCCTGAGCTTGAGGGTGAGGGATACCCGCTCTCCGCGCACCGCGCAGCCCAGCACAATGAGCACGTCCTTGCCGTAATCCGCCTTTTTATGGGCCGCGGAGCTCAGCATCGCCCCCATGCAGCAGAAAAACACCACGGCCGCCGAGTAGCAGGCTATGAGCAGCACCTTTACGATATGTCCCGAGGGAGTGCGGAACCAGGGCATGAAAAACCTTTTGAATATCCCTATGAGCAGCAGCGGCACGCCCATTATCGCGGGAAGGAAGGTGCCGAGGTTGCCGTTGCATACGGTAGAGAGCCAGATGGTATCCATCGTCATAAGCCCGCCGGCTATTATAAGAAGGTAGTACATATATTATGAGCCTCCGTAAAAGTCATATTGAAGTCCCTATTAAATATATCACTGAACGGCGCGCAATAAAATAAAACAAACTGTAAAAGCATGGCAAAAAGACTGCGCCTTGTTTGTAATGGAGCGCAGTTTATGCTATACTGCAATGGTATATAATTATAAGTATGATGCCCTTTTGCGGGGCTTGCGGAGGAAAATAATGGGATTTTTGGATAAACTGCTGGGCAGCACCTCGGAGGCGCAGGTTAAGAAGCTCATGCCCATGGTAAAAAAAATAAACGATCTGGAGGGCGGCATGGAAGCCCTTACGGATAAGGAACTTCGGGCCAAGACGGATGAATTCAGGGCGCGCCTGAACAACGGCGAGACTGAGGACGATCTGCTGCCGGAGGCGTTCGCGGTAGTCCGCGAGGCGGCAAGGCGCACCATAGGCCAGCGGCATTACGACGTACAGCTTCTGGGCGGCATAGTGCTGCATCAGGGCCGCATAGCCGAGATGAAGACGGGCGAGGGCAAGACTATTACGGAGACGCTGCCCGCCTATCTGAACGCGCTCTCCGGCCACGGCGTGCATATAGTCACCGTGAACGACTACCTTGCACAGCGCGACGCCCAGTGGATGGGCAAGATATACAGATTCCTCGGCATGACCGTAGGCTGCATAATACACGAAAAGGATAACGACGAGCGGCGGGAGGCCTACGCCTGCGACATCACCTACGGCACCAACAACGAGTTCGGCTTTGACTATCTTAGGGACAACATGGTGGTTTACAAGGCTCAGATGGTGCAGCGGGAGCTCAACTATGCCATAGTGGACGAGGTGGACTCCATCCTCATCGACGAAGCCCGCACCCCCCTTATCATATCCGGCCACGGCGAGGAATCCACAGATATGTACGAGAAGGCGGACAGGTTCGTGCGTCGGCTGGAGCGGGGCGAGAATATTGTCAAGCTCAGCAAGTCCGATCAGCTCATGGGCGTGGAGCAGCCTGAATCCGGCGATTATATGGCGGACATAAAGGCGCGCACGGTAGCCCTTACCGCCCGGGGCATGGAAAAGGCCGAGCGATTCTTCGGCATAGACGACATATCCAAACAGGAATATTCCGAGCTGAACCACCATATACAGCAGGCGCTGAAGGCCCATGCCCTGTTTGAGAGGGATAAGGACTATGTGGTGCAGGACGGCAAGGTGCTCATAGTGGATGAATTCACCGGCCGCCTTATGCTGGGCAGACGGTACAGCGACGGGCTGCACCAGGCCCTGGAGGCAAAGGAAGGCGTGAAGGTGGAGCGCGAGAACCGCACCCTGGCCACAATAACCTTCCAGAACTATTTCCGTATGTTCAAAAAGCTGGCGGGCATGACCGGCACGGCAAAGACGGAGGAGCAGGAGTTTCAGGCCATATACGACCTTGACGTTGTGGAGATACCCACAAACAGGCCCCTTGCGAGGAAGGATCTCAACGATATCGTATACACCAACCAGAAGGCAAAGTTCAACGCAGTGGTGAACGAGATAGCGGAGGTCCATAAGACCGGGCGGCCTATCCTCGTAGGAACCATATCCGTGGAAAAGAGCGAGATGCTCTCCCGAATGCTCGATATGCGGGGGATAAAGCACGAGGTGCTCAACGCCAAGCTCCATGCCCGGGAGGCGCAGATAGTGGCCCAGGCCGGTAAGTACGGCAACGTGACCATAGCCACCAAC
This sequence comes from uncultured Clostridia bacterium, assembly GCA_937900325.1. Classification (GTDB taxonomy): domain Bacteria; phylum Bacillota; class Clostridia; order Christensenellales; family CAG-138; genus SFEL01. The sequence goes on along the minus strand of CALCEX010000063.1, from coordinate 12,018 downwards.
ATGGCGGGCCGAGGCACGGATATACTGCTGGGCGGCAACCCGGATTTCCTTGCCCGTCAGGAGCTGCTCCGCGAAGGCATGGAGGAAAGCATGGTGGAGGAGGCGACCGGCCATGCCGATACGGACGATGAGGAAATACTGGCGGCCCGGGGCAGGTATGCCGATGCATACGCCAGGTATAAGGCTGAGACCGACGCCGAGCACGATAAGGTGGTGGCCGTGGGCGGATTGCACATAATAGGCACGGAGCGCCATGAATCCCGCCGTATAGACAACCAGCTCCGGGGCCGCGCGGGCCGTCAGGGAGACCCCGGCTCCACCAGGTTTTATGTATCCATGGAGGACGACCTGATGCAGCGCTTCGGCGGCGAGAGGCTGCGCGATCTCTTGCAGAAGATAAGCCCAGATGAGGATATCCCCATAGAGGCGGGAATACTCACAAGGCAGATAGAGGCGGCGCAGAAGCGGGTGGAAAGCTACAACTTCGAGATCCGCAAGAACGTGCTCCAGTACGACGACGTAATGAACCGCCAGAGGGAGATAATATACGGCCAGCGCCGCAGGGTGCTCATGGGCGAGGATATACACGACTCCATAATGGAGATGGTGGACGAGACAGTGGACCTTCGCTGCGCCCAGTACTGCCCCGGCTCACACCCCAGCTCCGAATGGGACACGGAGGGGCTGCGCGCCGAGCTTTTGAACATTACCGCCATGGACTGCGGCAGGGATATAGCCGGGATAACCGACGCAGAGAAGCTTCGCTCCGCGGTAAGGGAGTTTGCCCATAAGGCGTACCGGCTCAAGGAGGACGGGCTCATGCAGGCGGCGGCCCAGCTCGGCGTGGAGGCGGATATGCGCGAGCTTGAGCGCGTGGTGCTGCTTCGGGCGGTAGATGAGCACTGGATGGATCATATAGACGCAATGGATCAGCTCCGTCAGGGAATATCATTGCAGGCCATAGGCCAGAAGGACCCTGTCATCGCTTACCGCAACGCAGGCTTTGATATGTTCGACGAGATGGTGCAGGGCATACGGGAGCGCACCGTAAGGAACCTCTTCCATGTGGTGATCTCCGCAGGAGCCCCTCAGCGGCAGCAGGTAGCAAAGCCCATCGAAACGAAGGGCGACGCCCCCGCCCGCCCCAAGCGCATAGAGGGAAAGATAAGCCGGAACGCCCCCTGCCCCTGCGGCAGCGGCAAGAAGTATAAGCAGTGCTGCGGCAGGGATAAGTAGACCGGGTGAACCGCGCAGGAAGCTTAAAATATCATCAAGAAAAAATCGAAAGGATGTGAGTAGCAGTGATCCAGCTGGAAGAAAGCAGGCAGCAGCTTGCGGCAATGCAGGAAACTCTTACAAAGGCAGGTGAATCCCTTTGACGTCGCAGGATTAGCGGCCGAAAAGGAGGAACTGGAAAAGAAAATGGGCGCCCCGGATTTCTGGGACGACGTTGAATCGGCTAACAAAGCCAACCAGCGCATGAAGGTCATCTCCGCCAAGCTGGAAAAGTATAACAAGCTCAGGGGCTTGCTGGAGGACGCCGAGGTAATGGCGGACATGGCGGAGGAAGGCGACGACCAGGAGATGGCGGACGAGCTGATAAAGGATATGCCCCAGCTTGAAAGCAAGGTGGAGGCGCTGAAGCTCGAAACGCTGCTCAAGGGGCCGTATGACAGGCTCAACGCCATACTGTCCCTCCATGCGGGCGCCGGCGGGACGGAGGCTCAGGACTGGGTATCCATACTGTACAGGATGTACACCCGATACTGCGAGAGCAAGGGCTGGACCGTTAAGGAGCTTGACTATCTTGCGGGCGACGAGGCAGGCATAAAGTCCGTTACCTTCGAGGTGGAGGGCGATAACGCCTACGGCTATCTGAAGGCCGAAAAGGGAGTACACAGGCTGGTGCGCATATCGCCCTTTGACGCATTCGGCAAGAGGCATACCTCCTTTGCGTCGCTGGACGTTACCCCCATATTCGAGGAGGATACCAACGAGATAGAGATCAACCCTGACGACATACGTATAGATACCTACCGTTCCGGCGGAGCGGGCGGACAGAATGTCAACAAGGTAAGCTCGGCGATACGCATAACGCACTTCCCCACCGGCATAGTGGTGCAGTGCCAGAACGAGCGCAGCCAGCTCCACAATAAGGATATGGCAATGCGTATACTGAAGGGCAAGCTGCTGGAGCTCGCAGAGCGGGAACGCCTTGAGCATATGGCCGAGATAAAGGGCGAGATGAAAAAGATAGAATGGGGCAGCCAGATACGTTCCTACGTATTCCAGCCCTATACCCTGGTAAAGGATCACCGCACCGGCGTCGAGGTGGGAAATATACAGTCAGTCATAGACGGCGACCTTGACGTATTTATCAATGCGTTCCTGGTGCAGTCATAAAAGGCAAAAAAACCAAAGAAGCGGCTGAAACCGCTTCTTTGACTATTTTACTAAAAACCTATGCCCATGACTTTTACGCTGGAGGTCTTTTCTGCAAGGCCGTCTATGGGCAGCTCCTTCATGTGAATGGAGAAACTCTTGGAGTCGCGGCCGTTCAAAGGGGCATTTTTAGTGAAGTGCCATACTCCTATAAGGTCGCCGCTGCTGTCATAAAAGCCGGTATAGACCAGATTGAGGCTGCACTCGCCGTCTGATGACAGCACTCCTGTCATGGTGGTGAAGCCGGGGTAATTGTCGGATAGGAAAACGTCCCTCGCGTATACCGTCACATCGCGTCCCTCTGCCCTGGCGCAGTCCAATCTGGCGGTCATGGCGGCCGGCGTGCCCGGGATAAGGGAAGGGTCTTTGTGCCAGAAGGTCACAAAGGAGGTCTCGCCGGGCAGAACCGCGGTCGTATCGTTCATTATGGGGAGGAAGGAATACTGATACGCCGTGCCGCCGGCATTAAAAGAAAGGGCGGCGTTCGTGATGATTACGGGACAGTTGCCGGTGTTTTCGTATGCCGCCGCACCGTAAAGCGTGGGTCCCTCCGCGCCGTCGAAAACATAGGCCGCCGTGCCGGTGACAGTGACCGCAGGCGAGGGCGGGGCCTCCTGGTCCTCCGTGGAGACAGGCCCGGCGGCGGGAACAGTCTCGAGACCTTCCGCTCTCCTTGGGGCGGGCAGAGCCGCTTCGTCCGCCTCTGCGCCGCCGTTCAGCGGGCCGACGTCAAACAGGGAGGCGTGTTCCTCCGCTTTGGCGCAGCCGGTGGCCAGAAGCAATATGCATGCTATAAAAACGATAAGCCTTTTCATAGGTTGATTATAGCACATTATCTATCGCCGGGATACGGGGAAAAGGCAAATAACGGCCTATGACAGCGGCGCTTATGGCAAAAAGAGGTGTTACTAAAAAAAGCAATATGCAGCTTACCGCAAATGTGATAAAATAATCAATATGATATATGATAATATACCGCGGCGGGGGCAGCTGCCGCCGCTGCGGATCGAATTTGGAGGTTTAAAAAATATTATGGCAAAGAAGACCGTTGAGGACGTAAACGTAAAGGGAAAACGGGTGCTTGTAAGGGTCGATTTCAACGTACCCCTTCAGGACGGCAAGGTGGCGGACGACAAGCGCATAACGGCGGCGCTGCCCACTGTAAAGTATCTGCTTGAGCACGGCGCAAAGGTCATACTCTGCTCCCATCTGGGCAGGCCCAAGGGAGAACGCAAGATGGAGTTTTCCCTTGCCCCCGTTGCGGAAAGGCTCAGGGAGCTGCTGCCCGGCGTTAAGATCAGCTTTGCGCCGGACTGCATAGGCCCGGAGGCCGAAAGGATGGCGGGCGAGCTCAAGGAGGGCGAGATACTGCTTCTTGAGAACCTGCGCTTCCATAAGGAAGAAGAAAAGAACGACCCCGAATTCGCCAGAAAGCTGGCTTCCCTGGCCGACATATATGTATCCGACGCCTTCGGGACCGTACACCGCGCCCATGCTTCCACCGCGGGCGTAGCCCAGTATCTGCCTGCGGTCGCCGGCTTCCTTATCGGCAAGGAGCTCTCCGTTATGGGCGGCGCCCTGGAAAACCCCGTGCGCCCCTTCGTGGCCATATTAGGCGGCGCAAAGGTAGCGGACAAGATAGGCGTAATAACCAACCTGCTGAACAAGTGCGATACGCTGATAATCGGCGGCGGCATGGCCTATACCTTCTTCAAGGCGCTGGGCTATAATATCGGCAACTCCCTGCTGGACGCGGACAGCATAGACCTTGCAAAGAAGCTGATGCTTGACGCAGACGCAAAGGGCGTAAAGATGCTGCTGCCGGTGGATACCGTGGTCGCAAAGGAGTTCAAGCCTGACGCCGAACATATGACCGTGGATTCCGACAAGATACCCGATGGCTATATGGGTATGGATATAGGCGAAAAGAGCGCCAAGCTCTTTGGCGATGAAATAAGAAAAGCCGGCACCGTAGTCTGGAACGGCCCTATGGGCGTGTTCGAGTTCGACGCCTTCGCAAAGGGCACCGCGGCTGTTGCCGAGGCCTGCGCGGAGTGCAAGGGCGTCACCATTATAGGCGGCGGCGATTCTGCCAGCGCCGTAAAGAAGCTGGGCTATGCGGATAAGATGACCCACATTTCAACAGGCGGCGGCGCGAGCCTGGAGTTCCTTGAGGGCAAGGTTCTGCCCGGCGTAGCGGCCCTTGACGACAAGTGATAAAGCATAAAATTTTGAATTGGAGATAAATAAATATGCGTAAACCCATTATTGCAGGCAACTGGAAAATGAACATGACTCCCTCCGAGGCAAGGGCTCTGGTAGAGGAGCTGAAGCCCCTCGTCAGGGATGCGGAGTGCGAGGTAGTGGTATGCCCTCCTTATGTCGATCTGTCTGCTGTGTCCGAGCTTATTAAGGGCAGCAACATACGCCTTGGCGCTCAGAATATACACTGGGCGGAAAAGGGCGCCTTCACCGGTGAGATCTCCGCAAATATGCTCAAGGAGCTGGGTGTGGAGTACGCCATAATAGGCCACAGCGAGCGCAGACAGTACTTTGGGGAGACGGACGAAACCGTGAACGCTCGCGCCAGGGCGGCCATAGCCGCAGGCATCACCCCCATAATCTGCGTCGGCGAATCACTGGAGGAGAGGGAAAACGGCAAAACGGAGGCCAAGGTCAGCGGCCAGGTACGGAAGGATCTCGACGGCATAGCGGCAGAAGACGTTGCAAAGCTGGTCATCGCCTATGAGCCTATCTGGGCCATAGGCACCGGAAAGACCGCCACAGACGAGCAGGCAAACGAGACCATAGGCATGATAAGGGCGACCGTGGCCGGCATGTTCGGCAGGGAAACGGCAGAGGCCCTACGCATACAGTACGGCGGAAGCATGAAGCCCTCCAACGCAAAAAGCCTCATGGCAATGCCTGAAATAGACGGCGGCCTCATAGGCGGCGCGAGCCTTAAGGCTGTGGACTTCTCTAAGGTAGTGAATTATAATGATTAAGGCGTAAAGCGCCGCGATTAAAAGTATTAAACAGGAGATTTGTCTGATATGAAGAAGATAACCGCACTTGTGATACTGGACGGCTTTGGTTACAGTGAAAAAACTCAGGGCAACGCCATAAAGGCTGACGGTATAAAAAATATTTCCAGACTCCTCAAGGAGTATCCTCATACATTGATAGGAGCCTCGGGCGAGGATGTGGGCCTGCCTGACGGCCAGATGGGCAACTCTGAGGTAGGCCATATGAACATAGGCGCGGGACGCATCGTATATCAGGATCTGACCCGAATAACCAAATCCATAAAGGACGGGGATTTCTTTGAAAATCCCGCCTTCCTGGGCGCTGTTGAAAATTGCAGAAGGCATGATTCCGCCCTGCATATATACGGCCTTGTAGGCCCCGGCGGCGTACACAGCCATCAGAACCACTTTTTCGCCCTGCTGGAACTTGCAAAGCGTCAGGGCCTCAGGAAGGTATATGTGCACTGCTTCATGGACGGCAGGGACGTTCCGCCCGAGAGCGGCAAGGGCTTCATAGAGGAATACCAGAGCAGGATAGCCGAGATAGGCGTGGGCAAAATAGCCACCGTCATGGGACGCTATTACGCCATGGACAGGGACAACCGCTTTGAGCGTGTGGAAAAGGCGTATGCCGCCATGGTATATGGCGAGGGCAACTATGATACAGACCCGGCGCACGCCATGCAGGCGAGCTATGACGCGGGCGTTACCGATGAGTTCGTGATCCCTACCGTCATAACCGAAAACGGCAGGCCGGTGGCTACCATACAGCCCAACGACAGCATAATCTTCTACAACTTCCGCCCCGACAGGGCCAGGGAGATAACCCGCGCCTTCATAATGGAGGACTTTAACGGCTTTGAGCGCCGCAAGGGCTTCTTCCCCGTGCATTATGTCTGCATGACGCAGTATGACAAGACCTTTGGGGATAAGGTGGACATAGCCTTCGGGCCGGAGCACCTGAATAATACCCTCGGGGAGTACCTTGCAGCCGCAGGCAAGACGCAGCTCAGGATAGCCGAGACCGAGAAATACGCCCATGTGACATTTTTCTTCAACGGCGGAGTGGAAGCCCCAAACCCCGGCGAGGACAGGTGCCTTATACCTTCACCAAAGGTAGCCACCTATGATCTCCAGCCCGAGATGAGCGCCTATGAGGTGACGGAGGAGGCGGTAAAACGCATAAACAGCGGCAGGTACGACGTCATGATACTGAACTTTGCCAACCCGGACATGGTAGGCCATACCGGCGTGATGGAGGCGGCGGTGAAAGCTGTACATACCGTTGACGAGTGCGCCGCGAGGATCGTTGAGGCGATACTCAAAAACGGCGGAAGGGCCATAATTACCGCCGATCACGGAAATTGCGAGAAAATGCTCGCGGATGATGGCGTTACTCCCTTTACCGCGCACACTACCAATCCGGTGCCGGTCATACTGGTGGATGACGGCAGGAGGGACGCAAAGCTCCGCAGCGGCGGCAGGCTCTCCGACCTTGCCCCCACCATGCTTGACCTGATGGGAATGGAGATACCCGCTGAAATGACCGGAAAGAGCCTGATAGAGAAGTAATACCGCAAAAGTATTTGATTTTTTACTGCGGGTGTGATACAATAGCCTTCGCGTGCAATGCGAAAGTATTCCAGGGGAGGAAGTATATATAATGCAAACTCTGAACACAATCCTTAACATCGTGCTGATAGTCCTGTCTATCGCAATGATAGCCGTAGTGCTTATGCAGCAGTCCAAGAGCGCGGGCCTCGGCAGCGCGTTCGGCGGCGACACCCAGTCATTTACTGCCCGCGGTCAGAAGGCCAGCAGGGAGGCCAAGCTTCAGCGCATCACCAAGATACTTGCGGTTGCAATCGGCGTGATAGCTATTGCCATGGCCATAATAAGCTGATAAAAGGCGAAAATGCGACTCTGGGGCGTGCCGTTAAGGTATGCCCCTGTTTTTATACAAATAAACAAAGGAGAAAATGAAAGAATTTGGAGCTTAAAGAAAGAATAAGCGATACGATAGCCGAAACGGGCCGCCCCATGAGCGCCGGGGATATATGCAGGAACATGGCGGAAAGCGGCGGCGAGGTACGGGCGGAAGAAGTGAAACTGGCGCTGAAGGAGCTTGCAAAGGAAGGGCGTGTGATAATAACGCGCCGGGGCAAGGCGGCCCTCCCGCAGCAGCTTGGCCTTATATACGGACGGATACAGGGCAACGGCCGCGGCTTCGGGTTCTTTATACCTGCGGACGGCGGAGATGACCTGTTCATTACTGCGGAGGATATGAACGGCGCCCTGCACGGCGATACGGTCTGGGTGAGGAAGCTTACCGGCTCACGCCGGGGCAGGAACGACCGCGGAGCCGTAGAGATGATAGCCGGGAGGGCAGGGCGGCGGGTAACGGGTACGTTTGAGGCGGACAACGAGTATGGCGGTTATGTGATACCCGACGACAGCCGGCTGGCGGAGGATGTGCTCATACCCTTTTCCCATATCAACGGCGCAAGCCAGGGCGACAAGGTGGTAGCGGAAATAACCCAGTATCCAGGGGCAAGACGGCCCATGCTGGGCAGGATAGACGAGGTATTGGGCAGGCCGGGGGATAAGGGCCTGGATATGCTCTCGATTATCCGAAGGCTGGATCTGCCGGATAAATTCCCCGATGAGGCGCAGAGGCAGGCCGGGGGGCTGAGGGCTCCGAATGCCGATGAGCTTACCGACAGGCGGGATTATCGCCGCGCGCTTACAATAACCATAGACGGCGCGGACGCCAGAGATCTTGACGACGCGGTATCCCTGGAAAAGGTGGATGGCCTGTACAGGCTGGGCGTGCACATAGCGGATGTCAGTTACTATGTAAAGCGCGGCAGCCCCATAGACAAGGAGGCATACAAAAGAGGCACCAGCGTGTATTTCCCCGACAGGGTGCTGCCCATGCTCCCAAGGGAGCTGAGCAACGGATTGTGCTCTCTGAATCCGAATGAGGATAAGCTTACGCTTTCCTGCGTTATGGATATAGACTCCCAGGGCAGGGTCGTGCATCACAATATAGCAAAGAGCGTGATACGCTCCAACCACCGCATGACCTATGACGAGGTCAACGCCATATTTGCGGGCGACGGTGAGCTGGCTGAAAAATACTCCGACATTATGCCGATGCTTGCGGAGATGCGCCGATTGAAGGATATACTGAAGGCCAAGCGGCAGCGGCGGGGTGCAATAGATTTCGACCTGCCGGAGGCGGACATACATCTTGACTGCAACGGAAGGGCGGTCGATGTTTCGCTGCACGTCAGGGGCGAAGCCAATATGATGATAGAGGAGTTCATGCTTTCCGCCAACGAGACTGTGGCGCAGGAGGGCGTGGAAAAGGGCCTGCCCCTCATCTACCGGGTGCATGAGGCGCCGGATACGGAACGGATAAAGGAGCTGAACGTCTTTCTCCATACGCTGGGCTACGGCATAGACAATGCGGAAAAGGTCCAGCCTGCGGATGTGCGCAAAATGCTTATAAAGGCTGAGGGCAGCCCGGAGGAGATGGTGATAAACAACGTTACCCTGCGGGCTATGACCAAGGCCAGGTACAGCCCGGACTGCGACGGCCATTTCGGACTTGCGGCGAAATACTACTGCCACTTTACCTCGCCGATACGGCGCTATCCGGATCTTCTGGTGCACAGGGCATTGAACGAGCTTCTGGAGGGCAGGCTGGATGAGGAGAACCTCAAGCGATGGAAGGAATACCTGCCGGCAGCCTCGGATCAATGCTCCGACCGCGAGGCAACGGCGACAGAGGCCGAGAGGGCTGCGGACGACCTTAAAAAGTGCGAATATATGTCTCAGCATATAGGCGAGGAGTATCAGGGAGTGATATCCGGCGTAACGCAGAGCGGATTTTTCGTGGAGCTGGGCAATACCGTAGAGGGCCGGGTAAGGGCAGAGAGCCTGAGCGGCGACAGATACGAATTGGATGAGAAGGGCTACCGGCTTGTGGGCAGGTTTACAGGCTCTCAGTACCGCCTGGGCGATGAGGTAAAGGTGCGCGCGGTATCGGCCGATATGGAGACCTCCAGAATAGAATTTGAATTAGCGGAGGAAAAAACCCATAAAGCGCAGGGAAAAAGCCCGAAGCGGGCAGGACACGGCTCGACAAGGGGCAAAAACAGTGATAAAATAAAAGCTCCTAAGAGCAGGAAGGGAGGCCACGGCTTTGGCCATAGCAAAAGGCGTCAAAAGGGTCGCGGAAAATCGAAAGGCACGCCATGAGTATTTCATAGAGGATACCTATGAGTGCGGCATAGCTCTGGCCGGTACCGAGGTCAAGAGCATACGCGCCGGCAAGGTCAACCTGAAGGATTCCTACGCCCAGGTGAAAAACGGCGAGTGCTATCTGATCGGTATGCACGTCAGCCCCTATGAGCAGGGCAATATATTCAACCGCGATCCCTTCCGGGAGCGCAAGCTGCTGCTGCATAAGAGCGAGATACGCAAGCTTAACGCGCTTGCGCAGGTTGAGGGATACAGCCTGATACCGCTGCAGCTCTACTTCAAGGATGGCAGGGTAAAGCTGGAGCTTGCGGTGGCCAAGGGCAAAAAGCTTTACGATAAGCGCAGCGATATAGCCTCGCGGGACGCGAAGCGCGAGGTGGAGCGCCGAATGAAGGAGGAGCGATTCAGGTAACTTATTTGATAAAGCGCACAGTATGTGATATAATATTTATAGCAGGGCGGTATGCCGGAACGCCTTGCGCTATCCGGGGTCGTAAATGGTTTCGACGGGGATCGTGGAGGCCGGATAAGCGAGCCGAAGCCCCGTGCTTCGTTAAAAACGGGAAAAACTTAAATTTAACTGGCAAATCTGATTTTGCACTCGCTGCCTAATTAGGCTGCGCGTCGGCCCGGCGCTTCCCACGGCTCCGGCAACCGGCGTCATCAATGTGGGGAACCAGCCTGCCTAAGCTTTGCGGCAGGTGGGATCTGATGAAGCTACCGAAGCCCTGATCCTGTCGGAGGGAGCTGCTTTGGCTGAGGGAACATTAATACACCGACTACGCTCGTAGAAAGTCTTGCTGACAGGTTTTCGGACAGGGGTTCGACTCCCCTCGACTCCACCAGCGAAAGGGTACAAAAAAAGTACCCAGCAAAAAAGCCCGATTTTTTTATCGGGCTTTTTTGCTGCTCAAAAGCTGCATGACGGATGGGAATATTTACTCGATGAGCCCGCTTTCTTTCAGCAGCAGCTCGATATCGGTGCCCTTGACCTTCTTCAGGGCCAGCTTGAGCACTTCCTTCTCAGCGAAGGACAGAGGCGCTTCGCTGATGGGCTTCCTGTCAATGGCGTAATAGCAGGCACGCAGAAGCTCTCTCACATCATATTTGCTGCCCCAGACCTCCGGCACGCCGCGGTCGATATCCAGCAGGGTATAGACTGACTCCATGCCGGTGCGCATGGAATACTCGGTGGTGAAGATGGTATCGCGGGGCGTTTCGGCGAACTGGCCGATGAAGGCGAAGTTCACAGCGCCATCGGGTACGACCTTAGGACGGTCGGATTCCTTTCGGGGCTGGAAGAAGGCGTTGATATAGGGCATAAAGCAGGTGGTGGTATTGCAGGCGTCGTGGGATAGCGCATCGATCTTTTCGGCCGGCACGCCGATATGGTACAGCCACTCACGGCATACCTCTTCGCCGGTGCAGTCCCGCATTGCCTTCTTTACATAGTTGCCTTCCCTGTTGGTATTCAGAGAATACAGCCAAACAAGCACCGTGCTCCTGTCCTGAGACCTGAACTGGGGCTGGCGGTTGATGGTCCAGGACAGATACCAGTTGTCTGCGCTGTCCTTGACGGTGACGATGCCGCCGGTGGTCACCTTGCCGGAGCGAGGATCACGCTTGCAGATGTTTATAATATGCTGAATGATCTCTTCGTTGGAGGTGGCTACTGTGGCGCTCATCCAGTTGGTTGCATCCACATCGGAGCAGAATTTATCCGGATTGCCGAACTCGCCATGCTTTGCCTGGGCGGCAATTGCTTTCCACATATCCCATGACTCGCCTGAGCCGTTCTTCACGCCGGACAGGTCGGGCGCATGGGTCTGATCGCCGTAGCAGGAGGTATCGGTGCAGCAGCCGTTGGTGATGAACACCAGGTCATCCTCGATAAGGTCAATGGTCTGTTCCATGCCGTCCTTAACATACACGATCTGCTTGGCGATCTTCCTGCTGCCATCGGTTTCGATGATGACATTCCTGACATCCATGCCGTACTCGATGCGCACACCATGAGACTCCAGATACTTCACCAGCGGCAGGATCATGCTCTCGTACTGATTGTATCTGGTGAAGCGCAGTGCGCTGAAATCGGGCAAGCCATCGATATGATGGACATAACGACACAGGTACCGTTTCATTTCCAGAGCGCTGGACCAGCGCTGGAAGGCAAACATCGTCTGCCAGTAAAGCCAGAAGTTGGTGCTCCAGAAAGATTCAGGCAGCACATCGGAGATCTTCTTGTCCTCCAGATCCTTTTCCGGCGTCAGGAACAGCTTGG
>CALCEX010000062.1 GCA_937900325.1 uncultured Clostridia bacterium | reverse complement strand
CCTGGGAACAGGCGGCAACTTTTACTGCCAATTTTAGTTGTTCTTATTCTCACACTTCTGGTTGGCCACGCCGCAGCTGGTCTTGCAGGCGGACTGGCATGAGGTCTGGCATTCGCCGCAGCCGCCGTTCTTTGCGCTCTCGCAGAGGTTGCGGGTCTCAAGGGTCTTGATTCTTTCCATGGTTTTATCTCCATTCTGTAAGTTTTTATTTTTATATGTTCGGGCGTTTCCGCCAAAGCAATCGTATTCGTCCGCTATCACTTAAAATACTATATCAAATGATATTTTCAAAGTCAATGAAATTTATATATGTGCCCGGCAATATACACAGATCGATCCAATGCGGCGCCTGCTTTATTCAGCCGGCTCAACTTTCCTTGCGCGGTATCAACCGTTCTCCGCAGTCCGGGCAGTATTCGGGCATTCTCCCCTGGCCCCATAGATACAGATTGCAGCCGCAATACGGGCAGCGGAAAAACTTTATAGCCTGTATTATACCGGCAGCCGCCACTATTACCGCTACCGCTATACCCACTATGGCGGCGCTTTCGTTTATATATGCCAGCACGCAGTTTATTATCGAAAGCACCAGCGCCCCTATAAGGCATGTCCAAAGTATCCTATGGCTTTTTCTGTAATCCATCTGTATCCTCCTATTATTCCGGCAGTACGTTCAGATCTTCGCTGTACTCCAGCCGGAACTCCTTATCAGTAAGCGTCATGTCCGTATCTATCTGGGCAAACAGGGTATTGTCTCCTTTTTCCAGCCGCAGCACATATTGGCCGTCTCGGGTCTGCACCCTGCCGGATGCTATTTCTGTGCCATCCTCATCAAAAAAACGTATGTTCAGCGCACATACCAGTGTATCCGGATACTCATTTACCGCAACGGCATCCATAAACGTATCCCCGCACTGCTCATATACCTGAATGTTTTTGAAGTATATATACTGCTGAAAGTGTTCTTCGCCCACTATCAGCAATCCGTTTTTATCGTATGCGCTGCTGAGATCCGCCATTTCCTCCACCTGCACCGGCTCCGGCGTAGGGCTTGGGGTAGGTTCGGGGGGCTGCGTGGGCTCCGGCGGAATGGTTACGGAAGGGACGATATGCGCCCCCGTATTCACGCAGCCTGTAAGCAGCAGGCATACCGTGGCGGCCGTAAGCAGCTTAGCAATCCTCTTGCTCATATTCTTCCCTGTTTTCATGGATAAGTTCCATCTTAAGGTTATACAGCTTATCTGATATATCCACCTTGTAGGTATGAGGATTGAGTATGCGCCTGTATTCCTCCCAGAATGCAGCCAGCTCCCTTTTGCTGTATTCCCTTATTGAGCATACATCGGGGCTTTCATATACCTGCCTGCCGTTCACGAATACCGGCACCAGAAGCTCTCTCGCATGGAAATCCCTTATCACCTTGGTTTGATAGGTATGAAGCTGATTATACAGCTTGATAGGCTTGCTGTCGTCTATTGTTTCATCGTCAAGGGCGATTATATCCGCAAGCGCCATGTTGTCCTTATTGCCGTACAGGCGGTATATCTTCTTATATCCGGGATTGGTAAGCTTTGCAGGGTTCTCGCTTATCTTTATCTTGGGCGTCATTTTGCCGTCCACTATCTCGGCGGACATTTTATATACGCCGCCCAGCGCAGGCCAGTCATAGGATGTTATCATCTTGGTGCCCACGCCCCATACGTCTATCCTTGCGCCCTGCGCTTTCAGCTCGCGGATAACATATTCGTCAAGGTCGCTTGAAGCAAATATGCGCGCATCCTGATAGCCTGCGGCATCCAGCATCTTGCGAGCCTCTTTGGAAAAATATGCAAGATCGCCGCTGTCGAGACGTATGCCCACCGGCTTATGGCCTTTTGCCCTCAGCTCATCGAACACCTTTATGGCATTTGGCACGCCGGACTTGAGAGTATCGTAGGTATCCACAAGCAGCATACAGGAATCCGGGAATATCTCCGCATATGCGCGGAAGGCATCCAGCTCGGTCGGGAAGCTCATCACCCAGCTGTGAGCGTGAGTGCCTGCGATCGCCACATCGTAAAGCTGGCCTGCAAGCACGTTGCTGGTAGAGCTGCAGCCGCCTATTATGGCCGCCCTTGCGCCGTATGTGCCCGCATCCGGGCCTTGAGCGCGGCGAAGCCCGAACTCAAGCACTGCTCCGCCATCCGCAGCGTAAACCACACGGCTTGCCTTGGTGGCTATAAGTGTCTGGTGGTTGATTATATTGAGCAGCGTAGTCTCCACAAGCTGCGCCTCCATGATCGGGGCCTTTACACGCACGAGAGGCTCATAGGGAAACACGGGCGTACCTTCAGGTATGGCATATACCTCGCCGGTAAAATGCATTTCGCTAAGCACCTTCAGGAAGCCCTCGTCAAAGAGCTTCAGGCTGCGGAGGTATTCTATATCGTCGGGATCAAAGTGTATGTTCTTTATGTAATCTATGGCGGTATCGAGGCCGGCCACGATGGTATAGCCGCTGTTTGGCATATTTTCCCTGAAAAACACATCGAAAACAGCCTGGTTTTTCGTCATGCCGAATTTGTAGTAGCCGTACATCATGGTAAGCTGGTAAAGATCCGTCATCATGGTAAGGTTTCGCATTCTTCAATCCCCCGAATGTTTTTTTGCTTTACTGCCCGTCATCGGTGCCGTCTTTCCGGTCCTTTTCTTCAGCCTCCGGCTTTTCTTCAGCGGCTTGAGAAGCTTCTTCCTTTTTACATTCCCCGGCGCTGTCCTTTT
>CALCEX010000061.1 GCA_937900325.1 uncultured Clostridia bacterium | reverse complement strand
GGCGAAATCTGCGCGGAGAATAACCAAGATAAAGCCCTGAAGGGACAAGCCATAAGCAGGGCAAAAGCGGTAAATCGGAGGTAATTATGCAGCTTGAAAAGAACAGAAGAGGAAGGGAGCTTCGCATCGTGCTCTCGGGAGAGCTGGACCACCACAACGCGGCCATCATTCGTGAGGAGATAGATCGCGAACTGGACGGCAGCGTAAGGCTGCTGACGCTGGACATGAACGGTATAACCTTTATGGACAGCTCAGGCATAGGCGTGGTGCTGGGCAGATACCGGCGCATGAGCGAAAGCGGGGGAAAGCTCAGAATATGCGGCATGAGCATATATGCGGAGAAGATACTCAGAATGGCCGGCGTACTGGCGCTGCTGGAAAGAAAATAGATCAGGGGGTAAGTTACGATGACGAAAAACAGCATGGAGCTCAGCTTTGACAGCATATCGCAAAACGAATCACTGGCCAGGTCGGTGGCGGCGGCATTTTCGGCCCAGCTCAATCCCACCATTGGGGAGCTGACGGACATACGCACCGCCATAAGCGAGGCGGTGACCAACGCAATAATACACGGCTACGGCAACGACCCGGCTCAAAAGGTATATATGCGCTGTACCGCAGAGGGCCGTCTGCTCACATTTGAAATAGAGGATAAAGGCAGGGGGATAGAAAACGTAGCGCTTGCAATGCAGCCGTTTTACACTACCGAGCCGAATCTTGAGCGTTCCGGCATGGGCTTTTCGGTGATGGAGGCCTTTATGGATGACGTAAGGGTGGAATCCGAGCCGGGAAATGGCACGAGGGTCACAATGAAAAAGAGCATTTCGGCGGTGAGGGAAGATGAATGATGAAAAAATCATGCCCAACCCGCAGTTTCCATACGAAGAAACGCTGAAATACATAAAGCTGGCCCGATCCGGCGACAGGGAAGCCATGAACGAGCTGGTGGAGCGCAACATGGCTCTTGTACGCTCCATAGTAAAGAAGTATCTCAACCGGGGTACGGAGTACGATGATCTGTATCAGATAGGCAGCATGGGTCTTGTAAAAGCCATAAAAAACTTTGACAGCTCATATGGCGTGCGCTTCTCCACATATGCCGTGCCGATGATAGCGGGCGAAATAAAGAGATTCCTCCGGGACGACGGAATGATAAAGGTAAGCCGAACATTGAAGGAGCTTGCCGCAAAGGCGTGCGCCGCGCAGCGGGAGCTTGGTACGGCATTGGGGCGGGACCCCGGCGTGCAGGAAATAGCGGAGTACATAGGTGAAACGCCGGAGGATATAGCTCTGGCACTGGACGCCTCCCGGCCGCACGTATCCATATACGAGCCGGTATACGGCGACGAGGGGGAGGCGCTGGTGATGGACAGGATAACCGCCGAGGAGGACGGCACGGACACGGCCCTCGACAGGGTGCTTTTGCAGCAGCTCATGGAGATACTGGACAGCCGGGAAAAGAAGATAGTAGTAATGCGATACTTCCGCGACAAGACGCAGAGCGAGATCGCGGCGTACCTTGGCATATCTCAGGTGCAGGTATCGAGGCTCGAGAACCGCATAATGGAAAAATTAAGGGAAAGGGCGCTGGAGAAGGCGCAATGATTAAAGGCCGGTAAACC
>CALCEX010000060.1 GCA_937900325.1 uncultured Clostridia bacterium | reverse complement strand
CCCAGCTTCATCCTGGGTATGTCGGATCTGATAAGATCCTCCGGGGTGAGGTCGGGACGCTCATAGAATATCCGCATAAGCTTCGCGCAGTCCATGGCGGCATGACCCCCTATTGCGATTATCCAGCCCGGCTTGAACTCCATAAGCGCTTTTGCCCCTTCCAGCACCGTCGGGCTGCCGACAGGACCTTCAGGTACGCTGAATACCCTTATGTGCATACCGGTGCGCCCGGCTTGCTTTTGCGCTATACTGCACGCGGCCTCGCAGTCATGCACCAGCAGCATTCGCTCCCCTCGGAGACCGGCTATATGCTCCAAGGCGCCCTCGCCGTAAAGTATCCGTATGGGTATTCTGAACTCCGCCATAAGCGCCCCCTTTAAAAACGTAATGCGTTTATAGGATGCCGCATTTTGGGAAAATGATGCATATTATCCGGATATGCGATGTTTGAAGGGATTAAATTCAAATTATATGGTATAATAATAAAAAATAAAGAATTTTGCCGAAAGGAATACGAATAATAATGATGAAACTCAATAAGTACATCGATCATACCCTTCTCAAGCCCGACGCTACTACCGAACAGATAAAGAAAATATGCGACGAAGCGAAGAAGTACGATTTTGCCAGCGTATGTGTAAATTCCTGCTATGCCGGGCTGGTGGCGAACGAGCTCAAGGGCAGCGGCGTCTCCACCTGCTGCGTAGTCGGCTTCCCTCTCGGCGCAATGCTTACCGAGGCAAAGGCATACGAAGCCAGGCTGGCGGTAGAAAAAGGCGCAAACGAGATAGACATGGTCATCAATATAGGCGCCGCCAAGGAAGGCAACTGGGAATTTGTGGAGGAAGACATAAAGGCGGTGGTTGACGCATGCCATCCCAAGGCGCTGCTGAAGGTCATAATCGAGACCTGCCTGCTTACCGATGAGGAAAAGCGCGAGTCCTGCCGCTGCGCCGTAAGGGCGGGCGCCGACTATGTAAAGACCAGCACCGGCTTTTCCACTGCGGGAGCAAACGTGCACGACGTTGCGCTCATGCGTGAGACAGTCGGCCCGGATATGGGAGTAAAGGCCGCCGGTGGAGTGCGGACCCGCGATGACGCAGAAAACATGATAAAGGCGGGCGCGACAAGGCTCGGCACCAGTTCCGGCGTAAAGCTTATGGCATAATATATAAGCAAAGGCGCTTCAGAGCGAAGGAAAAAGATCCTTCGCTCTCTTTCTTTTTGGCTGTTCTTACAAAGAAAGCGCATATTCGCCAAACATCGTGGGAAT
>CALCEX010000059.1 GCA_937900325.1 uncultured Clostridia bacterium | reverse complement strand
ATATCCTTCCGCAGTTTTCGCATTCCACTATGTCGGAGCCGGAGGCGACCTTTTTTACTATTGCGGTGGGCAGTGACATACGGCAGCCGCTGCACTGGCTGTTTTCCACGGTAGCCATGGGCTGGGCGTGGTTTGCATGGATAGCGTCATATCGCTTGAGCAGCGCCGGATCTACAAGCGCCCGCAGCTTTGCCGCTTCTGCGGCAGCCTTTTCCCTTTCGGGTTTTGCTTCCTGTGCTTCGGCTTCACAGGCGGCGCGCACGGAGTCATATTCTTTCTTGGCGCGGCCGGCTTTGGTATAAGTTTCCTTATATTCAGCGCTGGCCCTTTCAAGGTATGCCATTGCGTCGCCAAGCTCCTTGCGTACGGAGCTTATCTGGTCCAGAAGGCTTTCCATGGAGCGGATTCCGTCATCTCCGCGGCGGTGCATTCCTCGTCCTTTTCCATGGTGTCGAACTCGGATACTTCAAGCTCCAACCTGCGCTCGAGCTCATGACATTGGGCCGATAGCTTTCCTATGAGCGCGCCGCGCGCGTCTATCTGCTTGGAAATACTTGTTACGGCGGACTGCTGCTCGCTTAAAAAGCTGTGGAGCTTATTGAGCCTTGTCCGCTGTCTATCTTTGCAACCTCCTGCTCGGCCTGGTCATACAGCCAGAGATCGTTGATTTTTGTCATATCCTTCTACCTCCGTATAATGATCGTGCGGGAAAGCTTAAATTCCCCTTAAGCACGGCGATTCCGAAAAAGTCAACCTATATTGTACATCATTTGTTTCCCGCTGTAAACGTTTAATAAGCTCGGGCAGCACTATACGTTCCGTTTCATAATGGCCCGCTTCTATGACATTGAGCCCTATGAACTCTGCCTGGATCGCAAGATGGTGCTTCATTTCGCCGGTTATATAGGCGTCCGCGCCGGCAGACTTTGCGTCGAAAAGCTCCTCTGCGCCGCCTCCGCCTGTCATGGCCAGACGGCGTATTACGGCGTTGGCGTCCCCGGCTATGCGGACACGGGTATTCAACTTGCTTTCGGAAAGCCGCGCAAGCTCGCCGAATGTCATATCCTCCGG
>CALCEX010000058.1 GCA_937900325.1 uncultured Clostridia bacterium | reverse complement strand
CCGCATCTTCGTAAACTATATCTATGGGTATGTCCTGCGGCGCTATGTCCACTTCCTCCGGCGGGCGAAGGGCTATTGTCACGGCATCGCCCGGCCTCAGCTTATCCTTTGATTTTGCTGACGCGCCGTTGAGCATAACGACCCCATTGGTTATCATTCTCTGCACTGCAGAGCGGGTATTATCGCTTACACGGGCGCAGAAAACGTCCAGGCGTTCTCCCGCCTTATCCGCAGTAAACGTCTGCTCCCTGACATTATCCGCTTCTTCGTCCCGTTCGATCCTCAGCCTTGCCATTTTATCAGCTGTTCTCTCCGGGTTTTGTTTTTTTGTCCATCATGTCCATATACTTTCTTCCTTTGAAAAACAGCAGATCCAGAATAAGAAGGCAGCATCCCACGGTTACCGCCATATCCGCTACGTTGAACACCGCAAAGTCTATCAGCGCCACATATATCATATCCCGGACGTAGCCGAGAGCTACCCTGTCTATAAGGTTGCCTATCGCGCCGGAAAGCAGCAGCGCAAGCGAAAAGGTCATCATAAAATGCAGCTTTTTGCGTTCCTTTATGAGGAAATACAGTATCGCCGCGCAGGCTATGCCGGTAATTACCAGGAAGAACCATTTCCCTCCCTGCATCATTCCGAAGGCCGCGCCCCGGTTTTCGACGTAACGCAGATGCAGCACGCCGTCCCATATTTTATACTCGCCATTTGTCCGGAGCCAGGTCTCCGCCCAGTGCTTGCTGAGCTGATCGCCTATAATTACAACAACTGCCACTATGGCGGATACCGTCATGTTTCTCTTTTCCATCGTCTCTCCAATAATTCTATTTCTGTTTTTGCGTGACGTATATATACCACTTATCCACGTTTCTCATTATATCCGGTTCGCGAATATCCGTCATGCCTTTTATTTCGGCGGCGCACACTATGCTGTCCAGCCTGAAATACAGCGGTATGAACGGCAGCTTCTCCGCGAAGGCAAGCTGAAACTTTGACGCTGCGCTGCGGTATGAGGCCTCGTCCCCAGCTTTCATCATGGCGCATGCGAGCTCATACAGCTCCGCATCATAATAGTTGCCGTAATTCGCCTTGCCGTCTTGCGCCATTACATCCCGCATATCTCCGTCTCTGCCTACGTTTATCCCAACCAGCGCGATATCGTATTCTCCCGCCGCCAGTTTATCGGTATACTCGTTCTTCTCTGACGCTATGGAAAAGGGTGCGGCAACTATTTCGGTAGCTATGCCCAGTTCCTCAAGCTGCTCTGATATCGCTGCGGCAGCGTTCTTGCGGGTGCTGTCCGTAGAATCGTTTACCAGTATCTTCAGGCTCATTTCGGTAAGGGCCATGCCGTTTTTCTCAAGCCTGCCGTCCTCGTCGCTGTCCGTCCACCCCGCCTCCTCAAGCAGCTCCAGCGCTTTTACTGTGTTATAGTCGTATAGCTTTGACTTTGTCTCATATATCCATGAATCCGGCGCTATCGGCACATCGCAGGCCTGAGCGCGGTTCATATAAATATTTGAGATTATCTTGCTCCGGTCCAGAGCATATGCGATAGCCTGACGCACCTTAACGTCATTCAGCGACTTGGAGTTGCT
>CALCEX010000057.1 GCA_937900325.1 uncultured Clostridia bacterium | reverse complement strand
ACGTCAGCCAGCTCAAGGAAAAGCTGGCCTCCATCACCAATACCGTTGAAAAAGCCATGACTGCCAAGGATAAGGCGGCAGAGGCCGTTTCGACGATCGCTGAAAAGGTAACTGGATTCTTCGGAAGCGTCAGCAAATTCTTTGCCGATTTGTTTAATAAGTAGGATATAGGAGCATAATAAAGGCGCGTGCCCTGCGGCACGCGCCTTTAGCATATCGGTAAATCTGTTAATTCCTAAGATCCGGGCCGGGATCTCCAAGCCGCCAGTGCTTTCTGCAAAGGCCGATGTATTTGTCGTTTGCGCCGAGAACTACCTGCTCGCCGATCTTGGTTATGCCGCCCTTGCCATCAAGGCGCGCATTGCATATGGCCTTGCGGCCGCACCAGCAGATGGTCTTTATCTCCTCGATAGTATCGGCCCAGGCCATAAGCCAATGGCTGCCCTCGAAAAAGTTGCCCTGAAAGTCGGTGCGAAGGCCGTAGCAGATCACGGGCACATTGTATTCGTCAACGATATCGGTCAGTAGTTTCACCTCACCCTTTGAGAGGAACTGTGCCTCATCCACGATTATGCAGTCGTAGTCGCCGCGCTTTATGGCGGCCATGTCCATCTCATGGAACAGTATGCACTCTGAGGAGAGGCCGCAGCGGGACCTTATCGTGCGAATTCCATCCCGTATGTCTATGGCAGGCTTGACAAGCAGGGCGTTCTGCCCCCGTTCGCCGTAATTGTATTTTACCATGAGGGCATTGGCGGTCTTGCTTGAGCTCATCGCTCCATAGCGGAAATACAGCTTTGCCATGGGCTTTTTTACCTCAGACCCTTATCATATGGGATGCCCTCCGCCTTAGGCGCTCTGGACTTCTTGGAGGTGAAGGCCAGTACGACAAGGGAGATAACATACGGCAGCATATTGTATATGCCGCTGGGGATATTGAGATTTTTGAGGAAAGCGAAGCCAAAGTATACATTTGAAAGAGCCCTGAAAAAGCCGAACAGAAGGGCCGCAAGCGCTATCTTCGTGGGCTTCCACTGGCCAAATATCATGACGGCGAGGGAGAGGAAGCCAAAACCCGCGACGCCGTATTCGAATTTCCATTCGCTTACGCCGCAGGTGATGTACATTATTCCGCCAAGACCGCCCAGAAGGCCAGAGATCAGCACGCCGGCCCAGCGCATCTTGAATACGTTTATGCCTACGCTGTCGGCTGCCTGAGGATGTTCGCCGCAGGCCATAAGCCTGAGGCCAAACTTGGTCTTGTACAGGGTGATATAGGACAGCACCAGCGCTATCACTGCTACCAGCATGAACCAGTTGAACTCAAAGGAGCCTATATTCACAAGAAAGGCCTTCTTGGCGTTGACATATTGTATGGTAGAGGATACGTCATCGGGATTAGTCGCGGTGTTAATGGCCTTGACGATAACGGTAGCCGCCGCCGTGCCGAGTATGTTCATGGCGGTGCCGACAATTGTCTGATCGGCATTGCAGTGAATGGCGGATATGGCCAGCAGGCAGGAATAAAGCATGCCTGCAATGATGCTGGTAAGTATCACCAGCAGTACCACGATGGCGGCCGGAGTACCGTCGGGCAGGTAGCGCATCATCAGCGCGCCGCCCAGTGCGCCCATTACCATTATGCCTTCAAGACCAAGGTTGATCACGCCGGAATGCTCGGAGAAGCAGCCGCCAAGGGCAACCAGCAGCAGAACAGAAGCGAACAGCAGGGTGTATTGTATCAACAGTACCATTAATCGTCGCCCCCTTTCTCGGTATTTGTATTGAGTGCCGCCTGCTTTTCCAGGCGGGCCTTTTTCTCCTCGCTCTTTGCAATACTGCGGTTCATAACTGTTTTAAAGAACAGCACAAAGCTGCAAAGATAGATGATTATGGCGGAGATAAGGTCTGATATCTGGGAACAGTACATGGACTTATCCACGTATGCGCCGCCGGCGGTTATATGCTGAAAGAAGAAGGAGGAGAATATCGAGCCTATCGGGTTCAGCCCTCCTAAAAACGCGGCCGCTATGCCATTGAAGCCCATGCCGGGGACAGAGGAAGTAGAGCACTGCCATTGTTCGTATCCGGTAAGGTAAAGCATAGCCGCGCCCAGTCCTGCCAATGCTCCGGAAATGCCGAGGGAGAGGATAATGTTGCGCTTTTCGGCCATGCCGCAATACTTTGCTGCGTTCTTATTGTAGCCGGTAGCGCGCAGCTCATAACCGAAGCGGGTCTTTCCCAGTATGATCAGCACCACTATTGCTATGATTACGGCGAGGGGAATGGCAAGGCCGACATACTGGTTATTATTGAACAGCTTGCCCAGGCCAAGGGAGGGCAGCACCGCACTGGGATTGACGGTGTTCAGCACCATTGTGTACGGGCTGGTTTCTTCCTTTACATTTGTGAGCAGCATATTTGTGAGGTAGAGGGTTATCCAGTTGAGCATTATTCCCGATA
>CALCEX010000056.1 GCA_937900325.1 uncultured Clostridia bacterium | reverse complement strand
GAGGAGCGGAACGTTTTCTTCCTTCTCGATGGCCTCCTTTGCAAGGCGCGAAGCGCGCAGGCAGCGCGATATGCCCATAAGCTCGGCAGGGGATACAAACAGCGCCGCATGTATGCGCTTCAGGCATTCCCGCATATCCGGGAAACTATCCACTGGAGAACGTCCTGTGCGTATAATGACTGTTTCCGCCTCGGCCGTAAATGCCAGCGCGGATTTTACTTTTTCGAATGTATCGTAAGGCTCCATTTTCTCCGCAAGCTCTGCGCCTGCGCAGGTCACGGCTTTTGCCTTCAGCATTTCGGCTATTTTGTCATATTCAAGTGTTTTTAAAACCTTTTCCTGCATATTCATCTCCGAATTCAATCTACTGCCCTGTTCCAATGGCCGCGGGTGGCGTTTTTAGGCGGGGATGTCCTTCTGCCGTCTCTCGCCGCCATAGCTGCTGCTATGCATTCCCGTACCCTTTCGGGGTCCTCATCATAAAATGCAAGCTGCACGGCCTCAGGCTTTGGCAGCTCGCCGTACAGATCCGTTATATCGGTGGGCAGGCAGTTGAGCAGCCGTACCAGACAGCCGTCCTCCTGCCTAACGTTGCACAGAGGGAATTCCCTGCCTCCCTCGTCGACCATTTTACCCGGGAAGCCATCGCATCCGCGGCATCCCTTGTATTCTTTTACCGGGCAATGGCGAAGCTGCATCAGCTGCGCCCTGCCGTATATGCTCACGGCAGTGCCGTCTCCCGCAATGTCCCGCAGCTGGGGTTTGGTAAGCTCCAGCGAAAGCGTCACCCTGTCAAAGCCCATATCCCTATATGTCTGCACGGTATAGCCGTTCATGGCGTTCATCTGCGTACCCGCTATCCTCAGAGGCAGAGCCTTTATAAGCTCGAGCTGGCCTATGTTTGCCGCTATGCCGCCGTCTATCAGTCCGCTCTCGATTATCTTCATAAGCTTTTCTTCTTCCTTATGGCTTATTATTGCCACAGGAAGGGATATCAAAAGCTTTCCGTTCCTTTTAAACGCAGCAGATGCCTCAAAGGCTGCAATTTGAAATTCACAGGGCTCCAGAGCCACCTCATCGGCTCCCGCGCCGAATGCCGCCTTCGCCTGCTCCGATGTGCTCGCTATGACGGTTATACGGGTGTGCTCCACAGGCCGGTTTTCAAGCCTTGGGGCATCGCCGCTGCCGCAGCTTCTTCTTCGGTGCATAGACTCTAACAGCTTAGCGGAAGCGTCGCGGCGCAGGGCGTTCACAGCACTCATGGGAAGGAAAGCCTTTTCATCAATATCCGCCTTCATGCCTGCGCATATAAATGGCGTATCCCCCAGCTTTTGGGCCTGTTCCATATACCTTTCGGCAGTTTGAGCTTTTTGGGCGGGCTGTACAACGTCGCCCACGGCCATCGCACTATTGCCTTCTGAGCGCAGGATAAGCTGCGCAGCCTCGCCGACGCGCATATGCAGCTCAATATTCACAGGCTGCCTGCGCGTTTCCCTAGCATAGCTGTTGGCGGCTTCCTTGATAAGTTCCTTTGACCTGTCGCTTACGGCTACGCAGCCGGTGTGTACATTGTCCCCGTAAAAATAGCCCGTACAGCCGCCGCCGCGATCAAACATATCCAGCATGCGCTTCTTATGCCGGGATATTTCGGCTTTATCCGCGCCGTCCAGCGCGTCCCTGTATGCCCGCGTCACCACGGCAACGTATTCTGCCCGCTTCATGCGCCCCTCTAATTTGATGCAGCTTATGCCGGCCCGTTCCAGATCTCCCAGATGCTCTATCATACATAGGTCGCCAAGGCTGAGATCGTATTCATTCCTGCCCGGCTTATCATCAAGCCCCATGCGCTTTCGGCAGGGCTGTGCGCAGGTGCCGCGATTGCCGCTTCTTTCTCCAGCCATTGAGGAAAGCAGGCAAGCACCTGAAAAGCTCATGCAAAGCGCCCCGTGGGCAAAAGCCTCGAGGGCTATGGGCGTATTATTGTGTATATACCCGATCTCCCAAAGAGGCACCTCCCGGGACAGCACTACCTGCTCGAGGCCCAGCTTCTCAGCCTCCCTTGCGCCGTTCATATCGTGTATGCCCATCTGGGTGCTGGCATGCAAGGGAAGCTCCGGGATATTTTTTCGTATAAGGCTTATGAGGCCCATATCCTGCACTATGGCGGCATCGGCCCCTGTTCTGCATAAAAATTCGGCGTATTTCAGTGCCTTTGGCATTTCCCTGTC
>CALCEX010000055.1 GCA_937900325.1 uncultured Clostridia bacterium | reverse complement strand
ACACCGTCCACGAGATGGCCCGCGACGAGGCCCGCCACGGCAAGGCCTTCGAGGGCCTGCTCAAGCGCTATTTCGGCGAATAAGCAAAGCAAAAAGGAGAAGCAGCCATGAAAAAGTACGAATGCCCCTGCGGCTATATATACGATCCGGAGCTGGGCGATCCTGATAACGGCGTAGCCCCCGGCACCCCCTGGGAGGACGTCCCGGAGGATTGGGTCTGCCCCATATGCGGGCTTGGCAAGGATGCGTTTAAAGAACTGTAAAACTTTCAAAGAAGTGACCTTTGGTCACTTCTTTGAGTTTATTTCGGGTTTTGCCGCCCGGAGAGAGCCGTCCCTACGCTTAAACCCTCTTCTCCAGGCACACCAGCCCAACGCCTTTTATCCCGTTGAACACACAGGGCACGATTCCGGCCTCGCGGTAGCCCAATCGGGCGTAAAGGCGGCGGGCGGCGGCGTTTTTCTCGTTGGTATCCATCCGCAGCACAGTGCAGCCGTTTTGTCGCGCATAGCCTTCATAGAATGCCACGAAGGCGGTGCCGTAGCCTCTGCCCGCGCAGAGCGGATCCACGACGAGGGTATGCAGCACCATCACTTTATCAGACCCTGCGGGGTAAAGCCAGCTCACCTCTGAATATACCGGCACCTGTATACGGTTGATTATGGCGGCGGCAACGACGCGCCCGCCGTCAATGCATACGAAAAGGTCGCCGCGCTCGAGAGAAGCCAGCGCAGTCTGCCGGGTTGGATAAACTCCCCGCTGCCAGCCGACATAGCTCCCGCCGTTATCCTGCGCGTCGATTATTCGGGAATATATCCCCTCGATGGCGTCTATATGTTTTTCCTCCGCCTTGATGAATTCCATAGCTAAAACACCCTGTCCCCGTTTTTGACCTGCTCAGACGGGCGAAGCAGCACCACGCCCTGCTCTGAATCGGTTCCGAGTATGCGCACCTCGCTCTTTACGGAGCCTATGTGTATCGGCGTGAGGTTGGTGCAGCATATCACCTGCATTCCAATGAGCTGCTCCTCGGTATAAAGCTCAGTTATCTGGGCGGAGGAGGTCTTTACGCCTATCTCGGGGCCGAAGTCTATCTTGAGCTTATATGCGGGATTGCGGGCCTTCTTGTTGGGACCCGCTTCGATTATGGTGCCGGCCCGCATTTCCACTCTGTTGAATTCATCGACGCCGATGAGGGCGTTATTCTGAACCTCTTCCATTATTATTACCTCCATTTATGATTGCGCCGCAGGTCAATGGCCACGGCGCTTGTCTTTTTTCTTTTCCTGACGCAGCGCAAAGGCCGCCCGCTTTTCCGCTTCCTTCTGTTCCTTTGTCTTTTCCTGACGAATAAGCTTATTCTGCTCCCGCTGGAGCTGAAGCGCCTGCTGGGACTTTGTGCCGGTGCCTATGGAGCTCACCTGGCGGGCTATCTCCCTTTGCAGCCGCTTCGGGTTGGAGGGCAGCGGCTTGCGCTCCTCTTTTACCTTGGGGCTGAAGGAGAGACGGCGGAAATCCCTATTCAGGAAATCCATTATTTCCCCGTCCTTTGGCTCCGCGCCGAATACTACGCGGCAGACCGAGAGCTGCATTCCCTCCCGGCGCTCGAATATGCCCACATAAAACTGACCGTCATGAAACAGGGTGAGGGTAAGTGATGCGTCTTGCATTGTTTTGGCCTCCTTAAAACAGCTTGCTGCGGGGAAGGGACAACCAAGGAGGCAGGTTACTGATACCCTGATGGGTACGCCCACGACTACCCGACGGGGCCGTGTTTTTATCGCCCGCTGCGTATATTATACTATAAAAAGAGTGGCGATGCGAAACAAAATAATTAGAAAAACATCTAAATACCCGTTGACAAAGACGGGAGTTTAGAATATTATCTAATTAGACAGAATTCAAAAGAGGTGAGGCGCGAATGATGGAGACCTTCAAGGCCATCGGGGACCCGGTGCGGAGGGAGATACTGGAGCTTTTAAAGGGAGGCATGATGTCCGCCGGTGACATAGCGAGCCATTTCGACATGACGCAGGCCACGGTATCATACCACCTGAGCCAGCTTAAAAAGGCGGGGCTCATATACGAGAACCGGGAAAAGAACTTTATATATTATCAGCTTAACACCAGCGTATTTGAGGAGATAATGCTTTGGTGCAGGGGCTTTATGGGAGGTAAGGACGATGAAGAAGATAAGTAAGCTGACGGTAATTACGACTTTGGTAACGCTGCTGCCGATAGCGCTGGGCATAGCCCTGTACGACAGGCTGCCGGATGTGGTGGCTATTCACTGGGGCATGGATAACCAGCCGGACGGCTGGAGCAGCAGGGCCATAGCGGCCTTTGGTATGCCGGCCATATTGGCGCTCATCAATCTTGTATGCAGCATAGCCATGGAGATATATCCCGACAGCCCCTTTGTGAAGGTGCGCCCGGTCAGCATAAAGGCCGTTGGCGGATGGGAAAAGGAGAATAAGCTGGCCGATAAGGTATCTCCCAGGCTTATGTGGCTGTGCCGCTGGATAATACCTGTGCTGAGCCTTATACTGGTGCCGGTAATGCTGTATTCGGCCATGGGCGTGAGCTTTGATATGGGCAGGATAGTATGCAGCATACTCGGCATAATGTTCATAATAATAGGAAATTACCTGCCAAAGTGCAGGCGCAACGGCGTTGTGGGCATAAAGATACCATGGACGCTGAGCTCAGACGAAAACTGGGATAAGACTCACCGCTTTGCCGGGTTTGTATGGATCGTGTGCGGCGCGGCAGCCATAGTTGGAGGCTGGATAAAGCCAGTGGTCGCCATAGTGGCGCTCGTTGCAATGATACTGCTTCCGGTGGTATACTCAGGTATACTAAAGCATAAGGGGATATAGCAATGGTGACAACCAATCCCATGCGCATGCTCGCAGCCGCGGGCATTGACTTTGAGGCGCGGGAATATCAATACGACGAGAGCGACCTTTCCGGCGTACACGCCGCGGCGGAGCTTGGCCTCGATCCGGACAGCACCTTCAAGACGCTGGTGCTCCGGGGGGATAAAAACGGCCTTTTCGTGTGCTGCATCCCGGTCGCCGAGGAGGTTGACCTTAAAAAGGCGGCGGCGATATCCGGCAATAAAAGGGCCGAGATGATACATGTGAAGGAGCTGCCCGTGCTGACGGGGTATGTTCGGGGCGGCTGCTCTCCCATAGGCATGAAGAAGCAGCTTCCCACATATATAGAGGAAACTGCCCAGCTTTTCGACAGGATAGCGGTAAGCGCCGGCATACGTGGGCAGATGCTGCTGCTGGACCCGGAACGGCTCAGGGAGTTCATAAGCGCCGGCTATGGCGAAATAGTCAAATAAGGGGGATATACCATGGAGACCAGGCAGACACAGACCGGGGAAGAGCTGAACGCGGCGCTTCTGAGGAAGATGCACAAAATGGACCTCATACGCACCGTGGCCTGCGTATTGGTGGCGGCGGTGGCGCTCGTAAGCGCCGCGGTGGTGCTGCCCAGGGCAAGCAGCATACTGACCAACGCGGACAACACCGTAAACGAGCTTTCCGCCGTTGTGGACCAATTGCAGCAGGTGGATTTTATCGCCATGAGCGAGGGCATCACAGAGCTTACAAGGGCCGGCAGCGAAAGCCTGACGGACGCCGCGGCAGAGCTTATAAAGACCCTGCGGCAGCTGCAAGACATAGACTTCGAGGCGCTCTCCGAGAGCATAGACAACCTTAATACCGTATCCGGCGGCATGGCCAGGCTCTTCGGAAGGAAGAAATAGGTCCCGAGGGAAAATTTTATAAAAAGACCGCCTCAGGCGGCCTTTTTTGTTGCAAAAAGTCCGGCATTGTTCTAAAATTAAAACAGAAAAAGACCCACGCAATGACATTTTATTAACAAAAAATACAAGGAGGCTCAAAATGAGCAATATCGATCCCAAGGCCCGCACATGGGCGGAAATAGACATGGCGGCACTGAAGCACAACTTTGAAATAGCCAGGCGCACCGGCAAGAAGGTGCTCTGCGTCATCAAGGCCAACGCATACGGCCACGGAGCGGTACACTGCGGCCTTTTCCTGGAAAAGCAGGGCGCTGATTTCTTCGCGGTAGCCTGCCTGTCCGAGGCGATAGAGCTTCGCGAGGGCGGCGTGACCAAGCCCATACTCATACTGGGCTATACCCCCGAAAAGTACGCCGAGACCCTTGCCAGATACGATATAACCCAGGCCGTGCAGGATGAGCGCACGGCGCTGGAATTCGGCAGATACGCGACCGAGGCCGGCGTGAACCTCAATGTACATATAAAAATAGATACCGGAATGAGCCGCACCGGCATATTCGCTCAGGGCGAGGAGGCCGCGCTTGCCGCCGCCGATACCATCGAGCGCATATATAAGATCCCCGGCATCACCGTAAAGGGCATGTTCACCCATTTCTCCGTGGCGGATACCCCATCCGAGGATGAATACACCGCGTGGCAGTTCAAGAACTACACGACCGTGCTCAACGCCCTTATTGCGAAGGGCCTGCGCCCGGAGGTGTGCCATGCCAGCAATTCCGCCGCGATACTTGCCCACCCCGAGGCACGCCTCGATATGGTGCGCGAGGGCATAATACTCTACGGTATGTACCCCGACAGCGAGCCGCGCAAGGGCGAGCTCAAGCCCGTGCTCACCCTTAAGTCCCGCGTGGCCCAGGTACGCGATCTGCCCGCCGGCACATCCATAAGCTACGGACGGACCTTTATCAGCGACAAGCCCATTCGCACCGCCGTAATAACCGCGGGATATGCGGACGGACACCCCCGCCGCATAAGCAACGCCTCCTATGATATGATACACGGCAGGAAGTTCAGGCAGGTAGGCCGCATATGCATGGATATGCACATGATAGACGTCACCGGAGACGACAGCATAAAGGTCGGCGACGAGGTCACCCTCTGGGGCGGCGCAGGCATGACCACGGAGGAGGTCAGCAAGGTGGTAGGCACCATTAACTACGAGCTCACCTGCCTCATCACTCCCCGCGTGCCCCGCGTGTACATCAACGAGGACTGATAATATATTATCCCGAGGGGAGCCAGGCGCCGCGCGCCGAAAGCAAATTGCTTAAAAATACACAAATGCAAAGCCTGAAAAGCCGCCATGTGCGGCTTTTTTGCTGCCGATTATACAGAAAGCATCAAAAATATGAGTAATTTATGAATAAATGTTGACTGAGCGGCGAGGGGTGTGGTATTGTAAATTAATCTATTTTAATATATTAAATTTTATTATGTTAAAGCGGAAAAGCAAAACAGGGGGAAAACTTGAAAGATGGAAAACAGCAAGGGACAATGGAGCTCGAACTTCGGCTTTCTGATGGCCGCCATAGGTTCCGCGGTAGGACTGGGCAATATATGGGGCTTCCCGTATAAGATGGGCGCAAACGGCGGCGGCGCTTTTTTGCTGATATACGTCATACTGGTGGTATTCGTGGGCTTCGCGGTAATGCTGGGCGAGCTGGCAATAGGCCGAAGGACCGGCAAGGGCGCGGTGGGCGCATACAGGGCGCTGAGCAGAAAGCTCACATGGGTGGGCTACATGGGCGTAGGCTCCGCGTTCCTTATCCTGGGCTTTTACAGCGTGTTGGGCGGCATGGTAATGCGCTATATGCTGGGCTTCCTGGTGAACCTCTTTGGCGGCGATGGCTTCGGCGCGGAGGGCTTCTTTGGCTCATGGATAGCCAATATGCCCGGCATGGTCGGCTTTTATGCGCTGTTCATGCTGCTCAATATAACGATAGTTATGGGCGGCATATCCGGCGGCATAGAGAAGTTTTCCAGGATAGCAATGCCTGCCCTTGCGGTGATGCTGGTGACAGTCATAGTTTACGTTGCGTGCCAGCCCGGCGCCATGGAGGGCTATAAGTTCATGTTCGTGCCGGACTTCTCGGTTTTTGACAGCCTCAAGTCCTTCTTCAGCGTGCTCAAGGCCGCGGCGGGGCAGATGTTCTTCTCGCTTTCTCTTGGCATGGGCGCCATGATAACCTATGGCTCCTATCTATCAAAAAGCGAGGATCTCAACAGAAACGCTATAATAATCCCCGTAGCCGATACGATAGTGGCCATAATGGCCGGCATGGCGGTAATGCCCGCCTGCTCCGCCTTCGGCATGGATTACGGCCAGGGCCCCGGCTTGCTCTTCAACACCCTTCAGACGGTATTTATGGACGGCATGGGCGGCTTTATAGGCAACCTCATGGGGTTCCTGTTCTATACCCTCGTATTCATAGCGGCTATAACCTCCTCCATATCGCTGCTTGAGGTAAACACCGCGTATATCATAGACAGGAAGCTGGAAAAGGGAAAGAAGGCCAACCGCAGGAGCATAACCGCAATAATGGGGGCGGTCATATTTATCGTAGGTCTGCCTACGGCGCTTGACGGGCTCGGGACAAACGTAGCGGGCGGCGCGCTCATAAACAACCCCGCGATAACCTTCGGCCTTCCCTCCGTGGGTGCTACTGCGGACTGGCTGGACTTTTATGATATGATAGCGGAGGGCATACTCATGCCTCTGGGCTCGTTAGCCATGAGCATAATCATAGGCTGGGTATTCGGAAGCAGGATGATAAAGGAAGAGGCAACCTGCTCCGGTCACGTCTATAAGGGCGAGAAATTCTACAATATATGCTTCAGGTACATCGTGCCGGTAATAATGGTCATAGTGCTCTATGCCCAGATACAGACATTCTTCGGCTAATAGGCTGAGAAAATCAACAAAATTTTACAATCCCGGGGGTCGCATACGCGGCCCTTTGCTGTATAATAGGTGCATCGGAAAAGAAAATGATTTTTTTGATTTTAAGGAGATACGGATATGAAGCTTACACTGGAAAAGGCGAAGGAGATACTGAAAAAGCATACCACGGAGGAGCACCTGTTTACCCATGCGCTTGCCGTCAGCTCCGCCATGGGCGCAATGGCGGAGCATTTCGGGGAGGATCCCGAATACTGGAAGGCCATAGGCTACCTTCACGATGTGGACTATGAGAAGTTTCCGGAGGAGCACTGCAAGCACGTCCGGGAGCTGCTTGCCCCGGAGGGGGTGGACGAGGAGGATATCCGTACCATAATTTCCCACGGCTACGGCATATGCACCGATGAGGTCCGGCCCGAGACGGATATACAGAAGAGCCTTTTCGCGGTGGATGAGCTTACCGGCATAGTCATGGCCTGCGCTCTCATGCGGCCGGCCGGCATAACCGACCTGGAGGTAGGCAGCCTTAAAAAGAAATTCAAGGATAAAAAGTTCGCCGCAAAGTGCAGCAGGGAGATCATAAAGCAGGGCGCGGAAATGCTGGATATGCCGCTGGAGACGCTCATGGAGCTTACCATAAAGGGCATGAAGACCGAGGCGGACGCGCTGGGCCTCGGCGCCAAGGAATAGAGCAAGGGGCGCACTATGGCGCCCATAGATATTAAGGGCTCGATTATTTCCCGGGAAAACAGCAGCCTTGAGGATATCATGGCAGCGTCCTGCTCTTACCTTTTTTACTCACGGAAGCAGACAGAAAGCTGCCTGGAGCGCATAAAGGACTATTCGGAGGAATCCATTCCAGTGCCCGGCGGCGGCAACAGGCTGCTGATAAGCGCCTTCGGCTTCGGCGCGTAACAGGGGGCGAATATAAAAAAGAGCGAGATCGTCGCTCTTTTTTTGCGCTTGCGGGGGATCACATAACTTCAAGGTTCCGGGCCACTCGGGTGATGAAATCGTGTACGTTGGCCACAATGGTTGTAGCGCTCAGGCTGCCGCGGTCCAGAAGCTTATTTACCACAAATTCGTCGGAATCAACGGCGTAGAAGTATACGGGGCGTATGCTGCCGTCACTGCGCACGCGGAAGGAGGGGGTCATGTTGCCGGTGGCGATGGTGTGCAGCATCGTGGCAAGGCATATGACCGTGGTAGCGTCCCGCACCATATCCCGCATCGCGTTGGCGGCCTGATATACGTCGCCTATCACCTCGGGCAGGGGGCCGTCGTCGCGTATGGAGCCGGCCAGCACGAAGGGAACGTTATTCTTTACACAGCTTACCATTATGCCGTTATCCAGGCCGTATTCCTCCACGAAGGCGGGTATGGAGCCTGAGCGGCGCACGAGGTTCAGCACGTCCAGATGGTTATAGTGCCCGTTGGGCATGGAGCGCTGGGTGTATATATCCTGACCCAGGGCGGTATGCAGGTAAGCCCCCTCAAGGTCGTGGGTGGCCAGGGCGTTGCCCGCCATGAGGCCGTGAACATAGCCGTTTTCCACTATGGCCTGCATGGCCCGCCGGGCGTCCCGGTCGAAGGCGAAGGCGGGGCCCATTACCCAGACAGCCTTGCCGTGCTGCTTTTCGTATTTGAGCAGCTCTGTAAGCTGATCGTAATCCTTTGAGTAGGAGGTCTCGCGGCTGCGGCCCTGGCGGAACACAAAGGCGTCCTCAATGGCGTCGCCGCCGCCCTCAAAGCCGTTTGCGTGTACGTATATCCCGTCCTTTCCCTGCTCCGTGCGGCCCAGCAGCACAAGGTCGCCCTTTTTCAGGTTGCGGGCCTCCACCACGTCGAGGCGGTCCGCTTCCGGCCTGTATACCACGCAGGAGTCCATGCGGCTTTCCTCAGCGAGCAGCCATCTTCCCTTTATTTTAAAGTATTCCGGGAACATGGAGGTGCTGTGGTAGTCGTCCGGCGCTATGCCGTCCCGCTCCGCGGGGGCCATTGCGGCGTCGGGCGCGTTTTTGAATACGTCAAGGCTGAAATCAGGGGCTTTGTATTTGGGCATTTCAAAAGCCATATGGTTCCCTCCTCATCAGCAGAGAGTCGCGTACACCACAGCCTTTATGGTGTGCATACGGTTTTCCGCCTCGTCAAACACCACGCTCTGCCTGCCCTCGAATACCTCGTCCGTGACCTCCATTTCGGATATGCCGAACTTTTTGGCTATATCCGCGCCTATGGTGGTGCGGGTATCGTGGAAGGAGGGGAGGCAGTGCATGAATATGGCGGTATCCTTAGCGTTTCTCATGGCGGCGGCGTTTACCTGATAGGGGGTGAGCAGCTTTATCCGCTCTGCCCATACGCCCTCCGGCTCGCCCATGGATACCCATATGTCGGTGTAGATAACGTCGGCGTTGGCGGTGCCTTCCGCTACGTTTTCGGTGAGGGTGACGGTGCAGCCGTTTTCCGCAGCGATCCTGCGGCAGGTTTCCACCAGCTCCTCGGCGGGGAACAGCGCCTCCGGCGCGCAGGCGGTGAAGTTCAGGCCCATCTTGGCGCAGGCTACCATGAGGGAATTGCCCATGTTGTTGCGGGCGTCTCCCATGTAGGTAAAGTTTATGCCCTTGAGGCGGCCGAATTTTTCTTCGATGGTGAGAAGGTCCGCCAGCATCTGGGTGGGGTGGAACTGATCCGTAAGGCCGTTCCATACGGGAACACCGGCGTATCTGGCAAGCTCCTCTACAAGCTGCTGGCTGTATCCACGGTACTCTATGCCGTCGTACATCCTGCCCAGCACCCGTGCCGTGTCGGGTATGCTCTCCTTTTTGCCCATCTGGGAGGAGCCGGGGTCGAGATACGTCACGCCCATTCCGAGATCGCGCCCGGCGACCTCAAAGGAGCAGCGGGTACGGGTGGAGGTCTTTTCAAAGAGCAGCACTATGTTCTTGCCGTCAAGGTACTTATGGGGCACGCCTGAACGCTTCATGCTCTTGAAGTCCTTGGAAAGATCCAGAAGATAGCGTATTTCAGCAGGGGTAAAGTCCAGAAGCTTCAGGTAGCTTTTGCCGCGAAGGTTTACTGCCATGGTCGTCGTCTCCTTTTGTTTTTTTATTTACATTTGAAAGGTTATTTTTTTAATCGCGCCAGAGGGGCATGCTCATGCACCTGGGGCCGCCCCGCCCGCGGGAAAGCTCCGAGCTGGGCAGCTCAAGCACGGTGACGCCGTTGTCCCTGAGTATATTGTTGGTTATGCCGTTGCGGTCATAGGCCGCCACAACGCCGGGAGAGATGCACAGCGTGTTGGAGGCGTCGTTCCACTGCTCCCGCTCCGAGGCGATGGGGTCTTTTCCGCCGCAGTGTATGAGGGATACGCTGTCCAGCCCCAGCTTTTCCATCAATATATCCTCAAGGGGCCGTGTAAGCTCCCGGACTCTTATGGCCTTGGGGCCGTTGCCGGGGGTTATTTCGTATATGCGAAGCGTTTCCCGTATGCCGGGGTGCATGACGAATTTGCCGGTATCCACCTGAGTGAGCACCGTATCAAGATGCATGAAGGCGCGTATATCGGGTATGTCCAGCGCAAGCACTGTGCGTATTTTGCAGAGGGGATCGCTGAACATTCTTTCGCAGAGAAGCTCTGCGGCCTCGGGGCTGGTGCGCTGGGAAAGGCCCACCGCGAGGACGGATTCCGAAAGGTTCAGCACATCGCCGCCCTCTATGCAGAAGGGCATATCCGGCGTGTAGTAAAAGGGTACCTGCCCGGCGAAATCCGGATGATAGCCCAATATGTAGCGGGCGTATATGGTCTCGCGGCGGCGGGTCTCTGAGTACATCTTATTAAGGCTTACGCCTGTGCCTATGGAGGCGAAGGGGTCCCGGGTGAAGTAAAGGTTGGGTATGGGCTCCAGCGCGAAGCGGCCCTCCCGGCGCACAAGGTCGGTAAGGGGGCTTTTGCCCTTTACGGAAAGCTCGGATACGAGCACGCCCGCCATGGTCTTTTCTATTAGGGCAAGGTCGTCCTTTATGCTGGAAAGATAGCGGAAAAGCGGCTCATGCAGGCTTTCGGCAAGAGGCCCGCCGAGGGATATGAATTCGCCTATAAAGGCCTTGCGCAGCTCCGGCCGGCCGGCTATGGTCTCCGCCATGAGCCTTTCGAGATAGACCACCTCCACGCCGTTGTCCGCAAGGGTCCTGGCGAATGCATCGTGCTCCCGCTGGGCTGCGGCAAGATAGGGTATGTCGTCGAACAAAAGCTGCTCCAGGCTGGTGGGAGTCAGGTGCTCAAGCTCCAGCCCCGGCCTGTGCAGCAGGACCCTTTTGAGCGGGCCCGTTTCGCTGGTAATATGAATTGGCATAGGCTTTTCTCCTTTCGCTTGGCTGTAAGTTAAATTTTATCATTTTTTCACACTATCCGCAAGACAAACGGATAAACTAAAAAAACCCCCGGTTTCCCGGGGGTTTTGCTGTATGCGTTCCGTTTGGATATTACTCCATCTCGCTCAGCTTCTTATAGTACTCATACTTGTCCTCGGCTTCCTTCTCGGCGCGGTCGAAGAGCTTATCTGCAACGGCGGGGAAGAGCTTCTTGAGGGAGGCGTAGCGTACTTCGCCCATGATGAAGTCCTTGTAATCGGTCTTTGCGGGCTTGCTGTCCAGAATGAAAGGGTTCTTGCCTTCCTTTGCGAGGTCGGGATTGTACCTGTACAGAGGCCAATAACCGGCTTCGACGGCCTTCTTGGCTTCTTCCTGGCTCTTGCCCATGTTGATGCCGTGGTTGATGCAGGGGGCGTAGGCAATTATGAGGGAGGGTCCCTTATAGGCCTCGGCCTCGGTGATAGCCTTCATAAGCTGGTTCTTATCCGCGCCCATGCAGACCTTTGCTACGTATACATAGCCGTAGCTCATGGCCATCAGGCCGAGGTCCTTCTTGCCGGTACGCTTACCGGCAGCCGCGAACTTGGCGATGGGGCCGGTAGGAGTAGCCTTGGAGGCCTGGCCGCCGGTATTGGAGTATACCTCGGTATCCAGAACCAGTACGTTGACGTCCTGATCCTGCGCGAGAACGTGATCCAGTCCGCCGTAGCCGATATCGTATGCCCAGCCGTCGCCGCCGAAGATCCACTGGCTCTTCTTTACCAGCAGGTCCTTATTGGCAAGGACTTCGCGGCCCAGGGTGCAGGCCTCGCATACGCACTTCTTGCCGTTGGCAAGCCAATCCTTCTCATAGGGGGTGCCGGTGAGGTCGGGATCCACGCAGGCGTTGAGCTCGGCGATGAGCTTATCGGCCGCCTTGCGGGAGCCTTCGGCGTCGTTCATGTTCTCGAGCCATTCCTTGCCCGCTGCCTTGAGGCCGGCGTCGCAGTATTCGACGGCGATCATCTTCTCAACGGTGTCGGCAAGCTTTGCGCGGCGCTGAGTGGTGGCCAGGTTCATACCGAAGCCAAACTCGGCGTTGTCCTCGAACAGGCTGTTTGCCCATGCGGGGCCGAAGCCCTTCTTGTTTACGGAGTAAGGCACGGTAGGCGCGGAGCCGCCGTAGATGGAGGAGCAGCCGGTAGCGTTGGCGATCATCATCCTGTCGCCGTAGAGCTGGGTCACCAGCTTGATGTAGGGGGTCTCGCCGCAGCCTGCGCAGGCGCCGGAGAACTCAAACAGGGGCTGGAGGAACTGGCTGTTCTTAACGGTGTTGTGGTTGAATTCCACATCGGGATCGGGAAGCTCGAGGCAGAAGTTCCAGTTGGCGTTCTCGGCCTCTTCGCAGGAAGCGAGGGAGGTCATGGTGAGGGCGCCCTTTGCCTTTGCGGGGCAGATATCCGCGCAGTTGCCGCAGCCGGAGCAATCCAGGGGGCTTATCTGCATGCGGAACTTATAGCCTGCGAATTCCTTGCCGGTAGCGGCCTTGGTCTCAAAGGGTACCTCGGTGCCGTCCTTGATGAGGAAGGGACGTATGCAGGCATGGGGGCAAACCATGGCGCACTGGTTGCACTGGGCGCAGGCCTCGGCGTTCCATACGGGTACTTCAACGGCGATGCCGCGCTTCTCGTATCTGGTGGTGGCGGTGGGTACGCAGCCGTCGGGAGCCAGCTTGGAAACGGGCAGCTTGTCGCCGTTCTGGGCCAGTACGGGCTTGATGAATTCCTTGAAGTAAGGATCGTCGGTAACGTCCTCAACTACCTTGCCCTCGGTGGTGGTAGCCCAGGACTCGGGGTACTTGACCTCCTCAAAACCGGCCGCGCCGGCGTCGATGGCGGCATAGTTCTTCTGAACTACTTCGTCGCCCTTCTTTGCGTAGGACTTCTTCGCGGCGGCCTTCATGTATTCGATAGCCTGATCCGCGGGGATAACGTTGGCAAGCACGAAGAAGGCGGCCTGCATAACGGTGTTTATGCGGTTGCCCATGCCGACGCTGCGGGCGATCTTCACGCCGTCCATGTTGTAGAACTTGACGTGCTTCTGCGCGATGATGTTCTTCATGGAAGCGGGGAGCTCATGCTCCATCTCCTCAAGGGTCCAGGGGGAGTTGAGGAGGAATACGCCGTGATCCTTGATGTGCTCAAGCATATCGTACTTGGTCACATAGGAGGAGTTATGGCAGGCGATAAAGTCAGCCGCGTCGATGAGATAGGGGCTCTGGATGGGCTGCTTGCCGAAGCGCAGATGGGATACGGTAAGGCCGCCGGACTTCTTGGAGTCGTATGCGAAGTAGCCCTGCGCGTACATATCGGTGTGGTCGCCTATGATCTTTATGGAGTTCTTGTTGGCGCCGACGGTGCCGTCGGAACCGAGGCCATAGAACATACAGGCAATGGTGCCCTCGGGAGCGGCGTTGACCTGCTCCTTGACGGGAAGGGAGGTGAAGGTCACGTCGTCGGTGATGCCAACGGTGAAGTGGTTCTTCATCTCGCCGTCCAGATTGTCATACACGGCCTTTGCCATGGAGGGAGTGAACTCCTTGGAGCCCAGACCGTAACGGCCGCCTATTACCTTTATGTCTGCGCGGCCGCACTCTACCAGGGCGTTCACAACATCCTGATACAGGGGCTCGCCCAGAGAACCGGATTCCTTGGTGCGGTCGAGAACGGCGATCTTCTTTACGGAGGCGGGGATGACCTTCACGAACCTGTCGGCAGGGAAGGGACGGTACAGGCGGACCTTGACGAGGCCCAGCTTTGCGCCCTTGGCGTTGAGGTGGTTTATGGTCTCCTCGACGACGTCCGCGCCGCTGCCCATGATGACGATGACGTTCTCAGCATCGGGCGCGCCGACGTAATCATAGAGGTTGTACTTGCGTCCGGTGATCTCGCCGACCTTGTCCATGTAATCCTGAACGATGTCGGGCAGGTCGAGATACAGCTTGTTGGCAGCCTCGCGGCCCTGGAAGTAGATATCGGGGTTCTGGGCGGAGCCGGCAAGATGGGGATGCTCAGGATTGAGGGCGCGGTCGCGGAAGCGCTTTACGGCGTCCCTGTCCAGCAGCTTATCCATATCCTCATAGTCGATGAGCTCTACCTTCTGGACTTCATGGGAGGTACGGAAGCCATCGAAGAAGTGTACGAAGGGTATGCTGGACTTGATGGCGGACAGATGGGTCACAAGCGCCAGATCCATGACTTCCTGTACGGAAGCGGAGGAAAGCATGGCGAAGCCGGTCTGGCGGCAGCCCATAACGTCGCTGTGGTCGCCGAAGATGGAGAGGGCATGGTACGCGAGAGCGCGGGCAGATACATGGAATACAGCGGGAAGCTGCTCGCCGGCGATCTTGTACATATTGGGGATCATCAGCAGAAGACCCTGGGAAGCGGTGAAGGTGGTGGTCAGGGCGCCCGCCTTGAGGGAGCCGTGAACGGCGCCGGCGGCGCCGGCCTCGGACTGCATTTCGGCTATTTTAACCTTCTGGCCAAAAAGGTTAACGCGGCCGTTTGCTGCCCAATCGTCCGCCACTTCCGCCATGGGGGAGGAAGGGGTGATGGGGTATATCGCAGCTACGTCGCTAAAAGCGTAAGCAACATGCGCAGCGGCGGTATTGCCATCGATAGTCATGGTTTTTGCCATTTTGATGTGACCTCCTGATATAGTTGTTGTGTTAGATAAAAAGGAATGCCGTATACCCTGCGGAAGGCCCGGGAGAAGCCCGGGAATATGGTATCCGTATGTATACATTATAAATTATACAAGCGCTGAAAGAGAGTGTCAAGGGACGGTAAAAAAAGCTCCGCCGCGGGAATGAAAAATGGTTGAAGAAAAACAATAATGTCAAATATTTAACTATTTTTATAAAAAAATAAAGGCGTTCGCGCACTGAGCGCATAATATACGGGAGCCGCCGGGCGTAATAAAATAATATTTATAAAAAAACACGATTAAGTGTTGCATTCTCTGTAATTTGGTAATAATATCATAATAATAAAGATATATGCAGAAATGCATAAAGGAGAGTAAAAAATATGCCCGCGAAAATGAAAATCAGGTCCGCCTACTCTACACTGCCCACGGCAGAACGCAAAGTTGCTGATTTCATTTTGGAAAACCCGGCGCGGGCCTCGCTTATGGTCATCAATGAAATAGCCGAGGCCTCCGGCGTATCCGTTCCGTCAGTCACGCGTCTTGCCCGAAAGCTGGGCTACAATGGCTTCTTGGATTTCCGCGTTGCTCTTGCAAGCGGCTCCTCCTCCATTGAGTCCCTCAAGAGCGATCCTATCCGTCCGGTAGATAACGACGATGCCGTTATCGAAAAGATGTTCCTTGCTTCCATGCGCGCCATGGAGGATACGCTCAAGGCAGTACCCAGAAACAAGCTTTCCACCCTTGCCGAAAAGGCCGTAAGGGCAAAGCGTATATTCATATTCGGCACCGCCAGCAGCGAGTTCCTTGCGAGGGACGCCGCGTATCAGCTCAACTACATGGGCTACGACGCCACGGCGGTATCCGATCCCGTGGTGATGGATGTGCTGTCCAGCCGCTTTACCGTGGACGATGTGTTCATAGGCGTTTCCCGCAGCGGCCGCACAAAGCTGCTGCTTGATGCGCTCAAGGCCGCCAAGGCCTGCGGCACATATACCGCCTTCATAAG
The DNA here is from genome assembly GCA_937900325.1 of uncultured Clostridia bacterium. Taxonomy (GTDB): domain Bacteria; phylum Bacillota; class Clostridia; order Christensenellales; family CAG-138; genus SFEL01. Next base: position 7,077 of record CALCEX010000055.1, on the reverse strand, counting down.
CAACTACATAAACTCCCCCGCCGCCAATATTGCGGACGCCTTCTTCTGCACCAGCGGCATTGACGACATAAAGGGCATAACCGGAAGGGAGAGCAATCTCACCATACTTACCCTTCTCGGGGCCCTGGTAGTGCTTATGGCCCGCAAGACCGCAGCCCGGCAGGATAAGGCATAAAGCAGCCCATGCTGACAAAAGACCTGCATACACACACGATATACAGCCACGGCAAGGGAACTCCGGAGGAGAATGTCCTTGCCGCTGTTTCTATGGGCCTGAAGGCCGTGGCGATAAGCGAGCACGGCCCGGGGCATATGTTCTTCGGCGTGCGGGGCAGGAGGCTTGACCGCCTCCGCCGGGAAATGGACAGGCTGAAGGAAAAGTATGCCGGCAGTATAGAGGTGCTTTTCGGCATTGAAAGCGACCTTACGGGATATGGCGTTACGGACATACCGATGGAGCTTCTCGATGTGTTCGACGTGCGGCTGCTGGCCTTCCATAAGGGAGGAATGCCCTGCGACGGCTTCGGATTTGCCCGCAGCCTTGAGTCGCTGCATATGGGCGGATCGGATCCCGTAAAAACCGCAGAGGCGCTGCTTGCGGCGGGCGAAAGGTATAAAATAGACATATTTTCCCATCCGGGACTGTATGTGAAATGCGATATACCAACTCTCGCCAGGGGGGCGAAGGAGCTTGGGATAAAGCTCGAGATAAACGCCGCCCGCGTCACCATGAGCGACGAAGAGCTCAGGCAGGCCGCGGACGCAGGCGCGGAGCTTATAATAGGAAGCGACGCACACTGGCCCTCCCGGGTCGGGGACGATGCGCTGGCCCTTGCCGCCGCGAGGCGCGCGGGGGTAGAAGGCAGCGTAGTAAACATAGTCAGATAGCAGCGTATAAAGGCGGAGGACCTGTAAGAGCGCGCTCTGCATAGCCGCAGCAACCATACAAAAAAGTGGCTTAACGCCACTTTTTTTGTATTCTACCCCTTGTTCGCCGCGTATTCGACTATATCCAGCACCTTGGAGCTGTAACCCCACTCGTTGTCATACCAGGCGATGAGCTTGACGAAGTCCTCCCCCAGCATTATGCCGGCCCGCTTATCGACTATGCAGGTGTGAGGATCGCCGCGCAGGTCGGAGGATACCACGTCCGCGTCAAGGCAGGTGAGCACGCCCCTCATATAGCCATGGGCCGCCTCCTCGAGGGCCTCCATTATATCCGCGTAGTTGGTCCTGGTTATGAGCTTCGCCGTGAGGTCTACCACTGATACGTCGTTTACGGGCACCCGGAAGGACATACCGGTGAGCTTGCCGTTAAGCTCGGGTATGGCCTTACCCACCGCCTTTGCGGCGCCCGTAGTGGAGGGGATTATGTTGTTGAACACGGAGCGGCCGGTGCGCAGGTCCCGGCTGCCTGCCCGGGAATCCACGGCCTTCTGCTTGGCGGTGGCGGAATGTATGGTCGACATTAGCCCGCGCTCTATGCCGAAGCGGTCGTTTACCACCTTTGCAAGGGGCGCGAGGCAGTTGGTGGTGCAGGAGGCGGCGGAAATGACCGCGCTTTCGGGGTCGTATTCCTCATGGTTCACGCCGAAAACGAAGGTGGGCGTGACCTCGTCCTTCGCGGGGGCGGTTATCACGACCTTTTTCGCGCCGCCCTTAAGGTGGGCGGAGGAGGCGGCGGTGGTGTTGAAGGCGCCCGTGGATTCTATGATATATTCCGCGCCGCAGGAAGCCCAGTCTATATTGGAGGGGTCGCTCTCGCTGAATACCCTGACCGGATGGCCGTTGACTATAAGGCGCTCCCCGTCTGCTTCAATGGAGCCTGGGAAGTGGCCGTGTACCGAGTCGTACAGGGCTGTGTACGCCATATATTCCATATTGAGATTGCGGAGGTTTATGCCGCAAAGCTCAAATCTCTCCGGGTTTTGGGAAATGATCCTGAATACGGTGCGTCCTATCCTTCCGAAGCCGTTGATGCCAACCCTGATAGCCATTTCTTCCTCCAAATCGTTATAAAATTATTTTAGACATGAGGGCCTTTGCCCAAGTAGAGATTATATTAAATATGTATATGCCTGTCAACGCGGGTTATTAAAGTTATTAAATTACCGAGGAAAGTTAAGGCAAAATATGCTTCGTCCTTAAAGAGTAAGGGAAAGCCGCAAAATAAAAAAGCCCCCTTTAAAGGGGGCCCGATACTTTAAAGAAACGGCTATTATCCCTGGTGCTCTTTTTTGCGCATCTTTATCTTGAGCATGGCGAGCGCCTTGCGGGCGTCCAGCGCGTCCACGGCGTTTTCGCCCACGTTTTCGCTCTCTATGCCCTCGGGGTTCTTGGATATATCGACTATCGCGTCCAGATACTCGTTTGTGACCACAAACTGGGCCATAGTGCCGGAGAAGTTCAGCCCGGTTACGGGTATGCCGCGAACGCCAAGCTGGTATACGGTGTTGGTGTAGTCCACGTCGCTGTTGCCCCAGCCGTCGCTGGAGACTATTGCGCCGTCCGCGCGCATACACTCCGCCCATACGGCCGCCCGGGTGCCTACGAGGTGCTTTTCCTCGTCCGCGTCAGGTGTGCCGACTATTATTATGCCCATGAGGTCTATCTCAGGGTCGGAGGATACTACCTCAAGGAGAGGATCGCGGAAATGATGAAGGGAAGTTTCTTTTGTGGAAGGTCCAATACCCATAGCTGCCTCCTTATATTACTGCATGGAACGGATAATGCCGTCCCGGTATTCGTTGGGCGTGACTATCACGGGCATATTGCCCATGTCGATTATGCTCTTGCCGCCTTCGCTGCTGCTGGGCTCCTTGCCGAAGAGGTGGGTATCGTACATCGCGCCCTGGCCCGCCACCTGCTTGATTATGACGACCCGCTTGCCGCCGGGGCGGATGGTGTCGTAATAGGTGTTGCGCCCGGTGCAAAGATCGCCCTTGAATTTCTTCATCTTGTCGCGATAGGTCTGCATGAACACATCGCATATCTGATGCGCCCTGGTGCAGGCGCTGCGCTCCTGGCCCTGATGGGACTTAAAGAGGAAGTCGAAGCTGATTATCACGTCGTTGGAGCCGGGGGTGCCGGCCTTGTCAAGGAACAGCTTTTCTTTGAGATTGCCCTCGGAGGAGCCGAATTCATAGGTCTGCACGCCGTCCACATCTACGCCGGTCATCATGAAATATACGCCGGTGAGGGTGTGGGTAATGCCCTCGCCCAGTATGCCCAGCACCTTGGTGGAGACGGGGATTATATCCATTATGGTATTGGTCCAGCGGTCGTGGTCGTTGGGCCTGATGATCTGGATATCTATCTTTTCGATGATATCTTTGTTTTCCTCCATGAGCCCATCAAGAAGCTCGCGGCTTACGGTCATCCTGCCGTCAGCGGTAACGTCGTTATGGTCGCCCCATTCCACCGTATCTATGTGGAATGACTTTATGACCAGGCGACGCAGGTTTATATCCTGTGCCATTTCCGTTCCTCCGTAAATTGTTTTTTGTACAAGAAAATCTTATAATATGAATTGTTAAAAGTAAAACGAGATGTTATAATGGTAAATATAAGAATTTCTTGTGGATAAGGGAGGCCTATGGATTCATTAAAGCTCAGGGTGCTGATAAGGGCCGTGGAAGCGGGCACATTTTCCGCCGCGGGGGAGGAGCTGGGCTTCACCCAGGCGGGGGTGAGCTATATAATAAAGGCCCTTGAGGATGAGCTTGGCATACAGCTTCTCATACGGGGCAAGAAGGGGGTGCGGCTCACCCAGAAGGGGGAGGCGCTAATGGAGTATGCGCGCAGCGCTGAGGCCGCCATGGAAGCCCTCATGAGCCGCGCGGAGTCGCTCAGGAACGTCCAGATGGGCAGGCTTAAAATAGGGGCGCTGAACAGCCTTTCCGTGGCGTGGCTGCCCTCGGTCATAGCCAGCTTCTGCGCGGACAACCCGGATATACAGATAGACGTGCAGGAGGCGGGCACGGATAAGCTCACGGAAATGCTCAATACGGGAGAGGCGGACTTCATACTCACGAGCGTGCAGTCCAAGGGCATGGACTGGATACCCCTCGCAAAGGACAGGCTTATGGCGGTAATGCACAGGGAGCACCGCTTCGCGCCGGAGGCGCGGATACCCTTGCAGATACTCGCCAAGGAGCCCTTCATAATGCCCGCGCCGGGCTTTGATACCGATATAGAAAGGCTTTTTCAGCGCAGCGGCATAAAGGCCAACGTCATATTCACCTCCATGGACGATTACGCCATAGTTTCCATGGTACAGCACGGCATAGGCGTATCGGTGGTGCCGGAGACGATACTGAGGGACAAGAGCGACGGCCTTGCAGTGCGGGAGCTTGCCCCCTGCCAGTACCGGCGGCTGGGCATAGCCATACCCTCCCTTTCCGCCGCCTCCCCCGCCGCCGCCGCCTTCATAAGGCGGGCACAGGAGATAGTGCCGAATATAAAATAAAAAGGGCGCAAAGCGTCCTTTTTATTTATGCTTTATTTGCTTTATTTGCCGAAGCCCAGGAAGCTGAGCAGCATCCTGAAGAAGCCTCCGTCGCCCGTCTTGGGCGGAACTACGATAAAGGGAGTGGGCGTGGGCTCATAGCCGCCTCCCGGCGTAGGCGTAGGCGCGGGAGCTTTTTTGTTGGTAACGGTTATGGTATAGCTTTTATCGGTTTCATTAAAGACCGTTTCGGATACCTCCGGCGCGAAGCCATCGGGAGTGGGATCCTCTATTACGGTACAGTCGATGAGCTGCGGGGGCTTCGGCAGGCCGGTAAACTCGGCGCTCCAGTTATTGCTCTCATCCAGCACCACCGTGTCGCCATCCAGAGCTATGCCCTTTATCTTGAGCTTTATGGTGACGGCGCACCTGCTGCTTTCAGGTATATCCTCCGCCCAGGCCTTATTCACCTTCAGCGAGTATTCGCCCTCGTTGCCTATGATAACGCCGCCGTTTGAGCCTATGCCGCCGCCCTGGGATGCGCGGTTGCCGAATATTATCAGCTTCGCCGCATCGTTTGCAAGCTGCTTTGCCCCCTCGGAGGGCTTTGAGATGAGCGCGCAGCCCACTCCCGCAATCGGGTCGAGCACCTCCTTGCCGGGATTATCAGGATCGAACCGGGGGACGCTTGTGTCAACGCTGCCCGCGGTAACGGAGCCGAGCGTTTGGTCTCTCAATATCCCGCCGTCCCTATAAAATACGTTCCTTCCGCCGCCCAGCATGCGCCGCGATATTTTAAGCTTTCTCCCATCGTTTTTCGTGTTGCCGACAAAGGCTATGTCGGCGCCGGCGCTCTCTCTGCTGGCCGGATCATCGGTAGCGTTGTCGAATATGGCGCCGCCGTTGGTAATATATACCTCAAGGCTGCCTGTGGGGCATATCCATATGCCGCCGCCCATTACATTCGCCTCGTTTTCCTTTATTACCACATTTGTAAGCCTGAGCGTATGCGGCTGCTCGCTGACGTACACGCCGCCGCCCCAATCGCTGGCCTCGTTGTTTATTATCTTTCCGCCGCTGAGCGTTACGTCGTTGCTGTTGACGTATACGCCGCCGCCGCAGTCTTTAGCGCTGTTGCCCTCTATTACGCCGCCGGTCATGGTGAATTTGGTAATATCGGTGGTCATTTTATTGCCGCCGGACTGACCCGCTACGCAGACGCCGCCGCCATGGCCTATTGTCGCCTTATTGCCGCTTATCCTGCCGCCGCTCATATTAAGCTCGGTGTTGCCTATAAGGTATATTCCGCCGCCCTGGGGCGCGCTGTTGCCTTCGATAACAGCGTTGCCGGAAAGATTCATTTTTGCGGAAGCCTCGTTGGGCTGCCATGTCCACAGCAGCACGCCGCCGCTGCAATGCCGGTAGCCGGAAACATTTACATTGTTGTTCTTTATAGCGCCGCCGCTCATATCGAAGTATCCGTCGGGGCCTACTGCCACGGGGGCGGATAAAACGTCGCTTGTTATGGTAAAAGCTTCTATGCTGCCGCCGGTCATGGTGAATTTTGCGTTCTTGTTGACCAGCACTGCGGCGCCGAAATCAGCGCTTATCTTGCCGCCGTGCAGCTTGCCCCGCTTGAGGGTAAACTCGCCTGAAACGTTGACGATGTTCCCCTGAGCAGAATCTGGACTCGAAGGATGCGTTTTAGTCACCCCGCCCTTGAAAATGAGGTCGCCGTCAAAGGTAAGCGACGCGCCGCTTTTGACCTTGAACATTTCGCCGGGGTCGTCTTTCGGCGCCTGCGAAAGGGTGCGCTGCTCTCCATCGTCCTTGAGGACTATTATTTTGCCGCTTGGAACGGTCAGCGTTTCCGTTAAGGTGTAGTCCTTATCTATGGTGATGGTCGTTTCCTCGCCGCTCACCGCGTCGTCGATCTTCTCTTGCAGGGTTTTTGTTCCGTCCACTACCGTTGGGTCCTGATATGTGATCGTTTTATCTTTTAAACCATCAACGCCGCTCAATACCTCATCCATGCAGTCCTGCGGGCCGCAGACGATAAGCTGAAAGTCCTTTGAAAATACCGTCCAGTCACCGTCAAAGGCATCTGCCGCAATGGTCTTGCATTTATCGCCGTTGAATTGTATCTTTTTAATATCTTTTATCACACTAAAGAAGGCGTTGCTCCTTATTTCAGTTACGTTTGCCCCGATGATTATTTCCTCGTAAAGATACGGAGACATAAAGCTGGAATCAAACGCTTTTTCCCCGATCACGGTAACGGGGTACTCCTTATCGTTTACGGTGATCGTATCGGGGATCTCGACCCTGTTGTCGACTGCCCCACTGCAATGGACGACGGCGGCGGTTCCGGCAGCCTCGTCGATAGAATACTTTATCTTATTTATAGTGACCTCCTGCGCAAAGGCCGCCGCGGGCAGCAGGCAAAGCGCGATAAACAGTAAAAGTAAGAATGGGTAGGTTTTTTTCATGTATAAATCCTCCTGATGGTAAAAACACGCCCGCCGCCCCGAAGCCTGTCAGGCGCGTCCCTTGTTTTTATAAGTATAATATAAATCAAAAAAAAAAAAAAAATAAAATTTTTATATCTCTATGACCTTCCCCTCGAGATA
>CALCEX010000054.1 GCA_937900325.1 uncultured Clostridia bacterium | reverse complement strand
CTATCGGTCATATGTATGTTCTCGACCGGTACCGCAGCCGTTACGTCCATGGGGGCAAAATTCCATATTCCGTCTATGCCGGCGGCTACCATTCTGTCGGCGATTTCCTGAGCAACGCTCCTGCGCGCGGCGATAACGCCTATCGTGATGTTGTTTTCCTGAACGTACTTTTCCATCTCGTCTATATGATATACCGGCTTCCCGTCTATCTCCTTGCCCACCAGATCTTCCTTTACGTCAAACAGCGCCTTTATTATGAAGCCTTCCTGTTCGAATCCGTCAAAGTTTGCAAGGGCGGTGCCGATGTTGCCGGCGCCCACGATTATTGCATTGTAAGGGTGCGTTATGGCGAGTATGTTTTTAATCTCGGCAAGCAGCGTATTTACGTTGTAGCCGTAGCCCTGCTGGCCAAAGCCGCCAAAGCAATTGAAATCCTGCCTTACCTGAGAAGCGTTAAGGCGCATCTGGGCCAGACGCCCTGAGGAAATACGCTCCATACCCTGATCCCGCAGAACGGTAAGCTGCCTGTAATATTTGGGCATACGCCTTATGACTGCCTCGGAAACCCTACGAAACTCCATCTATTATAAACCTCCATCTTTGGAAACATAAGCTTGACCAAAGCTTATTATACATTCATCATCGTTAGTTTTCAAGCATTATAATTGCCCGTTATTCAACGGGATTGCCGCCAATATTTTTTATCTGCGCTTTGCCCTTTCAGCGTCCCTATGGAGTATGGGCGCAAGATATTGACCGGTGTAGCTTTCCTTTACCGCTGCCACCTCCTCGGGCGTGCCCCTTGCTATGACGGTGCCGCCGCCGGCTCCTCCCTCGGGCCCCATGTCGATTATATAGTCCGCGCACTTTATAACGTCAAGGTTATGCTCTATTACCACCACCGTGCTGCCGCCGTCCGCAAGCCGCTGCAATATATCGAGAAGCCGCTGGACATCCGCAACATGAAGTCCGGTGGTGGGCTCGTCCAGCACATAGAGCGTCTTTCCCGTATCCCTGCGGGAAAGCTCAGTAGCAAGCTTTACCCGCTGCGCCTCGCCGCCCGACAGCTGTGTGGAGGGCTGGCCCAGCTTTATATAGCCCAAGCCCACATCATACAGGGTCTGCAGCTTGCGCTTAATTTTTTCTATGGGGCGGAAAAACTCAAGTGCTTCCTCCACCGTCATATCCAATACGTCCGAAATGCTCCTGCCCTTGTATTTTACCTCAAGGGTTTCACGGTTATACCGTTTGCCCTTGCATACCTCGCAAGGCACATATATGTCCGGCAGGAAGTGCATCTCTATTTTGAGCATACCGTCGCCGCGGCAGGCCTCGCATCTGCCTCCCTTTACGTTGAAGCTGAAGCGGCCGTTGCCGAAGCCTTTCACCTTCGCATCGGGCGTCATGGCGAATACGTCGCGTATCATATCAAAAATGCCGGTATATGTAGCCGGGTTGCTGCGTGGGGTGCGGCCTATGGGAGACTGGTCTATGTCTATTATCTTATCAAGCTGCTCTATTCCCTCTATGCCGTCGCACACGTCCTTCGGGATATACTTAGCCCTGTTCAGATCGTGCAGCAGCGTCTTTTTGACGACCTCATTCACCAGGCTGCTCTTGCCGCTGCCGGATACCCCCGTAACACAGGTAAACACCCCCAGGGGTATATCTACATCTATGTTTTTAAGGTTATTTACCCGCGCGCGCTTTACCCTGAGCCATTTGCCGCCGCTGCGCCTGCCTTCAGGCAGCGGTATGAACCTGCGCCCGGAGAGATATTGGCCGGTAACGGAATTTTCCGACGCCATTATCTGCTTGGGCGTTCCCTGCGCGATTATCCTGCCGCCATGCTCTCCCGCGCCCGGGCCTATATCGACTATATAGTCCGCGTCCAGCATGGTCTCTTCGTCGTGCTCCACCACTATAAGCGTGTTGCCCATATCGCGCATTCCCTTAAGCGTGCTTAAAAGCCTGGCATTGTCCCGCTGGTGCAGCCCTATGCTCGGCTCGTCCAGTATGTACAGCACTCCCATGAGGCCGCTGCCTATCTGGGTGGCAAGGCGAATGCGCTGGGCCTCGCCGCCGGACAGCGTACATGCACCTCTTGAAAGCGTCAAATAATCGAGACCCACGTTTTCAAGGAAGCCGAGCCGCGCGTCTATTTCCTTCTGTATCCGCTCCGCTATCATGCGCTCGGTATCCGTAAGCTTCAATGAGGTTATAAAGCTTCGCGCCTCGGTGACCGTCATGTCGCTCATCTCTGCGATGGATATGCCGTTAACCGTGACGGCAAGGCTTTCCGGCTTCAGCCGCTTCCCCCCGCACTCCGGGCAGGGTACGTTGGACATATATGCCTCTATATCCTGTTTGGCGGCATCGGAGGTGGTCTCCCTGTATCTCCGCTCCAGGTTTGTTATAACTCCCTCGAAGGAGGTCTTAAAGGTGCCGCTGCCGAATTCCCTCTGGTACTTTACCTCCAGCTTTTCCTCCCCTGTGCCATAAAGCAATATATCCTGTATCTTCTTTGGCAGCTCCTTAAAGGGTGTGTCCATGGAAAAGCCGTAGTGCCCGGCAAGAGCCGAGAAGTACATATTGGACATA
>CALCEX010000053.1 GCA_937900325.1 uncultured Clostridia bacterium | reverse complement strand
GTGGTAAGCTTGCCGTCCGAAAACGCCCCCGCCCCTCCCTCTCCGTACATGAGGTTGCTGTCCTCCCTGAGCATTCCGCCGTTCCAGAAGGTCTCAACATCAAGGGTACGCCTTTCTATGGGTTCGCCGCGCTCTATCACTATGGGCTTATAGCCGTGCTTCGCAAGAGTATATGCCGCAAAAAGCCCGCCCGGGCCCATCCCCACGACTATGATCGGTTTATCCATGGGTATGCTGCCGGTGGCGAGTTCGCGTATTTCCCGCGCCTCCGCCTCGCATACCATGGGCAGGCCGCGCTTTAATATCCGCCTTTCGTCCTTTGGTTCAAGCTTTATCTCTACGGTGTATATGAAGCAGATATCGTTTTTTTTGCGCGCATCGAGAGAAATGCGCTTTATTGCAAGCCCCTTTACGGCGTTTTCCGGCACGCCAAGAGTCTTTGCCGTCACCTTTGACAGCAAAGACTCCTTTTCATTCAGCGGAAGCTTTATATCCTTTATCAACAGCGCCATTATATATGCTTATTCCTTTATGGTTACTGTGACCTCAGGCAGGGATACCGTCCATCTAAGATCCGTCTGCATCTCCTTGGAGGCAAGAGCTACCATTGGCGTGATTTTGTATGTTCCGGCAGCAAGTCCTGTCAGGTCCACGTATACCGATACATTCTTGCGCTGAAGCAGCTTCATGAGGCTGGTGCGGCCGGTTATGTTCACATCGCACTCCAACGCGGAAAGTTCTGCCGTAAGCTTCTTTCCCAGGCCCTTAGTCTCTATCGGCACATCCTTGAACTGTACGCTGTCCTGCTTTTCCCTTATGCCCACATATACCGTTATATTCGGGTCGTCCAGCAGCGTAGTCCCTTCCGGCGCGGTTATCACTATGTTCTGCTGCACGCTTGAGCTGCAACCGGAAACGTCGATATTTTCGATATTGATGCCCGTAAGACCGGATAACGCGCTCTCGGAGCCCACTACCCTTACGGTTGGCGGCGTTGCCACCACATCGTATACCTCATAATTCGCCGGCAATGCATCCGCGCCGAGCACGGCGTCAGCGGCGTTTATCGGCAGCTCCACTATGCGCAGCACATCCATCTTTACAACGACAGACGGCAGAGTATCGAGGAACAGCGCAGTGTCTATTTCATCGCCGTTCTTATCAACATATTTCAACAATATCGCTTCATTGTAGGAGGTAGTTCTGTTCTCAAGGTCTATGGTGCATATGGCCTTGGATATGGTGGATACGTCGTCTCGTGGGCCGCTCACCTTTATGGACTGAGAAGCAAGCGTAGGCTCGCTTTTCCAGTAACCGTCCGGAAGTTCGCCGGAGTACTCAACGTCTATCGGCACGAGCATCGTAGCCAGCTCATCCACCTCTATGGTTACCTCGCTGGGGCTTACTGTTTCCACCGTACCGAGGCTTGACGTAGCGTCTATCTTGAGCTTATATGTATCCGCCTTGTTGACCGGACGCAGGCTTACAGACGCCGATATATCCGATGCGTCAAGGCCAGTATACTCCGTAAGCTGTACCTTTACCTTTACGGTTACGTTTTTTAGTATATCGTCCCTGTCGCCGCGCACGGCAAGGCCGCGATCATGCAGCGCGCTTTCGCCGGAAAAGCTTACCGGCACGTCCGTTATGGTCTTTACCCTCTTTGGATTAACCTCTACCATAACATATCCCCATATCAGCATGGCGAACAGCAGAGATACTATCTTCAACGCGAGATTCTTAGTAAAGAAGCTCTTCAGCCAATTAAGTATGATGGCGCCTACCTCGTTCTTTTTCATTTATGATTGCCCTTCCTTATTCTGAAGCTGCTGAGGGAAGGCATCTGGAATTCCTTTTCCTTATGGACAAATACGGATTCAAGGAGGTTCTTTAACGCCTTGCTGTCAATATAGCGCACCAGCTTACCATCCCTGGCCATGGATATGACGCCCGTCTCCTCGGAGACGATTATGGTGATGCTGTCGGACACCGAGGATATGCCCAATCCCGCCCTGTGCCTTGTGCCCAGCTCACGCGCCACCGCTATATCCTCCACGAGGGGTAGAATGCAGGCCGCCGCGACTATTTCATTGTTTCGTATTATCATGGCGCCGTCATGCAGCGGAGTATTAGGCTCGAATATGTTCTCTATAAGGGGTGCGGAAATGCGTCCCTCTATAAGTGTGCCGGTATTTATTATATCACCCAGGCCGGTACGCTGCTCTATGACTATCAGCGCGCCTACCCTGCGCTTGGCAAGGTCTGTTATTGCCTGATGCATTTCACGCACGGTATCCTCCGAGCCGTTGTCTATTATACTGCCGAAGAACTCCCGCGAGAACAGTTTCCCGCGGCCGATATGCTCCAATGCGCGGCGAAGTTCCGGCTGGAACAGCACCACGGCCAGTATAATGCCAACAGAAAGCAATGAATTGAGCAGCCAGCTTATAGTCACCAGCTGCAGCACATCGCTTATCAGCGCGGCTATGAATACGATCCCTATGCCCTTCAGTACCTGAAACGCCCGGGTCTCCTTGGTCAGCAGTATCAAGTGATATATCAGTACGGTTATTATCGCTATGTCCACAGCATCGCTCGCCTGAAACTGCTGAATACCGCCGGAAATGGTTTTTACCAGTATATTATATGCCAATGGCCCGCACCCGCCTTTCGCTGCCGTTTTTATGCGGCAAACATCCTGCCGCAATTTTGCACGTTATTATACTACAAGCCCGGCATGCTTTCACCGCCTGCGGGCTTCTTTTAAACAAATATTTACAAAGGAAATGAATGGAATGTTATTTCCCGTCCTCAGCCTTTGCCTTTTCCATGAGGGACATTACCGTTTGAACAGACAGAACATAATCGTCCATACCGCGGTTTATATCGCATACCCGCGCGCTGGTCAGCACGCCGCTGCTTTGGTACTCATCGGTTATCTCCTGCTCCGCCGCATCCATTATCAGCTGATACTTTGCAGCCATATCCATGGCATTTTTCATTACCTTTTTTGAAATGCCGCTCTCAGCGTCATTACGAAGAGCCTTTGCCTCCGCCGTTGCCCGCTCGAGTATTTTCAGTATATCTTCATCGCCGCCGTAACTCTTCGGCATACAAAATCACCCCCACCATATACGGTTATTTTAACATATCATACCGATTTATCAAACAACTTTTTCATATTTAATCATAAAAGCTAAGCGATTATCGCAAGCAGCGCCGCCGAAAGGGCCGCAAGCAGCCCCAGCGTCATCGCGCCAGCCCCGCCGCTCCCTTTTCCTGCGCTTATACAATATGCGCCGTACAGCACGCAGTATGCCGCGCCCGCCGCGCACAGCGCCAAAAACACCGTTTCCATGGTTTTCCCCTTTACTCAAGCCTTGTGGTCACATTTTCATCTGCCAGCTCCAGCTTAACGCTGAATTCCGCCTCCATAAGAGGGTATTTGCTCTTCCAGTCATACCCTTCCCAGCTCACGATGTCTGAAAACTGAGTAGACGCATATTCCCCGAATCCAAAGGCGTCGCTGTTCAGCCCGCGGCATATGTTGAATACCCTGGCCATCTCGTTGGATACGAGTTGTTCCGCCGTCTGCTGCAATCCGCTGTTCCACTCGTCTGACCTGGCGTCTCCCTTGTACTTCACTATGTTGCACGACATCTCCAGCTCCACCCTTGCCCGCGGCACGCCCGCCAACGTCAGCTTTACTCTCGGTGGCTTCTCGTCCTTTATGTAAAGCACCGCCCATTCCTCATTATGCCGTACCTTCAAAGCTCCCTTTTTCAGCTCCCCGCGTCCCAGCAGCAAGAACATGGTATCATAGCCGCTCAGTATGCCCTTCATATACCAGCCGTCAAACAGAGCCGTACCGGCTACATAAGGGCTCATGCCCCCGAGGCGCCGCACTCCGCCGGTAGTGTATTCCTCCTGCTCCTCCTGTTTTTCGCCGCTTCCTTCGCTCTTTCCGCCCGTTCCCGTCATCTCCTTCGCAATGGACTCCTGTTTTTTTACGGCGCTCACATCTACGCCGCCCAGCATCATTAAGGGATCCGACCGCCGTCCTCTTATGCTTTCCAGCATACGGGCGTAATTGGTTATGACCGTAATCCCCTCCGCGGCGTAATCCTGAAACACGCTGAATTGCAGCTTGGTTATATTTGGCACATCCTCCAGGCATAGACCCTGCATGAGCCTTTGCGCTGTGCCGAGGCATACCATGAGCTTTGCCGACTGGCGTATCTTCAGCGCGTTAAAGGTTATATTCGAAAGCTCCTTTATGCTGCCGCTGCGGGCCACCTCCTCGCCAAAAAAGAAGGTATTTACCCGGGAGAAATTTATCCGAAACGGCACCCCCGCGCTAAGTACGGTTATTGCGTCAAAAAGCGTGTCGCCTTCGGCAGATATTATCTCAGCGCCGCCCGTTGACGCCTGCTCGGACCCGGACACTTCCTTTTGTACCAGAAACGTAACATTGAATCTGTACTGAGAACCCTTGTCAAAGCCTATACCGACAACGTAAATATAATCGTCCGCCTGAACAGCGCCAAGGCAGCCGCCCATATTTACGCACAGCACAAGCGCAAGTATCATCAAAGCCGCCTTTTTCATGCCTTGCCGCTCCTTGCCGCTATACCGCGTCTTACGCTCAGCACAGCCGCCGCTATCAGGGGCAGCGATATTATCGTCCAGCCCCATCTGCCCACATTATAATAAAGCGTACGGAACTCGTCGTAATGTCCCTCAGACTGCATCACTACCGCACAGCCTGCCATAACCGTAAACGCCACTACTCCCGGCCGCGTGTCCTTCGGGCCGAAGCATCTGCACCACAGCATCGCGCTGCCGTAAATGTAGTACGCCGCCGTGGTTATGCCCGCCATTAGCCAAAAGAAGAGCGAGAGATTGTCCATTCTGAAAAGATATCCCTCCTCCGCCATTATCATCTCCATCCGGTAAAGCGGAAAGAGCATATCCGCAAGATCTATATAGTCGTATGCCATCGCTATGGCAAACTGGGTCAATGCGGTAAACGCCGCCGCGCATACCGCGCCTATAAGGCATGAGCTTTTGGCAAACCTCATTCCGCAAAGCTTATCCGTAACCGTAAGCAAAGCCATCATCGCCCCAAAGGTACGCAGCAGGTTGTGCAGCGTCAGCCTGCCCATATCCTCCAGCGAATTGCCGGGAAATGGCGAAAGCCTGTAAATCGCATAGCTCTTATGGGGTATCAGGAGCGCCGCAAGCACCGCCGCCGCAAACACAGGCAATATCAGCAGCGTAGTGCGCGATATGCATTCAAGACCCATAAAGCTGAGCAAAAGCGACGTTAGCAGCACCCACAGCGCTATCTCCCAGTACCCTGAATTGTAAAACACAAAGCTGTGTATCATGTTCACAAAATCTATAAGTATGAAGGAAGCGCTTACAGTAAACAGTAAAATAATGGGTATCGCGGCTATATGTCCCGCTTTTTTGCCGAAGGCGGCCGAAAAAAGCTTATCCAGGGTATCCACACCGTTTTTTTCCATAACCGACATTATCAGAATCACCGCAGCG
>CALCEX010000052.1 GCA_937900325.1 uncultured Clostridia bacterium | reverse complement strand
CGTATGCGGACTCGTTATCCGCCGTCTCCTCATACTTGCCGTATAACCCATCGGCCTCTATTTCGGCCCTCCTGCGCTCATTGTCTATGGGGCCCATAGCAGACTGAGGAGGAAGTATCATTGCCCTTTCAACTATGCCGGGCACGCCCTCTGCGTCAAGGAAGCTCACCAGCGCCTGGCCGGTTGCGAGCTCGGTTATGGCCGTTTCCGTGCTGAATGCAGGATTTGGCCGAAATGTCTGCGCCGCGGCTCTTACCGCCCGCTGCTCGGAGGGAGTATATGCTCTAAGCGCGTGCTGCACCCTGTTGCCGAGCTGCGCAAGGACCGTATCCGGCACATCTGAGGGGGACTGGGTTATAAAATACACGCCGACACCCTTTGAGCGGATAAGCTTTACCACCTGCTCTATCTTGTCCACGAGGGCGGCAGGCGCGCCCTTGAACAGCAGATGCGCCTCATCAAAGAAAAACACCAGCCTGGGCTTTTCCAAATCGCCAACCTCCGGCAGAGTCTCGAACAGCTCGCTCAGCAGCCACAGCATAAAGGTCGAATAAAGCAGCGGGGAATGATACAGCTTTACGCAATGCAGTATGTTTATGTACCCGCGCCCCTTCCCGTCTGTCTGCATCCAATCGTTTATGTCAATATCCGGCTCGCCGAAGAAGGCTTCAGCGCCTTCATCCTCCAGGCGCAGGAGGGAGCGCTGTATAGCGCCTACGGACTGCTTGGTAACATTGCCGTAGTCATTCAGAAGCTCTTTGGAGTGTTCCGCCACATAGCTCACCATCGCCCTAAGATCCTTATAATCAATGAGCAGCCAGCCCTTATCATCGGCCACGCGGAATACTATATCCATTACGCCGCTCTGAACGTCCGTAAGGCCAAGCAGCCTCGAAAGCAGCGTGGAGCCCATCTCGCTTACGGTAGTGCGTACCGGGTGGCCTCCCTCTCCGAATACATCCCAGAACCTTACGGGATAACCTTTGAATATGAATTCATCGCGGCTTATTCCCATGGATTCCAAGCGCTTTGTTATGTTCTCATTTTCTACGCCTTTCTTTACACAGCCGCCCAGATCGCCCTTTATATCCGCCAGAAATACCGGAACACCCATATCCGAGAATGATTCCGCCATGACCTTCAGCGTTATGGTCTTTCCCGTACCCGTAGCGCCCGCTATAAGGCCGTGTCTGTTGGCCATTTCAGGCTCTAAGTATACCTCCTTTTCGCCCTTGCCTATAAACAACCTGCCGTCCCTTAACATGCTCCGCTTCTCCTTGGAATTTATTAAAAATACTATACCATTTTTTTGCAGCACAATACAACCGCTCATTGCATCGCTCTTGACAGCATGGCTTCGCAGTAGTATATTAAACAAAGGTTATTTAAAATAAACAAAAGTTGTGAAAGGTGGCCGCTATGACCAA
>CALCEX010000051.1 GCA_937900325.1 uncultured Clostridia bacterium | reverse complement strand
TGCTGAGGCTTACGCTAAGAGCGTCGCCGGATGGTTCCGATGCTTCATTTTCCAGCGAATCAAGCCCGCCCCCGGTGAATAACGGCAGCTCGGACAGCGCTGAAAACGCCGGCGCCATTACCTTTTCGCTAAGCCACTTGCCGGCGGCCGATGCGGTTATAAGATATACTGCGAGGCCGAGCATGAGCAGCACCGTCATGGTCCGTATGCCATTTCGCCTTCTGCGCTTGCGCCTTCTTGTAAATTCCATATCAAAAATATCTCCTCTGTGAATATGGTATAAGAATATTCGCATTATGGGCCCGGCAGAACAAAAAAACGTAAAAGCCGTATGGAAATAACGACAAGTTAATGATAGTATAAATAAAGAATGCATACCAAGCCAAGCATGAACGCCGTTAATTGATAATACATTAAATCGATCAAGTCGGAGGGTGGCCCATATGAATGTGCAGAAGCTTAACATAATACTGGAGGCGCTGAAGTATGGCAGCATGACAAAGGCCGCGGAAAAGCTGGGCTATACTCAAAGCGCCCTTACCTATGCCATAAACAGCACCGAGCAGGAGCTGGGCTTTCCGGTAGTGATAAGGGATTCAAACGGGGTACGCCTTTCAAAGGAAGGCGAGGAGCTGTTCCCGTATATACAGGATATGGTGGAATGCGAGAGCAGGCTCATAGCAAAGGCGAAGGAGATAATGCGAGGACGGGGAAACGTGCTCAGCATAGCGGTATATCCCAGCGCTGCGGACGTGCTGCTGCCGGAAATACTGGCGGATTTCAACAAAGAGACGCCGGATGTTATGGTGAACGTGACAGTGGGCAGCTATGACGACATAATAGGCTGGTTAATGAAGGACAGCATCGACTTTGGCATAGGCGGGCAGATGAAGCTTCCGGGGTTCGAGTGGATACCCCTTATAGAGGATCCGGAGATGGCCATACTTCCTCTGGATTTCCCAACTGAAGGAATGACGGTGTTCCCGATGGAGGACTTTAAAAAGCACCCGTTTGTGGAGCCGGTGTTCTGGGCAGATGAGACGGCTATGGCAAAGCAGATAGAAAAGTACGGCATAGTGCCGCAGTTCAATGTGAAATCGCCATATAACGCGCCGGTAATAGCAATGGTGGAGCAGGGGATAGCCCTGAGCACCATAACCAGGTTTACCATTAAGCCCCATTCAAAGGTAAAGGCGCTGCCCATAGACCCGCCCTGCAGCCGCATACTGGGAGCCAGCTACCATAAGAAAAACTGCAAGGATAAGCCCGCCGCGGCAAAATTCTTAAAGTGCATAAAGCGATGGAAGAAAAGGCACGAGGAGGCCGAAAAATAATTTTATGACCCGATGAGAAACGCTTATTTCACAGATATCCGAAGGAATGTTATATTATCTACAGAAAGAAAAAACACCTCGATATAGAGGCGGCACAAAATAATTGATCTGGAGGATAGTACAATGTCAGAAAAAGTATTTCTTATTATGAGCGTAATATTTGTTTGCGCAGCCGTTCTGGGTTCCTGCTTCTTTAACATGAACTTCGTAGTAGGCCTTGTGCTCTGCCTGATTCCCGGGATCATGGGCTTTATGATCAAGAAAGCCTGATGTCAAGGAAGGCTTAAACGACCGGAGCGGAAAACAGGGACGTATCAGCAAGACGGTATCATCATACAATATTCAAAGAGCCCGGAGTGCCAGCCGGGCTCTTCGCTTTATGTAAAAATCAAAAAGCAGCCGAAGCTGCTTTTTTTAAACTTGTGCGAGCAAGCCGTAAGCCGAGTTCTGTCCGGAACTTTCGTCCCTGGGTGACCATCTATCTAGGCCTGTCGTTGCCGGCAGGCTCGTGCGATTATCAGGAGCGTGACGGGCCGCCATTGAATGCTCCCATTCCAATCTTGCACCGGGTGGGGTTTACAGGGCGGACAAGTCGCCAAGCCGCCGGTGAGCTCTTACCTCGCCTTTCCATCCTTACCGCACAAGGTGCGGCGGTATATTTCTGTTGCACTTTCCCTGGAGTCGCCTCCGCCGGACGTTATCCGGCACCCTGCCCTGTGGAGCTCGGACT
>CALCEX010000050.1 GCA_937900325.1 uncultured Clostridia bacterium | reverse complement strand
CAAATGCCATAACCGCCGCAAAGGTATATATATACCATCGCCGTCCAAGGTAGCGCATGAGATCACCCTTTCTTTCAGCTCATAACAAAATATATGAACGCGGGACGGCATTTAGGACATATCGTATTTATATTCCTTAACTGTGGCGCAGATGGGTAACTATCCTGTCGGTTATGTTCGCTATGAATTCCTTGTTGGTCGGCCGGCCGTTTGACATGCTTACGGTGTTGCCAAAGTATCTGTGCTGGGCTTCCATGTTCCCGCGGTTCCATGCCGCTTCTATGGCAGTCCTGATGTTGCGCTCCACTCTTTTAGGGGTAGTCATGAAACATTCCGCTACGTACTGATATACATCCTGCGACAGATTTATCTGATAAAAGCTGTTTTCCACGCAATAAAGTATGGATTTGCGAAGCTGGGCATATCCGACAAGGTTTACGGGGATGCCTATCGCTCTGAAGAAGTTGTTCGTCATGTTCTCAGCCATTATTGCATATTCTTTTTTTCGTTGTTCTTCCCTCATGAGCCTGCTTGCTTCGTCATCCATAGTAAGATCCAAGATCCTATGGTAAACCATTGCAGGAGGGTTGCTGCTGTGTATTATAAATGCAGCGCCCAGCGCCTGATAAATATTCATCAGGCTATTGCACAGTGTAGGCGTTATAACTACCACCTTTGTGTCTTTTGTTTCGGGGCAGTTACGTATGGTGCTCAGTATCTCTATGCCGTCGCTCCCCGCCATAGTCGCATTGAGCAGCACAAGATCCGGCTTGTTTTCTTTTATGCTGTCAACGGCAAACCTCGGATCATGCACCGGCGGCAGCACCTCAAAGCAGCCCGAATCCTTCAGCAGTCTTATTAACTCGGTACAATAATCAGCGCAATCTTTTACCACAAGTATTTTTGTTTTATTCGTTTCCATACAGCAAAGCTTCCCGCAAAAAAATAGGCCTTAATATGCACAATTACAATATAGCACATCGTGGCCGTTTTTTAAACACCAAACTGCAATTATTTCTCTTTTTTACTGTATTTTATCACAAACGCTGTTCATCCACCAGGAATATATACAGTAACCGCACTTTGCGTCGTTCACAAAGACGTGCGTAACAGCGCCTATAAGCTTCCCATCCTGCATTACGGGGCTGCCGCTCATCCCCTGAACTATCCCACCCGTCTTTGCGATAAGTTCCCTGTCGGTTATTCTTATCACCATGCCCTTGCCGCCAATCTCCTTTTGCGGATACAGCTTGATCACCTCGCACTCGTAAGCGCATACTCCGCGATCATCCACAGTGGACAGTATCTCAGCCTTTCCGGTATGAACCTCGTCAGGGTATGCAAGCTTTACGCCGTTTGGATATATCGGGTTGACGGGTATTTCGTCCATCTCTCCGTACAAGCCATATTCGCAGTTTAATTCTATGCTGCCAAGCCGCCTGCTTGCCATTGAAAACGAGCCTATCACCTCGCCCGGTATACCGTTGCTGCCAGCTGATACGCCTATTATGCTGGATTCAACTATGCTGCCGCTGCCCACATCTATTATTGAGCCTGTATCTATATCCGTTATAGGATGACCCAGCGCTCCGTACCTGCGGGAAAACATATTGCAAAATGACAAAGTACCAATGCCCGATGTACTGTCTCTAACCCACATGCCCGCCCGGTAGACATCATTTTCCGTACTTTTTACCGGAACAAGCACGACGCTCAGCAGTTTCCCGTCGCGGCGGACAGTAACCGTCAGTTCCCCTCCTTTAGAGCAAAGCTCGCTAAGATGCACCGAATCCTGCACGGATTCGCCGTCTACCGCGGTTATGACGTCCCCGGCCCTTATACCGGCAGACGCTGCCGGGCATATTTGTTCAGTTTCGGATATGCTGCCCAGGCCCACCACCAGCGCCCCGTCTGTATATATGGATACGCCTATGGGCATTCCTCCCGGCATCACGGTTATATCCTGCCTTTCACCGTATTCTATTGTCTTTATGGGTATAGCGCCGAAAAGGCAGATGCTGGCGCTGCCGTTTTTTTCAAATAGCGTCTCGGAAAGGTTTTCCGAAGCATATGTATCTCCGCCGCCCATGCTAAGGCTCAGCGGTCCTTTCAGGTTCCGGCATATATATTCCAGCTGATCGTCGGATACGCTATCCGGCAGGCTTCGCACATAGCTCATCTGCTCGCCCGAATTGAAACAGATAAGCGTCACGCACAGCGCCAGCCCTATGCATTTCGCAAGATTTTGCCAGAGTCTTTTCATATATCCACCGTCCCTAAAGAATAAAATAAACACCGCGAAGCGACCTCGCAGTGTTTATGATTTGTAATACCGATGTATTTTATTATTTATTTTTACGGCGCTTTTGCTTGACCTCTTCTGAGTGGGTTATCAGTTCCCTGGCGTGCTCGTAGGCTAATTTTGAATCCTCCATACCGCTCATCATACGGGCGATGTATTCGTACCGTTCCTCCATTTCCAGCCGCTTCAGGCTTGTTCTGGTAGTCTTTCCGTCGTCCTGCTTTTGCACCATAAAGTGTACATCCGCAAGAGCCGCTATCTGGGGCAGGTGTGTAACGCAAAGCACCTGATGGCTGTCTGCTATGCTCACCATCTTTTGGCCCACCACTGCGGCAATATGCCCGCTTATGCCCGTGTCTATTTCATCGAATATCAGCGTGGGTATGGAGTCCGCATCGGCGGCAATAG
>CALCEX010000049.1 GCA_937900325.1 uncultured Clostridia bacterium | reverse complement strand
AACAATACACAGTGCAGGCTGAAGGACATAGGCGAGCTTTTCCGGGATACCGGAATAGGCAAGGAGGGCTATTCCATAATAGGCCAGGGCAAGGTAGAGGAGATACTTTCCAACAAGTCAAACGACCGCAGGAACGCCTTCGAGGAAGCTGCGGGCGTAATGAAATACAGGGTGCGCAAGGAAGAGGCCGAGCGTAAGCTGGAAAATACAAGAAAAAACCTGGTTCGCCTCAATGACATACTTGAGGAACTGAGCCGCCAGATAGGTCCCCTCGAGGAGCAGAGCGCAGCAGCGAGACAATATCTGAGGCTCAGGGATGAGCTGAAGGAAATAGAGGTGAATGTTTTCCTCTATCAGTACGATAAGCTCAATGAGAGAATAACTGCCCTTGGCGACAGTATGGCGCAGTACGCAGAGGCCATACGGCAGTCCGCCGGCATTGAGGCCGCGCTGGCGGCAGACTGCGCCGCGGAGGAGGAAAAGGAGCGCAGTCTCAACGCCGCCATAGGCGAGATACAGTCAAAGCTGCTTACCGCAACGACCGGGGTAGAAAACCGCGCAGGCGAGGCAAAGGTGGCAAAGGAGCGCATGGCTAACCTTGCCAAGGAAAGGGAGCGCCTTGAAAACGCCGCCGGAGAGGATAGAGCCAGGCTTGATGCGCTGAAGAAAGCCATGGAGGAGGCTTCCCTCAGGAACAGCAGCGCGGAGGAGACTAAACAGAGCGAGAGGGCGAAGCTTGCCGGGATAGAAAGGCAGCTTGCCGGGATACAGACGGAAATATCGGATAAGGAGCAGCTTCTGAAAAGCCAGAAGAACAGCATGATAGAGGCGATGAACCGCCTGTCCGATGCAAAGAGCAGGCTTTCGAGATTAGAGGCCATAAAGACGACGCTGCTCGGCCGGATCGATTCTGTGAATCAGAAGATGGCGGATATAGCCGGGGAGGGGGAGAAGCTCTCCCATGAATACGATCAGGTATTAGGCAGCTACAACGAGATAAAGCGGGGCTACGACGGCAAAAACGCTGAACGCATGGCGGCCATAGCCAAGCTTAATGAGCTGAATGCGCAGCTAAAGCAGAATAATGAAGGTATTCGCACACTCGAGCAGCAAATAGAGGCGGAAAGCTCGAGAATAAAGGTGCTTCAGGAAATGAAGCGCGCCTATGAGGGGTATTATTCAAGCGTGCGGAATCTTCTAAGGGATGCGGCAAGGGATCCGAACCTTGGCAGGTGCATAGAGGGCGTGGTGGCGGAGCTTATAAGGGTTCCCTGCGAGTATGAGAGCGCAATAGAGATGACGCTGGGTCCCGCCTTGCAGAATATAGTTACCCCTACCGAGCAGGATGCAAAGCAGGTGATAGGATATCTGCGCTCAAGGCAGTACGGAAGGGCGACTATGCTGCCGGTCTCCAGTATGCGCTCGAGGCTGCTGAGCAATGAAGAAAGGTCAATGTGCAGCGCGGAGGGATTTATAGGCGTAGCCTCCGACCTTGTATCCTTTGATGAAAGATACAGGGGCATATTCGAAAACCTGCTTGGCCGCACGATAGTGGTTAAGGATCTTGACGCAGGCATCGCTATAAACAGGCGGGCTCGATCCTCCTTCAGAATAGCTACATTAAAGGGCGATATAATAAACCCCGGCGGCAGCATGACGGGCGGCAGCACCCAGAAGCGGGAGTTCAGCCTGATAGGCCGCGAGAGGGAAATAGAGACCATAACTGCGGCTCTGAAAAAGCAACGGGAACAGCTTGAAAGGTCCAGGGCCGGGCTCACAATACTGGAGCGCGATATAGACGAAGCGAACAATGCATTGGAACGGGCGTCCGAGGCGCTGCACGCGGCGGACGTGGAGCTCGCCACGCACCGCGAAAAGGTCGATGTGGTGCAAAAGTATGCAGAGGAAAACCGGGACGAAATGGAACGGGCCAAGCTTGAACTGTCCCATATAAGCGACAGCATAGAAAATATAGATGAACAGTACCGTGAGGCCAGCGAGGATCGCTCTCAGTGGGAGCAGGGAAACGTGGCAAACCAGGACGACATACGGAAGCTTCAGGAGGAGCTGAATAAGCTCAGAACGGAATACGCCAATGTAAACGACAAGGCTACCGAACAGAAGGTGACCCTGATGGCTCTTGAAAAAGAGGCAAGCGCCGCCGAAAACGAGGCGAAACGCATGGAGCGCGAGGCCAATGGCCTTATGGCTGCCATAAAGCGCAGCAAGGAGGAGATAGAGCAGGGCGGCAGAAGCTTCCTTGCGCTGCAAGAGCAGGCCGCCGCGCTGGATGACAGTATATCTTCCCAGCGTATGGACATGGACAGGCTCACGGATCAGCTTCATACAATGGAGGAGGAACG
>CALCEX010000048.1 GCA_937900325.1 uncultured Clostridia bacterium | reverse complement strand
AGGGAGCGCTGTTGTGGTAGGTTTCACCGGTAGGCGCGGTTTGGGTATGCTGATCCGAGCCGGCGCCGGTATCCGGGGCGGTATACTGCTCGTGCAGCCTTATGCCGCAGTCGGTGCAGAAAACAGCGTCATCACGGTATTCCTTACCGCATTTGGGACACTTTATCATTATGAATACCTCCATATATCTTATTCGCTAAGATTATACCACGGCGAGGGACTGGGGAATAAGGTATTTTGGCGCAAATAAAGAAAATATTAATGAACCTTTTAAAAAACCGGCTGCCTGCCGGCGAACTTCATGATCAAAACGTGAAGCTGTGGAATAGTGACGTCAGGTGTGATATAATCAGTTATTAAAGTGTATGACCAAGGAAGACGGCGGTAAATATGATAAAAATCGATCATGTGACTTACAGATATGATGAGGAGCGCGCCGCCCTCGAGGATATCTCGCTCGAAATAAATAAAGGCGAGATGCTGGCCATAGTGGGCCACAACGGAAGCGGCAAGAGCACCCTTGCAAAGCACCTCAATGCGCTGCTTCTGCCCACGGGCGGGCGCGTTACGGTGGATGGGATGGATACTGCTGCTGAAGGCAACACCCTGAATATACGCAAAAAGGTTGGAATGGTATTCCAAAACCCGGATAACCAGATAGTCACTACCATAGTTGAGGAGGACGTTGCATTTGGGCCGGAGAACCTGGGGGTGCCTCCGGAGGAGATACGCCGGCGCGTGAATGAAGCGTTAAAGGCCGTCGGAATGGAAAAATATGCGAGGAGTGCGCCGCATATGCTTTCCGGGGGCCAGAAACAGCGCATTGCCATAGCGGGTATGCTCGCCATGGAGCCCGAGGTTCTGGTGCTGGACGAGGCCACGGCTATGCTGGACCCTCAGGGCCGGCGGGACGTGCTGGATATAGTAAGCCGCCTGAACAGGGAGCGCGGCATGACGGTAGTAATGATAACGCAGTATATGGAGGAGGCGCTATCAGCCGACCGGGTGATAGTTATGGCCGGCGGAAGGCTGATAACCCAGGGTACGCCCAGAGAGGTATTCAGCCGCGGGAGGGAACTCCGAACCAACGGCCTTGACCTGCCGCCCATAGCTATGCTTCGCGATAAGCTTATAGACGGAGGGATGGATAT
>CALCEX010000047.1 GCA_937900325.1 uncultured Clostridia bacterium | reverse complement strand
TCGGCCTCGAATACGGCGGCGCAGGATATGTTCTGATAACCAAGATGCCGGGCATACTGGCAGATATATTCGCTGCGTATATGACCTATAAGCTGGCGAGAAATAAGCTGACAGGGAGCCAGTCGGCGCTTTTGTGCTGCATGGTGGCGTTCAACCCGGCCATGGCGTTCATATCAGGCGCCTGGGGGCAGGTTGATATTATACCTGCCATAATGCTGATAGGGGTGATATACCTCTTTGACAGCGACAAACTTGAACTGGCAGGCCTTCTTTACGGAGCGGCCATTATAACCAAGCCCCAGGCTCTCATGATAGGGCCGCTGCTCGCAGCGGCATACTTCGTTAAGGTGTACGATAAGGGCTGGAGGTATGCCCTTCGAACCTTAATTTCAGTAGCGTTGGCGGTAATGGTCATATTCGCCCTGTCCTGGCCGTTCAAGGGGCCGCAGCAGCCGCTGTGGTTCATGGATAAGCTGCTGGGTACCGCAACATCATACCCCTATGCGAGCGTGGAAGCCTTCAATATGCCGGCGCTGCTTGGGGGCAACTGGACGGATGTGAATGCGCCGCTGCTGGGCCTGACCTATGGCAAGTGGGGGAGCATCATGATAGCTCTTTCATGCATAGCCGCGGCTATTGGATATATAAAGTCACGGGATAAAAAATACAGCCTTACGCTTTCGGGGGCGCTGCTGCTCGCCGGTATATTCACCTTCGGCCAGTATATGCATGAGAGATATGTGTTCCCGGTGCTGCCGCTGCTGGTCGCAGCTTTCCTGCTAAGCGGCGACAGGCGGCTGATAAGGACGTATGTTTTATATACCTGCGGGCTGTTGCTAAACGTCCTTGCCGCCTTCGTGGTGGTAAAAAACGCGGCGCTGAGGGGCGCTGAGTATAATGCTGTAACTCTGATAGGTTCTCTGATAAACCTGGCGGCCTTCGCAAGCCTGGCCGCCGTCTATTGGAGCATGACTGCAAGGCGGGAGATATATCCTGCATATTGTGAGGAAAGAATGGAAAAGACGGACGAAACCATATATGAAATACAAGGAGATACGACTGTCGTTACCGTGAGGGACAGGCTGTATTGCTTTGCCCTGACGCTGGTGTATGCGATAATCGCCCTGACGAACCTCGGCACAACGCAGGCGCCCGAGAGCTACTGGACGGGCA
>CALCEX010000046.1 GCA_937900325.1 uncultured Clostridia bacterium | reverse complement strand
CCGAAGGCGGGGCGGATAAGGGCTTCGAGGAATAGTTTTGGAGGATCAGCAATGCCTGCTAAGAAGGTGCCTATGAGAATGTGCGTGGGCTGCCGCGAGATGAAGCCAAAGAAGGAGCTGCTGCGCATAGTTCGCTCTCCCGAGGGTGAAATAAGCCTGGACCGCACCGGCAAGGTCTCCGGCCGCGGCGCGTACATATGCGCCAATGTGGAGTGTCTGAACAGGGCCCGCAAAATAAAAGCGCTGGAAAGGGCTCTGGAGCATGGAATAGAGGACGAGGTTTTTTCAAGGCTCGCTTCGGAGATAACGGGCGATGCAGAATGACCGTTTGCGTACGGCTCTGGGCTTTGCGGCCAAGGCCGGAAAGTGCATATCAGGCGACTTTGGGGCGGAGAGAGCCGTAAAGGACAAAAAAGCCCTCGCAATAGCTCTGGATAACGGCGTGTCCGCCGCAACGCGGGAGCGCTACGAGGGGATGTGCCAAAGAGCCGGCATACCCTGCGTGTATCTCGAAGACCTTGGCAGGGCGATAGGGAAGGATAACCGCATGATCGCTGCGGTGACAGAGGCGGGCTTTGCCCGTATGATAGAAGAGACGTATAAGACTTCACAGCAAAAGTAACATACCGGGGGGTAGTATCTATGGCAAACAAGACAATGGATTCCGCACGGGAATTTGAAACCCAGGCAAAGGAGCTTCTGGAGCGCGTAAAGCGAATGCAGAACGATCTGGGGGCGGCCCTTCAGCGGGCGGAAAGCGAGCTTATAGATAAAGAAAAGCGCGCCGAAAAGGAACGCATGGAGAAAGAAAGGGCAGAGAGACTCCGCGAGGTCCTCACCAGCGAGGGCGACCTTGCCTTCCATGTAGGCGATGACAGGACAGATGAGCAGCCGGCCCCGGAGGCGAGCAAGAGCGAACCAGAGGAGAAGCCGAAGCCGGAGCCGATAGCGGAGCAGAAGGCGGAGCAAAGCGTGAAAGCAAAGGCGGAGGAACCTCCAGTGGCGGATAAGAAGCCTGAAGAAAAGCCCGAGATAAAGGCGGAACCGGCGCCGGTAAATAAGCCGGTGCAGCAACGTCCGGCGTATGAGCGCAGGGAACCTCAGCGCAGGGAGGACGGCAGGCAGCAGAAGCCGCGCACCGACAGGCCGCAGCGGATCATAGACCGCCCGGAGCGCGCAGACAGACCTCAGCAGCGCCCCGTACAGGGAGGCTACCAGCCGAAGCAGGCGGCCCGCACCATGGAAGCTCCGGCGCCCTCCGGAAGGGATCAGGGCAAGAACCGGAACCAGAAACCCCAGACCAGAGACGAGGAGCGCAAGGCGCCGAAGAATAAGAAAACCATTATGAAGGAAAACACCAGAGCGGCAGGCGGCTGGGACGACGACGCCCCAACGAGCCGCAAGCAGAAGCGCAAGCAGGAGGCAGTACGTAAGCCGGAACCGGTAAAGATCGACAAGGCCGTGCTGACTACCGAGACCATAACCGTAAAGGATCTTTCCGAAAAAATAGGCAAGCCTGCGGCTGAAATAATCAAAAAGCTGTTTATACTCGGCATCATGGCTACCATCAATCAGGAAATAGACTACGACACCTGTGCGCTCATCGCGGCTGATTACGGCATAGAGCTTGAGCTCAACATAGCAAAGACTGCCGAGGACGTTCTCAACGAGAGCGTAGGGGAGGCGGATTCCGAGGAAAACCTCGTACCGCGCCCGCCGGTAGTTACCATAATGGGCCATGTAGATCACGGCAAGACCTCGCTGCTTGACGCCTTCCGTGAAAGCAGCATAACCGCAGGCGAGGCAGGCGGCATCACTCAGCATATAGGCGCGTATACCGTATCCTGCAAGGGACGCACAATAACCTTCATAGATACTCCGGGCCATGAGGCGTTCACCTCCATGCGCGCCCGCGGAGCACAGGTAACGGATATCGTAATATTGGTCGTGGCGGCGGACGACGGCATTATGCCGCAGACTGTCGAGGCCATAAACCACGCCAAGGCGGCTAATGTGCCGATAATCGTCGCTATCAACAAGATAGACAAGGACACTGCCAATCCGGACCGGGTAATACAGCAGCTCACCGAGTACGGCCTCGTAGCCGAAGAGTGGGGCGGCGATACCATATGCGTGCCGGTTTCCGCAAAGAAACGCATCAATCTGGATACGCTGCTTGAAATGGTACTGCTTCAGGCGGATGTTCTGGAGCTCAAGGCAAATCCCGACAGGGCGGCCCGCGGCACCATAATAGAGGCGGAACTGGACAAGGGCCGTGGCCCCGTGGCTACCGTACTGGTACAGAACGGCACCCTCAAGATAGGCGATCCCATAGTTGCAGGCACAGCCTTCGGTCGCGTCCGCGCTATGATGGACGATAAGGGCCGCAGGGTGACTTCGGCCGGGCCGAGCCAGCCGGTAGAGGTATTGGGCTTTGGCGAGGTGCCTTCCGCGGGCGATGTGATGAACGTTGCGGAGGTAGATAAGCTGTCCCGCCAGGTAGCGGAGGAGCGCCGCGACAGGCTCAAGGCGGAACAGATACGCAATATGTCCAAGGTATCCCTGGACGATCTGTTCAGCCAGATAGAGGCGGGCAACGTCAAGGACCTGAACATAATAGTAAAGGCGGAT
>CALCEX010000045.1 GCA_937900325.1 uncultured Clostridia bacterium | reverse complement strand
AACTGCAACCGCAAAACCGGCTGCGGCAGATTCTTTGAGGTGGGCAACGTGCATTTCGACAATAATGCCGACCTGCCCGAGGAACGCAAGATGCTGGGCATCATCGTGAGCGGCAGCGGCGAGAGCTTCTTTACCCTCAAGGGCTGCGTGGAATTCATACTGCGCCGCCTTGGAATAGAGGACAGGGCAGAGTTTGTAACGGGCGGCGGAGAGTACTTCCAGCCCGGACAGAAGGCCGTTGTGCTGGTAAACGGCGAAACGATAGGCGAACTGGGAACGATCCACCCGGAGGTACGCAAGGCCTTCAGCGTTCCACAGGCAGCGTATGCCGCAGAGCTCAACATGAAAAAACTCTTTGACAGGCGCGTGGTGAAAAAGACCTACAAGGCGCTTCCAAAGTATCCTCTTGTGCCGCGGGATATAGCCGTAGTGGTAGATGAAAGCGTCACATCAGCCGAGGTGGTAAAGGTCATACAGCAGGCTCCCGTAAAGGTGATAATCGAAAACGTAGAGCTGTTCGACGTATACAGGGGCCCGGGCATACCCGAGGGCAAGAAAAGCATGGCCTACTCCTATACTATCCGAGCAGAGGATCGCACCCTTACCGATGAAGACATAAGCGGCGCTATGAATGCCATAGTAAGGTCGCTTAAGGCAAGGCTGAACGCAGACCTCAGGGCGTAACTATGTATTAAAGGCCCGTATCCAGCGTAAATGCGGGATACGGGCCTTTTTCAGTTACTATAACTGTTTTATTGCCTTGCTTATCTGAATTTTCTTGAGCGGGAGCGCATCGGGGCGGCAGTTCTTGAGCGGGCCGCCGCGCCGCGCCTTCTTCTTCTGCGGCGGCGGTTGCTTCTTAGAATCAGTATGCGAATTATCATAAATATCGCCAGTATGGCTACCGCTATCAGCACCCAGAACAGCCAGGGCGAACCGGCATCGCCGGTGCCGGGATCGAATACCAGAGGGCTTTCAGCGGGATCGGCGCTTATCATGTTGCCTATCTCGTCTATGCTGCTGTCCGCAGTGAGGGTGGCGGTAAGTATTGCCGTACCGTTGCAGGTGTAGGTCACGGTGCCGACCTCGTCTCCTGCGGCTATGG
>CALCEX010000044.1 GCA_937900325.1 uncultured Clostridia bacterium | reverse complement strand
AGGTGTTAGTGATGTATATTGATTATTCCAATCTATGGAAATTACTTGTTGATAATTTGACGAATACGGCAGGCACAGCAAAGGGCTCGTTTTATAAGTTCTGTGAATCTATGGAGATGATCATTTTCACCGTTTCTGAGGACATCCTTATGGGGTGGCTGGCCAAGCCCTGTGCGAAAACGATGCAAAGCTGCTTTTACAGAGATTGCCGGAAACCGTAAAAGCGAGCATTGCCATGACGATGAAGCGTCATCACTCTCCGCGTAGACGGTGCGGCTATGACTTAACGGGATATGCCAATATAATTAAAAAGCAATGCATCAGCTGACCTACGGACTGTTTGTACTCATCGCCCGCATGGGAGATAGAGATAACGGCTATATTATCAATGCGGCCGGGCAGGTAAATTCTACTCCAAACAGGATCAGCATCACGGTGAATAAGGACAATTTCATCCGAAATTTGGTCAAAGAGAGCGATAAATTCAATATTTCCGTTTTTAGCGAACGCGCAAGGTTTGAAACCTTTCAACATCTTGGCTTCCAGTCCGTAAAGTCAGTAAACAAGCTTGACGGATACCATTCCTGCAAGCGAAGCACAAACGGACTGTGCTGAATACACCAGTTTAGGAAGTGCTTTACAACAATGTGGGAAAATGTTATCATGTTCACACAATACGATCATAAAGTATCATATACAGACATATTTTACGATTATTTTACGAACCACGAAGGAGCTATGTATGGAATTTATGGCTCATATTTCTGATGACGGTAGAAAACAGACAGTACAGGAGCATCTTGAAGGGACGGCGCGGCTTTGTTCTGAATTTGCTGCGGTATTTGATGCGGCTGAGCAGGGATACCTCGCGGGAATATCACACGATATAGGCAAATATACAGAAGCTTTTCAGCGGCGTTTATGTGGCGGGCCTAAGGTTGACCATGCGACAGCCGGCGCAATGGAGTGCGCGAGAGTCGGCTCGTGGCAGGCCGCTGTATGTGTGATAGGCCATCACAGCGGATTGCCTGATCTTGGTAATTTTAGAACAGACCAGCCCAGCGACGATAATACATTTTACGGGCGGATAAAAAAGGGGCAGAATGGCGGTATTGAGCCTTATAGGGACAACTGGCACGGCAGGCTGCCAAAGGCCGAGCCTCCGCCTCCTTCTGCACAAAATGGCTTTTCCGCCGCCGCGTGGACGAGGATGCTGTATTCCTGCCTCGTAGATGCGGATTATCTGGATACGGAACGCTTCATGCACCCGCACAAGCCGCATCGCGGCGGCCATGAGGGCATGGAGCGGCTGTTGGAAGAGCTGGAAAAGCACATAGAAAAATGGGCGGCTCCAAAAAATGAGATTAACAGGCACCGCTGGGAAATACTTTCCGAATGCCTGCGATGCGGCGAAAAGCCAAAGGGCGTTTATACGTTGACGGTGCCTACTGGCGGGGGCAAGACGGTATCCTCACTGGCGTTTGCGCTGCGCCACGCTGTATCCCACAGCATGAAGCATATAATATATGTAATACCGTACACCTCGATAATCGAGCAGAATGCGGCGGTATTCAAGGAGATACTTGGAGAAGACAACGTGCTGGAGCATCACTCTGGCAAACTTTACGATATGGAGGACGCAGTTTCCTCGGCACAATGCCGCTTTGCCATGGCCATTGAAAACTGGGACATGCCAGTGATAGTCACCACTGCCGTGCAATTCTTTGAATCCTTTTATTCAAATAAATCTTCAAAATGCAGAAAACTGCACAATCTTGCAAACAGCGTGATAATCTTCGATGAGGCGCAGATGCTGCCCACCGGCCACCTCCGGCCCTGCGTCGGTGCCATAGCCGAACTGGTGCGGCACTTTGGCTCTACGGCGGTGCTTTGTACGGCGACACAGCCTGTGCTGGGGGACCTGTTCAGGCAATTTGGCTATGCGGAGAACATCACCGAGCTTTGCCCGGATACCCGAGCGCTGTACGAAAAATTCAGGCGCGTATCCTTTCGCGACGCAGGCGAGCTTTCAAACGAAATGCTTGCCGAGGAGCTTAAAAACAACAGGCAGGTGCTGTGTATAGTAAACTCGCGCAGGGCCGCGCAGGAAATTTACAATATGTTGCCAGAGAAAGGGTCTTGTCACCTCTCCACTCTGATGTACCCGGCCCATAGGCAGAGGGTGCTGAACGAGATAAGGCGGCGGCTAAGAGAGGGAAAGGACTGCCGGGTGCTGTCTACCTCGCTTATAGAAGCCGGGGTGGACGTGGATTTTCCTGCCGTATACCGGGAAATGGCGGGGCTGGACTCCATATTGCAGGCGGCGGGGCGCTGTAACCGGGAGGGAAAAAGAAGCAGCGCCGAAAGCACCGTTACCATATTTAAGAGTAAATATAGATCCCATCCGCTCATTGGGAGCAATATAGGCGCGGCAAACGAGGCGCTTGCAGACGGGGCTGACCCTGCGCTGCCGGAAACGGTAGTGAAATATTTTTTGTCGCTGCGCGATATTGTGGGGGAGGAAGGTACCGATAAGGCAGGTGTGGTGAAGAGCTTTAACAAAGGAGAGTCCGGCTGCATGATGCCGTTTGAATCTGTGACGCATAAATTTCACATGATCGACGATAACACAAAGACCGTCTATATACCTTTGGATGAGGGCATAACCTTAGCGGAAAAGCTGAGATCGGGCTTTGCAACGCGGGAGGTATACAGAAAGGCGGGGCGCTACGGGGTAAACGTGTATGACACACAATACCGCCGGCTGCTGGATGCCGGAAATATAGAACCGCTGGATGAAAGCAGCGCGGTGCTTGTAAACATGAAATTATACAATGAGAATACAGGCCTATCACCTGATTGCGAACAAGAAACGGGGTTTTTTGTATAAAGAAGGAAGGAGGCATGAAATATTGTCTGTAAAGATCGAGGTCTGGGGTGATTATGCGTCGTTTAACCGCCCTGAGATGAAGGTGGAACGTGTCAGCTATGACGTTATGACGCCGTCCGCCGCCCGCGGCATACTGGAGGCCATATACTGGCATCCGGGGCTGCGGTGGCAGATAGACCGTATATATGTCCGCGCACCCATCCGCTTCACCAATATACGGCGTAATGAAGTAAAGGATAAGCTTAATTCCAGAAAGGCGCGCACGGTCATGGAGCGGGGTGGAGGCGAGTTGTATCTTGCGACGTCCGAGAGCATACAGCAGCGCGCCGCCATGGTGCTCAGGGATGTGCGGTATGTCATCGAAGCGCATTTTGACATGACGGAAAAGGCGGCGGAGGGGGACAACCCGGGCAAATTTCAGGA
>CALCEX010000043.1 GCA_937900325.1 uncultured Clostridia bacterium | reverse complement strand
AGCTTTATGAGCTGCTGGCTGATGGTAGAGGCCCCCTGAACGTAGCTGCCGGCCTTTATATCAGCCACGATAGCGCCTGCTATGCGTATTACGTCAACTCCCTCGTGCTCAAAGAAGCGCGCGTCCTCGGCGGAGATAAAAGCATACACGGTGCTTGGCTTAAGTTCGCCGATGCTTACCCATGTCCTGTCCTGAACTCCGTGCAAGCGGGCCGCCACGCCGTTTTGTCCATCGTATATTACCGAGGTCCTGTCGCAGCCCGTTATCCTGTATACGTCGAAATCCACCCATCTGTCCATGCCAAGGATCTTTACCGCGCCGCAAAGCAAAAACAAAACTGCCGCGGCGGTAAAAGCCAGCAGCAGTATCTTTAATCCTCTGAACCTCATTTTACTTATCCCTCCGTCGTATTCCTGACATTAGTATCGCCAGAGCTGCGGAAGAATAAAATCCAAATCGGCGTAAAAATATTAACTTTTTCCTATTTTATATATCAACAGCAGAAAATGTATGGCATACCTCCCATTGAGCTGCAGCACAGCATGCTGGCGCAGAACGGGCATGAGCTGCAATTGTAGGAGCCGTAGCTGCCGGTGCTTCTGGTATAAGCGCCTCCGCTGTTTTTTATCGAATTGTACGCTGCGGCGTACTCGGGGTTGCTCGGTTCCTGCTGGTAGGCTATTGTAAGGTATTCCCTGGCCTTATCATACCAGCCCTGGCGCAGGTATATCATACCGTACAGATAGTACCATTCGGCGTTGCGGGTGGATATGGCGTCCAGCACCGCCTTTGCGGCCTGAAGGTTGTTCTGATTGATGAATGCTCTCGCCCGGTTGAATTCCTGAGCATTCGGACCGGAATATGAGCTTCCGGAGCCGGTATATCCGCCGCTGTAGGAGTCATAGGTGCCGTTGCCGTTCCTGTTGGCATAGCTTGAGCTCTGGCTGGTTTTCTTTGACAGTATCTCATAGGCTTCATTGACCTCCACCAGCTTTTCGTTTGCGAGCTCCTTCAGGTCGGAATCGGTATATTTGTCGGGATGGTACTTCTTGACGAGTTTAAGATACGCAGCCCTTATCTCCTCCTGGGAAGCTCCCTCGTTTACTCCAAGTACCTTATAGGGGTTATTCATCTTCTCATCCAAGAACCTTTCTGTTTTTTGCAGGGCAGCCGTCAAGAATTATATTATCCAGCAGCCCCTTGTGCGAAGTTATGTTCAAAAGCTGATAAGCCTTTATCGCCTCGTTAAGGGAACAATTCAGCAGGAATTCCGCTCTGCTCTTATCTGCGCCTGAGGAAATGAACGGATTGTAACTGCCCTTCTTTTTGTCCTTTTCTCTGTCGTCCCATGCGTCTATTATGTATACCCAGCGGCCGAGGTGATACAGCGTGTGCGAAAGGGCTATCCTGTCCCCCCGGTTTTCAATGGGCATAGAAAGCCCCGCAGTTTTCATCATTCGGGCAAAGGCGTCCGCCGGGGCGTCCAGCTCCGGGCAGTTCGCCTTTTCAAGCTCGCCAAGCTCCCTTAGGCCGCAGGATATGGCGCGATCCATTTCGGGCTGCCTGTTCGCCGCCTTTTTCATGGCGTTCCTGAGAGCGAGCCTTGCGCAGGCAGCCGCGGGATTTTTATCGTCCCGCCAATCGTCATCCAGCTTGTAATAGGCCAGAAGCACGTCCATATCGGCGGCAAAGCGCAGCATATCGTCAGCAACCGCGGTAAGGCGCGGCTTTGATAAAGGCTTATATACGCAGCGGCGCTTCTGCACATTGTCGGTGCCGGCGAGGCCGGAAAGCAGCAGGGCTATAAAGGTGCAGTCATAGCTCAGGACATTTCGCGCTATTTCGCCGTATTCTTCGCCGAGGCATTTGCACAGCCCGCAGTAATACGCCCTGTATTCGGCGTATTCTCTTATTTTAAGCTCGTCCTGATTCGGCTGGATGTATCCATACATGGCTTTACCTCATTATTCCTTGCAATATTGTATCATCAATTAGCGGCAACTCCAAATATTATTTGCTCCAAACCGGGGCAAAAATATGAAAAAATGGGGAAAAGCCTGAGACACATCGGATATTATTGTATTGTGACATCTATTTTCGCATTAAGACGGCTGAATTATATTTGAAATAGCACAATATATTTGTTATAATGTAAACATCAATGCGGCAAACAAAAATAAAGCTGCATAATTTTAAGGAGGAAACTTATACATGAAGAAGTTCATCGCTATTGTTATGGTAGCCATGTTCGCTCTGTCTATGGTAGCTTGCTCTCAGCCTGCTGCCGAGGAAGGCACCTCTGCCGAGGCGACTCCCGCAACTGAAGAGACCGCTGCTCCCGAAGCTTCCGCTGAGGCTGCTTCCGAGTACAAGGTCGCCATGATCACCGACTACGGCGATATCACCGACCAGTCCTTCAACCAGACCACCTACGAAGCCTGCAAGGCTTTCTGCGAAGCTAACGGCATTGAGTTCAATTACTTCAAGCCCGCCGGCGACTCCGACGCGGAGCGTGTCGCCATGATCGAATCCTCTATTGACGAAGGCTACAACGTAGTTGTAATGCCCGGCTATGCCTTTGCCGGCGCCATCAAGGAGACCGCAGGCACCTATTCCGATGTTATCTTCATCGCTCTGGATGTAAGCGCCGGTGACCTTGGCGACGATTATCAGCTCCCATCCAACCTGTATTGCGCGGTATATCAGGAAGAGCTCTGCGGCTATATGGCAGGTTATGCTGCTGTAAAGCTGGGCTATAAGAATCTCGGCTTCCTGGGCGGCATGGCTGTTCCTGCTGTTATACGTTACGGCTACGGCTTCGTACAGGGCGCTGACGCCGCTGCGGCTGCTCTGGGTCTCACCGATGTTAAGATGAACTACGTCTACGGCGGTCAGTTCGTCGGCGACGCCGACATCACTGCCGTTATGGACACCTGGTATGCCAACGGCACCGAGGTCGTCTTTGCCTGCGGCGGCGGCATCTACACCTCTGCTGCTGAGGCTGCTGCCAAGGTCGGCGGCAAGATCATCGGCGTTGACGTTGACCAGGCTGCCATCATCGACGGCGCTTATGGCGAGGGCATGACTGTTACCTCCGCTATGAAGGGCCTTGCCCCCACC
>CALCEX010000042.1 GCA_937900325.1 uncultured Clostridia bacterium | reverse complement strand
AAACGGCGAAAGCCGTTTTTTTAATACAGCAGCGCTTCGCTGCCGCTTTTGTCTACTATGTACCAGCTTCCATCCTTCATGGATACCGCAAAACCGTCCTTGAAATCACCGGCCTCGGAGTAACGGTAGTCGATTTTCAGCTCGCCGTAAGGATCTATATAACCCCATAGCCCTTCGCTGTTCTGCACCGCCGCGTACCCGCCGGAAAACGAATGGGCGTCGGCGTATTGAGGCTCTATGAGCGTGGCGCCGCTGGTATTTATAAAGCCCCACTGTCCGTCTATGCGCACAGCCGCATATCCGCCGGAAAAGGGCCTTGCGGCGGAGTATGTCTTTTTGAAAGCGCTCTTGCCGTATTTGTTCATATAATAGCAGCCGCTGCCGTCGGTTATAAGGGCAAAGTCCTCTTTATAGCCTTCGCCCGATGAACCGGCATTGAGGGTTATGAGCGCCTTGCCTACCTTGTCGATT
Source organism: uncultured Clostridia bacterium (assembly GCA_937900325.1). GTDB lineage: Bacteria > Bacillota > Clostridia > Christensenellales > CAG-138 > SFEL01. The sequence goes on along the minus strand of CALCEX010000042.1, from coordinate 572 downwards.
ATATAGTTCTTGGAGGACAGGGAGACGAAGGCGAGATCATTTGAGAATGTATTGGCTGAGGTCCATTTTTCGGATATGGCAATATTGCCCATAACGTCAATATAGCCGAAGCTGGAGGCTGTGCGTACCGCGGCTCTTCCGCAGCCGAAGGGGCCCGCCTCCCGGTAGTTATAGTCGATCTTTATGTTGCCGGAGGCGTCGATATAGCCCCACTTGCCGTCCTTTTCAACTGCGGCCATACCTTCCGAAAAAGTGGATACCGCCGACCATGCCGGCTCGGCTATCCATGCGCCTGATCTGTCGATCAGGCCGTATAGGCCGTCCTTCGCGGCAAAGGCCACGTCGCCGTCAAATTCGTTTGCGGCTGAAAAGGCGGGAAGTATGACTATCTCACCAGAGGTGTTCTTGTATCCCCACAGGTCGTTTTCAAGGAAGGGAATAAGCCTGCCCGCGGTCCTGGTGGAAACTGCCCGGGGAGTAGGTGTAGGCTTTGCGGCCTCTATTGCCGCGGCTTCCTCTTTAGCCTTGTTAAGCTCCTCTTCCTTTAGTACGTTAGCGCCGCCCGCGCTGTA
>CALCEX010000041.1 GCA_937900325.1 uncultured Clostridia bacterium | reverse complement strand
AAGTGCAAAACATACGCGATACCCTGGGCAACCAGTTCTGCCGCCGCTGCAATTACTGTCAGCCCTGTACCATGGGCATAAACATCTCCTTCTGCTTTACCATCAACGGCTATCTCACCCGTTACGGCCTCAAGGACTGGGCCATAGATCGCTACAAGGGGATGGCCGTAGAGCCCAACGCCTGCATCGAATGCGGCATGTGCGAAAGCCGCTGCCCCTACCATCTCCCCATAATCAAAATGCTCAAGGACGTATACAGCAACTTCCAGAAGGCAATGAAGTAAGGTATACTTGTACACAACGGGGCCGCCGCATAATGCGGCAGCCCCTTGTTTTGTTATTCCCTTTGCAATATAATAAGGCGATGAACTAAGGAGAGATAACATCTTGAAAACAAGCGACTTTTTCTACGATCTGCCCAAAGAGCTGATAGCACAGTCCCCTGCGGCTGTCCGCAGCGCATCAAGGCTGCTGGTATACGACAGGGTAAATAAAACCATACGGGACGGTGTATTTACCGACATACTGGATTACTTCAGGCCCGGAGACGTTCTGGTGCGCAATATCACCCGCGTTATACCCGCAAGGCTCCACGCCTATCGGGAGGATACCGGCGGCGCAATGGAGTTTCTGCTGCTCCGCCGTCTCGATGAAAACCGCTGGGAATGCCTCGTCCGCCCCGGAAGGCGGGCAAAGACCGGGCTCACCTTCAAGATAAACGACGAGCTTTCCGCTACTATCCTCGACAGCACCGAGGACGGCGGCAGAATAGTACGCATGAACTACGACGGAGTATTCGAGGAAATACTTGATCGGGCCGGCGAAATGCCGCTGCCCCCCTATATAACCGAGCGTACCGCCGGCAAGGAGCGCTATCAGACGGTATACGCAAAGGAGAACGGCTCAGCCGCCGCCCCCACGGCAGGATTGCACTTCACCGAAAAGCTTCTGGACGGCATACGCAAAAAGGGAGTAACCATCGTTGACGTGCTGCTGCACGTCGGCCTCGGCACCTTCCGTCCCGTATCCGAGGATAACGTTGAGGATCATCATATGCACTCAGAGTACTATGAATGCAGCGAAGAAGCGGCAAGGGCCATCAACGACGCGCGCTCAGCAGGCGGCAGAGTATTCGCCGTAGGCACCACATCCTGCCGCACGCTCGAAAGCGTCACGGACGGCGACGGTATAGTGCACGCAAAAAAGGGCTGGACTGATATATTCATTACCCCCGGTTACAAATTCAAGGCGGTGGATAAGCTCATAACCAACTTTCATCTGCCCGAATCAACGCTGCTCATGCTGGTTTCCGCCCTTTGCACAAAAGAAGAAATGCTGGATGTTTACAAGCATGCCGTAGAGGAAAAGTACCGCTTTTTCTCCTTCGGGGACGCCATGCTCATACTATAAAAAATGACAACGGAGCTTATACATGCAAGATAAATTCGACTTCAAATACGAGCTTCTGCACGTTTGCAAGCAGTCCGGCGCCCGCCGCGGCAGGCTGCATACCCCGCACGGAGTAATAGAGACCCCATGCTACATGCCGGTAGGCACGCAGGCCACGGTAAAGGCCATGCTTCCTCGGGACGTTAAGGAAGTAGGCTCTATGATAATACTGTCAAATACGTATCATCTCTTTG
>CALCEX010000040.1 GCA_937900325.1 uncultured Clostridia bacterium | reverse complement strand
CCCGTATCCATTCATTCTGCTGAATTTGGTGCTGTCCTGCGTGGCGGCTATTCAGGCGCCGCTTATCATGATGAGCCAGAACCGCCAGGAGGAGAAGGATCGCCGCAGAGCGGAGAACGATTATAAGGTCAACCTGAAAACCGAGATCATGATCGAGGACCTGCATGACAAGGTAAACGCCATTCTCGCCAGGCAGTCGGAGCTTGAAAAGCAGCTGCAGGAGGAGAAAAGAGCAGAGCGGTAAGCTGCTCTGCTCTTTTCTCACATTTTAAAGCCCGCATATGGCAGAAAGATCATGCGTCCGTGCTTTTGACGAGTTTTGCGGAGGATCCTCGCCTATCGCGATAGAATTCCTCCAATCCATTCATTCCCTGCTCCGTTACGGGGCGCAGCCAGTTGTAGGTAAAATAGTACTTTACGCACAGGAAAACCTTAAGGTAGTCTTCCGCTATATACATTATGGCGAACACCGCGATAAAGGGCAGCTTTAAAACAAAGGCCGCAAGAGTGGTGAGGGGGACCGAACAGAGCCAGAGGGACAGCAGATCCAGCTTCATACCTATCTTTGTGTCTCCGCCGGGGCGGAAGGTGCCTACGATAAGTATGTATGGAAGGTTGCGCATGGGCAGCTCTATGCCATAAATAAGGAGCAGCGATGCTGTGAGCTTAAGCGTCTCCGGGGTTATGCTGCCGCTGAGGTTGAAGACGCTGGCGAGCTGGAAGCGGAATATTATTATCAGCACGCCCGTGAGCACCGAGCAAAGGGAGACGAACAGCGCAAACCTGCGGGAATCCTCTACCGCGCGTCTTTGCCGACCATTATGCTGGAGGCATTGCAGAGCCCTATAAAGAATACGAAAGCGATATTGTCAAAGGTACGGAATATGGTCACGGCAGCGTAGTACTGATAGCCGAGGTTGGCGAAGATAACGCTGAAAAGAAGCGTCCCGAGGCCCCACAGGGTCTCGTTTATTATGACTGGCGTTGCCTTTAAGTAGTATTGGGTGATGGACTCCCTGTTAAAGCCTAACAGTTCCCTCAGAGGGGCTATTAGCATATTGCGCTGTACCGCGGATACTGCGAGTATAAGCGCCGGGCCGGCCCATGCGGATATGACGGTCGCCAGCGCTGCGCCGCGTATGCCCATTTCAGGCATGCCGAACGCGCCGAATATGAGGCCATAGTCCATGAATGCGTTGAGGACCGTGGTGACGAGGGACACATACATGGGCAGCTTTACGTTCTCGGTAGAGCGCAGCACTATGCAGAATACCATGTTTATGCCGGTGGCAATATAAGACCAGCAGGCGATGCGGAGATATGCGGCGCCGGCTTCTACCACGTCCGGTTCGCGGTTGAATATCTTTATCACACTTTCGGGGAAAAGAAGCCCTATTATGAAAAAC
>CALCEX010000039.1 GCA_937900325.1 uncultured Clostridia bacterium | reverse complement strand
GCCCAGGCTCAACGTCTATCGCAGCCTCAACAACATCTACGTGCAGATAATTGATGACGTAGCCGGCAACACTATCGCTTCCGCTTCCACTCTGGACGCCGAAGTAAAGGCTCAGCTGGCCGGCAAGACCAAGAAGGAAGCCGCTAACATCGTTGGCGAAGTCGCAGGTCGCCGCGCTCTGGAAAAGGGCGTGAAGGAAGTTGTATTTGACCGCGGCGGCTATCTTTACACTGGTCGTGTAGCACAGGTCGCCGAAGGCGCCCGCAAAGCCGGACTGGAATTCTAAGGAGGTACAATATGCAGAAACGTATAGATGCATCCACAATGGAACTGCAGGATAGGCTTGTATCCATCAACCGCGTGGCAAAGACTGTTAAGGGCGGACGCAATATGCGCTTTGCAGCCCTGGTAGTTGTAGGCGACGGCAATGGTCACGTTGGCGTAGGCACCGGTAAGGCTGTTGAGATCCCCGAGGCTGTCCGCAAGGGCATCGAGGATGCAAAGCGTCACCTCATCGAGGTACCGATCGTCGGCACCAGCATTCCTCATGCAGTAGAAGGTAAATTCGGCAAGGGCCATGTCCGCATGCTCCCCGCTGAAGAAGGTACTGGCGTTATCGCCGGCGGCCCTGCCCGTGCGGTACTGGAAATGGTAGGTATCAAGGATATACGTACCAAGAGCTATGGCTCCAACAACCCCGCCAACTGCGTAAAGGCTACTATGGACGGCCTGACTCAGCTTCGTACCGTTGAGGAGATCGCAAAGCTTCGCGGAAAGACCGTAGAAGAAATCTTGGGCTAATAGGAGGTTGCAAATGGCTAATTTAAAGATAACGCTCGTAAAGAGCACCATAGGCGCCCTCAAGGACCAGCAGGCTACTGTAAAGGCCCTTGGCCTTCACAAGACTAACAACGTAGTCGTAAAGCCGGATAACGAGTGTATCCGCGGCATGATCTTTAAGGTAAAGCACCTTGTTAAGGTCGAAGAAGTTTAATTTCGGAGGTGCATATAATGAATCTTCACGATTTGAGACCCGTAGAAGGCTCCACCAGCGCCCCTAAGCGCGTAGGCAGAGGCACCGGTTCCGGCCTTGGCAAGACTTCTGCCAAGGGTCATAAGGGCCAGAAAGCCCGCAGCGGCAGCAAGAAGAACGGCTTTGAAGGCGGCCAGATGCCCCTTGCACGCCGTCTGCCAAAGCGCGGCTTCACCAATATTTTTGCTAAGGAATACAGTACCGTCAATATAGAAGCCCTCAACTGCTTTGAGGACGGCACTGTTGTAACAGCTGAACTGCTCAAGGAAAAGCGCATAATCAGCAAGATCGAAAAGGACGGGCTCAAGGTTCTGGGCCGCGGCGAATTGACCAAGCGTTTGGACGTTAAGGCTGCTAAGTTTACGGAGACAGCCCAGAAAGCCATCGAGGCCGCGGGCGGAACTGTTGAGGTGATCTGATGTTTAAGACCCTCATTAACGCCTGGAAGGTAAAGGATATCCGTACAAAGATACTGTATACGCTCCTTCTGGTAGTGATATACCGCTTCGGCTCCTTTATTCCTGTGCCCGGCGTAGATGCAAGCAAGATAGCGGCTGCCGCGGATACTTACAGCATATTGAGCTTTCTCAATCTGCTTTCCGGCGGTAACTTCGGCGAGTTTACCATCTTTGCCATGGGTATTACGCCTTACATTACCGGCAGCATAATCATTCAGCTTCTGACCATTGCTATCCCCTCTCTGGAGAAGATGGCCAAAGAGGAAGATGGCCGTGAAAAGCTTGAGCGCATTACCCGCTACACCGGTATCGGCCTTGCTCTGGTGCAGAGCATCGGTATCGTATCCGGCCTGCAGAACCAGGCGCAGATCGTTACCAATCCGGGCTTCTTTTCCTATGCTACCATCGGCATCGTCTGCACGGCAGGCACTGCCTTCCTGGTATGGCTTGGCGAAAGGATAACCGAGAAGGGCATTGGCAACGGTATTTCCTTCATAATCTTTGCTTCCATAGTATCCTCCGTACCCCGCGTGGTAGTTTCCATGGTATCCAACGTGATGATGGGAACATATAAGTGGTGGATACTGCCAGTGCTGCTCGTGTTCGTTCTGATCATGGTAGCGGGCGTGGTAGCAGTGGATCGGGCGGTTCGCCGCATTCCTGTACAGTATGTGAAGCGTGTCGTAGGCCGCAAGATGTACGGCGGTCAGAGCACCAACATTCCCCTCAAGGCCAATGCGAACGGCGTTATGCCCCTGATATTCGCAATGACCCTTATGCAGGTGCCTGGCATGATCGGCCAGTTCTGGCCCAGCGGCGGCTTCTACCAGTTCTATCAGAAGTATCTGATACCCGGTACGACCGCTATCGGCGGCATAGTATATTATGTGATATATGCGCTGCTCATCGTTGCTTTCGCATACTTCTACAGCTCTATCTCCTTCAACCCCATCGAGATAAGCAAGAACCTTCAGCAGAACGGCGGCTTTATCCCGGGGATCCGTCCGGGCAAGCCCACAGGCGACTATCTTGCCAAGATATGCAACCGCCTGACTCTGTTCGGCGCGTTCTTCCTTATGCTGATAGCAATAATCCCCGCGCTGTTTATGAGCTCCTTCGGCCTCAATTCCATGTTTGGCCCCACCAGCATACTGATAATGGTCAGCGTTGCTCTGGAGACCTCGGAACAGCTCGAATCCATGATGCTCATGCGTCATTACAAGGGATTCCTCGGTTAATACGAAAAGGATACGTCCTATGAAGCTTGTATTTTTAGGTCCTCCGGGCGCGGGCAAAGGCACCCAGGCTGAAAAAATATGCGAGCATTTCGGCATTGCCCACATCTCCACCGGCGATATGCTTCGCCGGGAGATGCGGGAAGGGACGGAGCTTGGCAACGCTGCCAAGGCCGTCATAGAAGCGGGCGGACTTGTGAACGATGATATTATAATCGGCATGGTCAATAACCGCGTTAAAGAGCCGGACTGCGAAAATGGTTTCCTTTTAGATGGTTTCCCCCGCACCATAGCCCAGGCCGAAGCCCTGGAGGGCATTGAAGCCGTGGATATGGCAGTAAATATCGACGTGCCCGCTGAGGTACTGGTTGATCGCATAAGCGGACGCCGTATGTGCAGCGGATGCGGAGCAGGCTATCATATATCCAAGTACACCAAGGACAGCTGCGAAAAGTGCGGCGCTCCCCTGTACATTCGTGATGATGATAGGCCGGAAACGGTTTTGAACCGCATCAGCGTTTATACCGACAAGACCCAGCCTCTCATAGATTTCTATGACAACAAGGGTCTGCTCAGGAACGTTGACGGCAACAGGACGCCTGAAGAAGTGCTTGAAGATATAAAGGCACTTGTGGAGAGTATCTGATGCTCACTATCAAAAACGCTGCCGATATAGAAAAAATGAAGGCGGCAGGCCGCTTGAC
>CALCEX010000038.1 GCA_937900325.1 uncultured Clostridia bacterium | reverse complement strand
CCTGAAGTGGCGGGAAAAGCGGAAGTCCAGCAGCGTGCTCATGTTTGGGTCGGCAAGGAATATTATGCTTCCTCCCCGCCCCCCATCGCCGCCGTCCGGGCCGCCCTGAGCCACATATTTTTCGCGGTGAAAGCTGGAGCAGCCGTCGCCGCCGTCGCCTGCCTTTATGAATATTCTCGCTTTATCTACGAACTGCATATGGTTTCCTTTCGGTTTTTGATCTATTTTATATCATTATCCAGATACGCCCTGCAGTAATCCCTTACGGTACAGGCCCCGCAGTTTGGGTTTCTTGCCGAGCATACCTGCCTGCCGTGGTATATTATCCAGTGATGGGCCTTTGACCAGTCCTTTTTTGGTATATTCTCCATGAGCTGCCTTTCCGTCTCGCCTACATCCTTTGCCTCTGCAAGACCAATGCGGTTTGCCACCCTGAAAACATGGGTATCCACGGCTATGGCCGGCTCGCCAAAGGCGTTTGACACCACGACGTTTGCCGTTTTGCGCCCTACTCCGGGCAGCTTCATGAGCACGTCCCTATCCTTCGGCACCTGGTCGTTATACTGCTCGTGTATTATCTTTGCCGCAGCTATGAGATTCCTGGCCTTGGTATTGAAAAGGCCGCAGCCGCGTATGTAGGATATTACTTCCTCCTCGGTCGCGCCGGCAAGCTTTTGCGGGGTTCCCAGCGCCGGAAAAAGCTTTGCGGTAACCATGTTCACCCGCTTATCCGTACACTGCGCGGAAAGCATTGTGGCCACCAGCAGCTCAAAGGGATTGGTAAAGTTCAGCTGGGGTCTGGCGTCGGGATATGCCGCCCGCAGCGCCGCCAGCGCGTTTTTTATGCGCAGCTTTTTCGCCTTCGCGCTCTCCTTCATACTTTTTCTCCGCCCTTTTCCGATTTCAGCCCCTTACGATATTTTACAACATAACCTGATGTTTTGCCAGATATTATTGTCCGCTGCCGTTTTTCTCCTTTCCGCAGTAGCTTTTTATGAAATTCATGAACAGTTTAAGCGCCGGCGCGTTTCCGCCGTTTTCCGGCAGAGCGAGCCCCAGCACCCTGTGATATTCCGGTTCAAAGGCTCTCAACACTATTCCCTCCGGCCTTCTGGACAGCACCAGCTCCGGCGCTATGGATACGCCAAGCCCCTTTGCCACCATAGATTGTATGGCTTCATCCCCCCGCACCCGGAATCTGACGTTCGGCTTCAGCTCCTCGCTGTTCAGCACCCGGTTTGCATCCTCGTCGGAGCCCTGATGCTGCAATATAAAGGGGTACTGCACAAGCTCGGCGGGCTTTACCGCTTTCTTCTCCGCCAAAGGATGCCCTTCGGGCAATACGGCATATATGGCGTCGTTAAACAGCGGCGTAAATTGGAATTCCTCCGGTACGGGCAGCGACATGAAGGCAAGGTCTATCTTGCCCTGATACAGCCACCGGCATATTTCCCCATGCTCGCCCACATACAGCTGCAATTCTATACCGGGATACTTTTCCGTGAATTCCGCAACTATGCTTGGCAGCAGATGAATGGACAGGCTGAAAAAGCAGCCTATGCGTATCGTTCCCACGTCCGCGCCGTGTATGCGGTTCACTTCCTCCCTCAGCTTTTCCTCTCCGTTGACTATCTGGCGGAGGTATACCATGAGCTTCTCCGCCTCCGGCGTGGGCGCCACCCCGTTTTTGCCCCGTATCAGCAGCGGGAAGCCGAACTCGTTTTCAAGCGAAAGTATCATATGGCTAACGCCTGGCTGGGTATAATTCAGCTTTTCGGCCGCCTTTGTCAGGCTCCCCAGGTCTATTGTCTCCACAAGGGCTCTGTATTTCTTCAGGCTCATGCATAACCTCATTCAATATTTGAATGTCTCATATTACAAACATTCAGTTTTATTATGACGGATTTAATTGTATAATATTTAACGCAGATATGCAACTCTTCTATTTTACTTTCGGGACTATTTTGGGCAACGTTTGCAATATTGCCGTTTTTCGGAGGATAATTCAAATGAAACAGCCACTGATAACCAACATACAGCGCTACTCCATACACGATGGGGACGGCATACGCACCACGGTGTTCTTTAAGGGCTGCAATATGGCCTGCCGCTGGTGCCATAACCCTGAAACACAGGATTTCTCCGCAGAGCCCATGCGCAATCCGGACCGCTGCTCCGGCTGCGGCAGGTGCGTAGAGCTTTGCCCTGAACACGCCATATTCATAAACGCCGACGGCATATCCGTCACCGACCGCAATAAGTGCATCCGCTGCGGCGTATGCGTAGACGAGTGCTACAACGAGGCCCGCACCATATCCGGCCGGGCATATGAAATACCGGAGCTTATAAAAATACTGGAAAGGGACAAGATGTACTGGGAGGAATCCGGCGGCGGGATCACTCTCTCCGGCGGCGAGGTTATGGCGCAGGATATGGACTACGTCGTTGAGCTCGCAAGACGGCTCCACAACAAGGGCTATTCCGTATACATCGATACCTGCGGCTTCGCGCCATATGAGAACTACGAAAGGATACTGCCCTATGCCGATGTTTTCCTCTACGACATAAAGGCAATAGACGACGAGGTGCACAGGGCGAACACCCGCGTCAGCAATAAGCTCATACTGGATAACCTCACAAGACTCGGCAGGGCCGGTGCAAAAATATATGTCCGTATGCCTCTCATAGCCGGCCTTAACGATTCCGAGGAGGATATGCTCAAGGTCATAGCCTTCCTGCGCGACAACGGCATACCCGTGCTCCAGATCAACCTCCTGCCCTATCATGAGTTGGGTCAGGATAAGTTAGAAAAGCTGGGCAAGGAGAGGCACGACTACGGCTTCAACCCGCCTTCAAAGCAGCACCTGAACGATCTGGTGCGGCTCTTTAACCAAAACGGCTATAACAATACAAAAATAGGAGGATGAACCATGGAAGAACGCGGAATGAACGAACGAGTCAGAATGCTGCGCAGGCAGAGCGTTGAAACTCAGCCCCACATCTACATGGAGCGCGCAAAGCTCATGACGGAGGCCTATAAGCTTTACGACGGGTCCATGTCCGTACCCGAAATGAGAGCCACCGCCCTCAAATATTATTTTCAGCACAAGACCATAGAGATCGCGGACGGCGAGCTCATAGTGGGCGAAAAGGGCGATACCGCTCAGGCCGCCCCCACCTTCCCGGAGCTGTGCTGCCATACGCTTCAGGATATGCACGTCATGAACGACCGCGAGCTCATCAACTTCTCTGTCACCGATGAGGATCTCAAGCTCCAGGAGGAGGTTATCATTCCCTACTGGGAGAACCGCAGCACCCGCCACAAGATACTCGAGGCAATGACTCCTGAATGGAAGCTCGCCTACGAATCCGGCATATTCACCGAATTCATGGAGCAGCGCGGCCCCGGCCATACCGTAGGCTCCCGCAAGATATTCGAAAAGGGATTCATCGATTACAAAAAGGACATTGAGGACGCCATAGCCAGGCTGGACTTCCTCAACGACAAGGAAGCCTACGAAAAGCGCTGCCAGCTCAACGCAATGGCCATAGACTGCGACGCTATCATAATCCTTGCCAACCGCTACGCAGACCTGGCCGAGGAGATGGCCGCAAACGAGACCAACGAAAAGCGCAAAGCGGAGCTCGTTCAGATAGCGGAAAACTGCCGCTGGGTACCCGCGCACAAGCCAAAGACCTTCTGGCAGGCAATACAGCAGTACTGGTTCGTGCATTTAGGCGTTACCAGCGAGCTCAATCCCTGGGACGCTTACTCCCCGGGCCGCCTGGATCAGCATCTGAATCCCTTCTATGTAGACGATGTAGAGAATGGGCGTATTGACCACGACGGCGCGCTGGAGCTTCTCGAGTGCCTGTGGGTCAAGTTCAACAACCAGCCCGCGCCCCCAAAGGTGGGCATCACCCTCAAGGAGAGCAGCACCTATACGGATTTCGCCAACATAAATACCGGCGGCATAACCGAGGACGGCAAGGACGGCGTAAACGAGGTCAGCTACATGATACTGGACTGCATGGACGAGATGAAGCTGCTCCAGCCCTCCAGCAACGTACAGATAAGCCGCAAGACCCCCCGCAAATTCCTCAAGCGCGCCTGCGAGATATCCCGCAAAGGCTGGGGTCAGCCCGCCTTCTACAACACCGAGGCGATAGTATCCGAGCTTATGAACGCCGGCAAGTCCCTCGACGATGCGCGCATGGGCGGCACCTCCGGCTGCGTGGAGACAGGCGCCTTCGGCAACGAGGCTTACATCCTTCAGGGCTACTTCAACCTGCCCAAGATACTCGAGCTCACCCTGTACGATGGCTATGATCACGTGGGCGGCCATCAGCTTGGCCTGCACACCGGCTTTGCCAAGGACTTCCACAGCTATGAAGAATTCTTCGAAGCTTACAAGAAGCAGATAAAGTACTTCGTGGATATCAAGGTCGCTGGCAGCAACGTGATCGAGCAGATATTCGCCCAGTATATGCCCGCCCCCTTCCTTTCAATACTGACCAACGACTGCATAAAGAAGGGCAAGGACTACAACGCAGGCGGCGCAAGGTACAATACCAACTACATTCAGGGCGTAGGCATAGGCACCATAACCGACAGCCTGGCCGCTATCAAGTATAACTGCTTCGACCACCACAACTTCACTATGGAAGAGCTGGTAGAAGCCATGGATCATAACTTCGAGGGCTATGACCGCATCTATCATCTCGTTACACATAAGACGCCCAAGTACGGAAACGACGACGACTATGCGGACGATATCATGAAGGAGATATTCTCATACTATCGCGACTGCGTCACCGGCAGACCCAACACCAAGGGCGGCTTCTACCGCATCAATATGCTGCCCACCACCTGCCATGTGTATTTCGGCGAGGTCATGAACGCCTCCCCCAACGGCCGCCTTGCGCACAAGCCTGTATCCGAGGGAATATCCCCCGAGAAGGGCGCGGACATCTACGGCCCCACCGGCGTTATCAACTCCTGCGCCAAGATGGATCAGCTTTCCACAGGCGGCACGCTGCTCAACCAGAAATTCACGCCCTCGGTCCTCGCGGGCGAAACCGGGCTTGACCAGTTTGCAAACCTTATCCGCGCCTACTTCAACATGGACGGCCACCATATCCAGTTCAACGTCATCGACCGCAAGACGCTGCTGGCTGCCCAGGCCAATCCTGAGGAATATAAGGATCTCATCGTCCGCGTCGCAGGTTACAGCGATCATTTCCGCAACCTGAGCAAGGAGCTCCAGGATGAGATAATCAACCGTACCGAGCAGAGCTTCGATGATTACAGCGATGACGACGCCGAATATCCCAAGAACGGCTGCGGCTGCTAAGCAAGGGCACGATTTTTCAGGGGGGGCACTGCCTCCCCCCATTGTGCTTTTTCATACTACCGTTTATTATTAAATTAAATGAAATATACAGGAGGACAGCATCATGAAGATTGGTTTTCTCGGCGCGGGCGCAATGGGCGGCGCAATACTTTCCGGCGCAATGAACGCCGGCGTTCTTGACCCGAAGCAGGTCTATATATCCGATATGTCGGATAAAATAAAGGAAAAATACGCTTCTCTCGGCTGCAATATCGTTGCCGACAATGAAGCTCTCGGCCATTCGGCGGATATCGTAATAGTCGCGGTAAAGCCGCAGTACGCCGCCCCCGCCCTTGAAGGGTTCAAGAACAGCATGGACGGCAAGGCAGTCATCTCCATAATGGCCGGCGTTACTACCGAGCGCCTCCGCAAGATGATAGCCGGCAATATCCGCGTGCTTCGCACCATGCCCAATACCCCTGCTCTGGTAAACGCCGGTGCGTTTGCCCTGTGCAATGAAACCGACCTCACCGCCGATGAGAAGGCCTTTGCAGAGAAGCTCTTCAGCTCCATAGGCATAGTAGAGTGGATGAACGAGCACCTCATTGATACGGCATGCGGCCTCTCCGGCTCCGGCCCCGCCTTCGTTGCGGAATTCATAGAGGCGTTGGGCGACGGCGGCGTTCTGGAAGGTCTGCCTCGCGCAACAGCCTACCGTCTGGCCGCCCAGACCGTAATGGGCACCGCCAAGATGATACTTGAGACCGGCATGCATCCCGCGCAGCTGAAGGACATGGTATCCTCGCCCGGCGGCACCACCATCACCGGCTGCCAGGTGTTGGAAGAAATGGGCTTCCGCGCCGCAGCCATAAACGCCGTGCAGGCCGCCACCAACAAGTCCAGGGAGCTGTGATCTCTGTTTTCTTGCGGGCGTAATCGTATTAAAAAAAGAGGATCTCCTAACGGAAGTCCTCTTTTTTAATTGCCGCAAAAACGTCCGGCGAAATACCCTTCAACCGTGCTGTGCGCACGCTTATACCCCGCCTGTGCCGCTGCGGCGCCCTCGCCGCCAGTCGATACCAACGTGCAGCCTATCAGCTCCTTCGCTATGCTCGGCGTGTCCTTCGTATAGGATTCCCTTTTAAGCTTTTCCATGAGCGTATCCTCCTTTCGCGGCATCCGGCGGTATTATAATCTTTTTTACATAAAAGTCATAAAGTTAATTTAATGTTTATAGAATTATGTCCGATGCTGTTGTATAATGTGGTGAATGAAATTTTGAGGAAAGCCGAGATATGGAGCACAAAAGAAAAAAAAAGGGCAGCTCAAAGCTGCTGATAGTTATGGTGATAGTACTTGCGCTGCTTGCGGTAGCGGCTATTTTTGCGCTGAAATTCTACACGGACATAAACAATCCCGAAAACCTGTTTGAAAGCACTCTGCCCGAGGGTACACCCGCGCCCGTGGAATTCACCCCCGCGCCTGACGGTGAAAAATTGCAGCCCTCCCCCACTCCGGATCAGGAATCGCTTCTTTCCGGCCAGGCGGACGCCGATTTCATGTCCAACCGCACCAATATACTGCTTCTCGGCATCGATGAGAGCACCGAGCGTGAGAATTGGGGGGCCTTCCGCACGGATACCATGATACTCGTATCCATTGACTTCTCCAACAACGACGTATGCATGGTTTCAATACCGCGCGACAGCTATGTCAAGATATACAACGCCAACGGCAACGTAGCCAATCCAAGCAACCCATATTCCAAGATAAACAACGCTTTTTCAGAGGGCGGCGGCGCGCAGAAGAAAGGCTTCGAGTACTCCATAGCTACGGTAGAAAAGCTGATGGGCATAAAGATCGGCTACTACTGCGGCTTTAATATGAACGTCGTAAAAGATGTAGTGAACGCTATGGGAGGCGTGGACTACGAAGTAGATATAGAGGTAAAAATGAACGGCCGTGAGCTGCATCCCGGAATGCAGCATCTTGACGGGCAGGGAGTGCTGGACTACTGCCGCCAGCGCAAGGGTTCCTCTGATATAGCGCGTATAGACCGGCAGCAGCGTATGCTGACCGCCATACTAAAGCAGCTCAAGGATACCGACCAGATAGCCAATATACCCTCCATATACTCCGCCGTTGAGGCCAACATAATGACCAACCTCAGCATAAAGCAGATATCCTCTCTTGCGCTGGTAGCCCTGCGCATGGATATGAGCCAGCTTTCCCGCTATACTCTGGAAGGCAAAGCCATGGATATACAGGGTCGGGATTGCTACTGCCTGTATGTATCCCGTATAGAAAAAATAGTAAAAGAAGTCTGGGGGCAGAGCGTAAACCTGGATTCCGAAAATGACGTCAGCTTTATAGAAGAGCAGGTAGAGGCCAACCGGGCGCTTATAGCCGATGAACTCAACCGGGCCAACGCCGCTTACAGTAAGGCTTACAGCATCATGAACAACTGCCGCGAAATAATCGACAGCGGCAGCTATGATACCCTCAAGTCTGCCGCTGACGAGCTTCTGGACGCCATACAGAAGGAAAGCAAAGAAAATCTCGATGTATACACTCCTTATGTCGAGCAGCTTTGCGACAGCATTTGCAGCCAATACGGAATTTCGATATACTGATAGCAAACCTTTGGAGGAATATATATGTCCGTCGATAAAGTCAGGGAATACCTCAGGACCTACGGCTTTGAGGATAGGATAAGGGAATTTGACATTTCCACCGCCACCGTTGCGGATGCCGCCGAGGCGGTGGGCGTCATACCCGCCCGCATAGCCAAAACCCTCTCCTTCCAGAGCGAAGAATACGGCTGCATACTTGTGCTCATGGCCGGAGATGCAAAGGTAGACAACAAAAAATACCGCGCCCAGTTCGGCGTAAAGCCCCATATGCTCACCCACGAGGACGCGCTGCACTACACCGGCCATGCGGTTGGCGGAGTATGCCCATTCGCGGTGCCGGACAACATCCCCGTATATCTTGATGTCTCCCTGAAGCGGTTCGATACCGTCTTTCCCGCCGCAGGCAGCGCCGCAAGCGCGGTCAGGCTCACCTGTGATGAGCTTGAAAGAGCTTCCCGCTCAAGGGGTTGGATAGACGTATGCAAGGGCTGGGAGGACGGCCAGCAGGCTCCCCGCCCTATATAATACCGGATAAGAACAGCAACATTTTTTAGGAGGAACAGCATGGAGTACA
>CALCEX010000037.1 GCA_937900325.1 uncultured Clostridia bacterium | reverse complement strand
CCTACGGTATGACCGACACCATGGGCCGTATGCATTCCGACGCCCAGTTCGCCGGCAGCTCTTCCGTGCCCGCCCACGTTGAAATGATGGGCCTCATCGGCATGGGCAACAACCCCATGGTTGGCGCGACCGTGGCGGTAGCCGTTGCGGTAGCTGAGGCGATGAAGGCGTAAGAACTTTTTCAAGCGCCGCCGGCTTTGCGGCGGCAATTTAGCACGATAAACAGATGGGCACGCCATTTTCGTCAAAAACGAGGATGACGTGTCCTTTCGTATTTTCTGCAAGTCCCCTTTATGGTATAATACCCTTGGCGCAGGGAGGGGAAAATGGGAATTATTGCTTATGTTTTCGGCGGGATAGGACTGTTTCTGCTGCTGGACGGCGCAGCGCTGCATTTGGGTATTGCGGCGGCGCTGCCGTGGTTCACGGCGTTCCTTGCGGGCGCAACGGGGACGCTTATTGCCCTCGTGTGGTATTTCGACATAAAGGCGCGGGAGCGGGCGAAGAAGAAGCGCGGCAAGGCCTTTACCGCCATGGTGGCGGACATATGCATATGCATACTGGCAGTATGCGAGATGATAATAAATATGCTTTCGCGGCTGGCGTAAGGGGTACGGTATGGCGAACACAAAGCTCAAGCCACTTTATTTGTTGGATATTTTCCGGGAAATGACGGACGAGCGGCACAGAATGACCGTGCCGGAGCTGCTGGAGGAGCTGCAAAGGCGAGGCATTACGGCGGAGCGCAAGGGCATTTACCGGGACATAGACGCGCTCATACAGTATGGCGCAGACATAAAACACACCGGTACGGGGTATTATCTTGCCGGAAGCGAGCTTTCAGGGGACGATATGAAGTGCCTCCTCTGGGCTTTGCGCTCGGCGGATTTTTTATCGTTCAGGCGGACGGCGGCATTGCAGGAAAAGCTCAAGGGTATGGTCGGAATGCAGCTGGCTGCGCAGAATCTGCCGGAGGACGGCGCAATTAAATGCCCGGACGATCAGATGATAGAAAATATCGACCGGCTCAGCGCAGCCATAGAACAGCGGCGGCAGGTCACATATTCGGATAAGAGCCACACGGGCGCTTTGCCGCGGAGGCTGCGGATAAGCCCGTATGCCCTGCTGTGGCTAAAGCGGGGCTGCTGCGTGCTGTGCAATCAGGAGGGGCAGAGCGGCCTGAGCTGCCTCGAGCTGTCAAACATGAGCGCCATAAGGCCGGATATGACCCCATGGCGCAATTACAGCGAAATAAGCAGATACAGGGAGTTGAATCTCGATGAAATAGCCGCGCGGCTTGAGGCGGGCGAAGACATATGCAGGCCGCAGCGAACATAGCGTTATAAATCAGGCGCCGAAGTATCGGGACCGGGAGGTTATATGGGTAACAGAAGCGGAAAGCTCAAAAGGACAAAGCTGATAAAAGGCACAGTGCTTATGGCGCTGTTCCTGCTGCTGATAGTAGCGCTTAAGACGGTCGATGTGCAGCCCATAGGTCCGCATGGGTCGAAGGTGGGTCTTGCGGCTATTAACGGCGCATTCCGAAAGCTGATGGGCGGTATGCACATGATATGGTATGATGTGACTGAGGCGCTTGGAATGGCGGCCATAGCCGTGGCGTGCGGCTTTGGTCTGTTCGGGCTTTGGCAGTTGATAAAGCGCAGGAGCCTGAGGAGGGTGGATAGGGACATATACGCCCTGGCGGGGCTGTATATAGCCATGGGAATAGCGTATGTGCTTTTTGAAAAGGCAGTGGTAAACTATCGTCCTGTGGACATGGGTGCGGGCCTTGAGCCTTCCTTCCCATCATCACACACAGTGCTTACCTGCTGCATAATGTCCTCCGCAATATGGCAGTTCAAAAGGCGCATAAAATCCGAAGCGCTGCGCGGCATAGCGGTGATGCTCTGCACGGCGGTGATGGCCGTGACGATAGCAGGCCGCATGGTATCCGGCGTGCATTGGATAACCGACATAGCAGGCGGCGTTCTGCTCTCCGCGTCGCTAATGGAGTTTTACATGGCCGCGGCTGACAGCTGAAAACACAGGAAAGATAAAAGCCCCCGTCCTGAACTATGCGGAAGGGGGCTTTATTGCTGCTGTTTACTCGGAGATTATCCTCATCCATGCGTCGTTGTAGACGTTTATGAAGTCGCCCAGATCGTGGAATATCTCACATTTTTCGAGATAGGCAGGATCAGGATTGTATGTGGGATTGTTGATATAATCATCGCCCATCAGCTCAAGAGCGGCGCTGTTGGGAGTTGAGTAACCGATGTATTCGGCGTTCTGTGCGGCTACATCGGGCTCGCAGAGGAAGTCGATGAATTTCTCGGCCTCAGCGGTGTGCTTGCTGGACTTTGGAATTATGATGTTGTCGAACCAGAGGTTGGTACCGCTGTCAGGGCAGGCGTATGCCAGATCGGGATTGCCGTCCTCGGGGTCCATGCACCACATCGCGTCTCCGCTGTAAACTACTGCCAGCGCTGCGCCGCCGCCTATCATGCGGTCCTTGATCTCATCGCCAAGGTATGCCTGAACCAGCGGCTTCTGGGCGATAAGGGCCTGCTCGGCGGCTGCTATGTCAGCTTCGTTGCGGGTGTTTATGGAATAGCCCAGCTTCATCAGGGCGATGCCTATGGTGTCGCGTATGCTGTTGTACATCAGTATCTGGCCGGCGTATTTCTCGTTCCATAGTATATCCCAGCTGTTGACGGGATCGTCGACCATGGTGGTGTTGTAAAGTATACCAACGGTTCCCCACATATATGGAACGCTGTACTTGTTGTCGGGATCGAAGTCAAGATCCAAGAAGCGGGGATCGATATTCTTTAGGTTGGGAATGTTGTCCTTGTTTATCTCATGGAGCAGATCCATGCCGATAAGCTTTTCGATTATATAGTCGGAGGGGAAGCAAATGTCGTAAATGCAGTCTTCCTGCTGGAGCTTTACAAGCATCTCTTCATTGTTGGCAAGGGTAGTATAGTTGATCTTTATACCGGTTTCATCCTCAAAACGGGTGATGAGCTCTTCGTCGATGTAATCGCCCCAGTTGAGGACGTTGAGCGTTACGGTATCCGCGCCTTGTGCGCAGCCGGCGAAGAGGCTAATGACCATGACGATAATCAGAAGGAAGGCTGTCTTTTTCATTTGTTGCATTTGATCTCCTTTGTTTATGTAATATTTAAAATATTTTTTTGCTGCTGTTAGCGCGTGGCCCTGAGCTTTTTGCGCTGTGTCTCCGCGGCATGCTCCTCGTTTATGCTCTTGAGGTTTATGAATACCAGAAGGGCTACGACGACTATGAACATTATGGTACAGAGGGCGTTTATCTTGGGGCTTATGCCGCGGCGGGCAATGCCGTAGATGTAGATGGAAAGATTCTGTATGCCGTCTGTTGCGAACCAGCTCACTACGAAGTCGTCAAGGCTCAGGGTGAAAGCCAGCACAAAGCCCGATACTATGCCGGGCATTATGTCGGGTATGACTACCTTGCGTATGGCCATCATGGGGGTGCAGCCAAGGTCCATGGCCGCTTCATAAAGCAGATTGGAGCTTTGGCGCAGCTTGGGCATCACGGAGAATATCACGTAAGGTATATTGAAGGTGATGTGGGCTATGAGCATTCTTGTGTAGCTGCCCTTTATGCCCATTGCCGCAAAGAGCATCATGAAGCTGATACCTGTGACCAGATCCGGATTGACCATCGGGAGACGCGATATATTCTCCACGATGGCCCTCGGACGCTTCTTCATGGAATATATGCCTATTGCGGCGAAGGTGCCGATGAAGGTGGCCGCAAGCGCGGATATTACGGCGACAGAGAGAGTAACTATGAGGGCGTTCATAATAGTGGAGTCGTGCATCAGCGCCTCATACCATTTGAAGGAGAAGCCGGCCCATCGCGCCATAGACTTGCTGCCGTTGAAGGAAAACACCATCAGCACAAGTATGGGAGCGTACAGGAATACCAGCATCAGCCCAAGATAAGTGCCGCGAAAAAAGTTTCTGAGCTTCTTCACCAGATCATACCTCCTTCCTCGCCGGAATCACGCTCCGCACGGCGCATTACCGCCATGGAAAGCAGCACCAGAACAAGCAGGATAAAGCTTAGCGCGCTGCCTATGGGCCATGCGGACTGCCCCAGCGTTATGAACTGGTTCTCTATGAGGTCGCCGTAAAGCAGGAACTTGCCGCCGCCCAGCAGGCGGGAGATGGCGAATGTGGTTATTGCGGGAATGAATACCATGGTTATTCCGGATATTATGCCGGGCACCGATTGCGGCAGCACCACCTTGATAAAGCAGGTGATCGGGTTTGCGCCGAGGTCGGCCGCCGCTTCCACCAGCGAGCGATCCAGCTTTACCAGCACGGAGTATATGGGCAGCACCATAAAGGGCAGGAAGTTATACACGGTGCCCAGCATCACGGCGCCCTCGGTGTAGAGTATCTGCTGGGAGGGCAGGCCCAGCAGCCCCAGCAGTGTGTTCAAAACGCCGTTGTTGTCAAGGAGCACCTGCCAGGCATATGTCCTGAGCAGGAAGTTCATCCACATGGGAACTATGAAAAGCACATAAAGTATCGCCGCCCTGCGCTTGTTCATGGTGGAAAGTATGTAGGCTATGGGATAGCCCAGTATGAGGCATATGACCGTGGCCTTGAGGGCTATCCATATGGAGCGGCCAAGCACCTCCATGTATATCTCATTCGAAAGGGCGGAGGCGATATTGTCGAGTGTCAGGCCGCTGTCGGACCTGAAGGCGAAGAGCACGATGAGAAGCATCGGCACAAGTATGAATATGAGCATCCATACTATGTACGGATAGGAAAATACCTGACGCTTGAGCTTCATGGCGCTATTCCTCCTCTGCGGCTGCCGCTGCGTCTGCTATTTCGTCCTCGGTTAGCAGCTCCTGCTCGTCATGCTTGAGACTCTTATGCATGACGTGTATGGCGTCGGGAACTATCTCAAGGCTTATTTCGGTATCCGGCGCAACGTAGTCGGTAGAGTGCACAGTCCATGAGAAGCAGCCTGTTTCTACCCGGAACTCGTAATGTACGCCCATGAACAGGACGCTCTTTATGACGCCCTTTAACGCGGTCTTGTCGAGGGGCATTATGTCTATATCCTCCGGCCGGACAACGACATCCACCGGCGTGTTCCTGCCGAAGCCGGCGTCAACGCACTCAAAGTCTATATCGTGGAAGCGGACCTTGTAATCCTCCAGCATGACGCCGGGGATTATGTTGCTCTCGCCTATGAACTTTGCCACAAATACGTTTTTGGGCTCGTTGTA
>CALCEX010000036.1 GCA_937900325.1 uncultured Clostridia bacterium | reverse complement strand
CCCGGGCGCTGTTGGTTATCACCGTATTGCCCTTAACGGCAGCCGCTGCCATCATAATGTTCTCCGTTGCCCCCACGCTGGGATAGTCGAGGTGTATCTCGCCGCCGTGCATATTGCGTCCGTCGCAGATTATATAGCCCCGCTCCTCCCTTATATCCGCCCCCAGCGCCGCAAGGCCTTTCAGATGAAGGTCCACCGGCCTGTGGCCTATCTCGCAGCCGCCGGGATAGGCGCACGCCGCCTCGCCAAAACGCGAAAGCAGCGGCCCAAGCATGAATATGGAAGAACGAAGTTCCCTGGAAAGGCTCTGGGGCATCGGGCTGCTTCTGGCGTTTCTGCCGGAAATTTTCAACGTTTCCCCTTCATGATACGATTCCACGCCCAGCTCACGCAGTATGCCGAGCATATTGTCAACATCCCGTATTTCAGGGCAGTTGAGCAGCGTCATCTCTCCGCGGCTCATGACTGCCGCCGCCAGCACCGGCAGCGCGGCGTTTTTCGCTCCCTGCACCTTTACGCGTCCGCTCAGCCTGTGTCCGCCCTCTATTACGAATTTGCCCATTGCGCCCCTCCCCTGCCGCCGCTGCGGTACAATCCATACTATTCAGTAAGGAGGAAATGGGTTAACCCTATGCTGCTATATGCTTTCCGTATTTCTCGAAATATTAAGAAGTATGCCCGCCGCAGCCATAAATATTATGAGAGACGTGCCGCCTGCGCTTATAAAAGGCAGCGTCTGGCCGGTAGGAGGGACGGAGCTGGTTGCCACTCCTATGTTTACCGCTACCTGTATGGCTATAACGCTGGTTATTCCGGCAGCCAGCAGGCTTCCGAACTTATCCCTGCAGCGGGCGGCTATCCGCATTCCCCGGAAAACGAGGAAAAAGTACGCGGCCATCACCAGAACACAACCTACAAATCCGAGCTCCTCGCCTATTATGGCGAATATAAAGTCGCTCTCGCCGTATGTAAGAAACAGCAGCTTCTGGGTAGAAAAGTTCAGCCCCTTGCCAAAGAGGCCCCCGCTGCCCAGCGCGTAAAGGGACTGTATCAGCTGATAGCCGTTTCCCTGCGGGTCTTTCCACGGGTTTGTGAATATCACCAGCCTGTTCCAGCGGTACGTTTCCATGGATGCCGCAAGAAAGAATACCGGCACCGCCAACAGGCACAGGCCCACAAGGTGCCGCATATCCGCCCCTCCAAGGAACAGCATTACAAAGCCTATCATCATGACCACCATCATCATGGACATATTCTTCTGCAGCAGCAGCAGTATGCAGATGATGCACATTATGATGAGCATTGGCACAATGCCGCGGGTAAAGCTCTTCATCTGAGGCGCCCTGCGGGTCATAAAGGAAGCCATGTACAGTATGAGCACGAACTTTGCAAGCTCCGAAGGCTGGAAGGTGATAACGTCAAACAGGTTCAGCCACCGCTTTGCGCCGTTTATATCCTCTCCCCAGAACACAGTGGCAAGCATCAGCAGAAGCGTGGCCATAAGCCCAATGTTTCTGAGCTTTTCAAGGTAGTGATAGTCCACCCGCGACATCACTATCATAACGCCAAGCCCCATCGCCATGTACTTTGCCTGGTTTTTCAGATAGTACAATCCATCGTAATTCAGGCTCGCCTTGTTCTGCGCATAATAATAACTGGCTGAAAATACCATCACAAGCCCAAAGGCGCACAGCAGCAGCACGGTAACGTAGAGCAGGAAGTCCATCTGCCCATTCTTCTTTTTAGCCTTCAGCGTTTCCATGCCGCACCTCCCTTCGGGTTATTCTATGCTCGTTACAGCTTATTTACGATATCCTTGAATATCTCTCCCCGCTGCTCATAGTTATCGAACTGGCCCCAGCTTGCAGCCGCAGGCGAAAGCAGCACTGTGCTTCCCTTTCCCGCCATCTCCCCGGCTTTCCGGATCATGCCTTCAAAATCGCCGTGCCACTCCACGAATTCGCCCTTGTAGCCCGTCTTTTCGGCGGCGTCCCTTATAGCGGGTATATTAATGCCGGAGGCTATCACGCCCTTGACAGTGCTGCCGAACGCTTCAAAAAGCGGCGTAAAGTCGCTGTGTTTATCGTATTCGCCTACGCCCAGCATCAGCACGGTTGGCCGTGTCATGGCCTTCACGGCCTTTATGGTGGAATCCGGGTTCGTTCCCTTGGAGTCGTTTACATAGCGAACGCCTTCCACCTCACGAACGAACTCTATCCGGTGCTCAACGCCCCTGAAGGCGCGGAGGCCCCTGCATACCGCTTCCGCATCAAGGCCCATACACATGGCAAGGGATGCGGCGCACATGGCGTTTTCAAGGTTGTGATCTCCGGGTATCTGCAATTCGCTCCGGTGTATGAGCCGCTGCTCTTTGCCGTCCAGCCTCCATATCATATAG
>CALCEX010000035.1 GCA_937900325.1 uncultured Clostridia bacterium | reverse complement strand
TAAACTGTAAACAGTTGGTTTATTGGTAAAAACAGTGTTGCATAATACTATATGTAGTGATAGTATAATAGCATAAAGCGAATATATTCGGTCGTCCGGGATAAAACAGGATTTCTTCATTGTTTTTTCCTCCAAAAAATACAAACCGAACTTATGTCTTACAATTACCGTGCCAGGGGCGTTTGCGCGGTAATGGTTTTCCGGACGATATATTTGCTAAGGGCTCTGAAGAAATTCAGGGCTCTTTTTTTCTCATCCGACCGCATATGCTTATCGTAAGGGAGGATTTGTATATGCAGGGCAGAGAAAAAATGATATGCGCCGCAATGACGCTGGCAATTATCGTATTTATGGTGCTTTCGCCGGGATATATAGCTGCCAACAGACAAAGCCTTACGCAGCAATACCGGCAGCAGAGCACCGAGAGCTATCAGGGCATAATAAGCCTGTGGCATATAGCAGGCTTTAAAGCTTATAGGGGCAGCATGGGAGCATGGCTGGAAAAGGCGGCCGCAGCCCTCGAAAAAAAGCACAGGGGAGTATATTTCGAGGTGGAAAGCATTACCCTGTCAGATTATATGGCGCGGCGGGAGCGCGGCGAAAAGGCGGATTTTTATTCCTTTCCGTTGGGCTGGGAGTATATTGAGGAGCTTCAGCCCATAGATATGACGATGCCGGAAATGCGGGGCAATATGGCGGATCCCTGCCGTTATCGCGGCAGCACCTATGGGATACCCTACGCCGCGTCCGGGTATGTGCTGGCTGTTAATTCGCGGATAATGCAGGAAAAAGGACTCGACATGGATATGCTCAGCGGAATGATAAGATCCGGCGAGGCTAAGATGTCCGGAAACGGTATCATAGCATGCATATACGGCGCTAAAGGCGAGCCCGGAGAAGCGGAGGATTTTTCCAATGAGAAAAGTTTGGCGGCGTTTATTGACGCCAGAGCAGCCGGCGAAATGGAGCGAAAGGTACAATCCGGCAAGGGATTTCCATTTGAAACGTTTCCCTGCACAAATTATACAGATCTTGTGCAGTACCTGGGCATCGGCAGCGGCGCAGAGGAAGAAAAGCGCGATTATATAATGGAATTCATGCAGTATGTCTTATCCGAGGATAAGCAGCAAAACCTTATGGAGCTTGGTCTTATACCCGCCATAGCTACAAAGGCTCAGCTGGAAAGCGAAACGCACGCGGTCAGCGCGATATACGAAAGCGGCAGCCAGCCGGCGGTGCCGCAGTGCTTTTTGTATGCAGCATATGAAGATCAGCTTTATCAGAGCGCCGGGAAAGCGCTTTCCGGCGACGAAAACGCAAAAAAGGATCTGGATTTGAGGCTTATGGAACTTGTGCAAGGGGCCGGTATAAAGTAAAATATAATAGTATATGTATCGGTTGGAGGAACCCATGAAGTACGATAAAGAGAGCCTGACGATGCTCGCAAAGGAGCTTGAGATATATAAGCTAAAAGCAGACGCACCCATGGCGGAATATACGTCGTTCCGCATAGGCGGGCCTGCCGATCTGCTGTTTATGCCCTCAGACAGAGAGCAGCTTGAAAAGGGCATAGGGAAGGCGAAGGAGTTTGGGGTGCCATATATGATAATGGGCAACGGCTCTAACCTTCTGGTAAGCGACAGCGGCATAGAAGGTCTTGTAATACGTATTGCCGGAGATTTCTCCGGCATTGAGTACAGCAAAAACATACTTAAGGCGCGTGCAGGCACGCTGATAAGCGCAGCGGCAAAGGATTCGGTAGAGCATGGCTTCATGGGCCTTGAATGGGCGGCAGGCATACCGGGAACCGCTGGCGGCGCAGTGGCTATGAATGCGGGTGCGTATGGCGGCGAAATAAAGCAGATTCTGACAAGGGTAGAATACATAGAGGATGGTGCGGTACGCTCCGCCAAGCCTGAGGATGGCGACCTTGGCTACAGGTTCAGCCGGTTTGCGGCGCCCGGCCGGATAGTGCTCAGCGCGGAATTCAGCCTTTTGCCCGACGATGGCATGACAAGGGAGCGTATGAGGGATTATGCCGAACGCAGAAGGGCTAAGCAGCCGCTTACATACCCCAGCGCGGGCAGCACCTTCAAGCGTCCGGCAGGCTGCTACGCGGGCGCACTTATCGAGCAGGCCGGCCTTAAGGGAACAAGCATAGGGGGCGCCGAGGTAAGCGTGCTGCATGCGGGATTTATCATAAACAAGGGCGGCGCTACCAGCGATGACGTGAAAAGGCTTATTGAGCTGGTGCAGAAAAGGGTATATGAAAACAGCGGCGTTACGCTGGAAACGGAAATAAAATTCATCGGAAGGTAAAACCTATGCAGCTTATAATTCTTACCGGTATGTCAGGAGCGGGAAAGACTCAGGCTCTGAAAAAGTTTGAGGATCTTGGCTATTTCTGCGTGGATAACCTTCCATGTGAAATGTGCGTTGGCCTTGTGGAGCTTTGCAGGAGGGCTACGCCGCCCGTAGAAAAGGCGGCGGTAGTAATGGACAGCCGGGAACGCATATTCCGGCTGAACATGAAAAATACCCTCAGCCGTTTGGACGAGGCAGGGGTGGATTACAGGATAGTATTCCTTGATTGCCGCGATGAGATACTTGAGCGGCGATATAACGAGACGCGCCGCCGCCACCCGCTTTCAGACGACATAACGACCGGCATACGCATGGAGCGCGAGATGCTTGCAGAGCTGAGGGACAGGGCAAGCGTAATGATAGACACTACCAATATGCGCCCGCTGGAGCTGGGAACTGTGCTGGAGCGAGAGCTGAATATGGGCAGCACCGGCTTCATGATAAGAGTGATGAGCTTCGGCTATAAGCGGGGGGTGCCTTTTGAGGCGGACATAGTTCTGGATATGCGATTTTCATCAAACCCCTATTATGATAAGGAACTGAGGCCGCTATGCGGTAAGGATAAGGCGATACGGGATTATGTGATGGCAGATCAGGATGTGCGGGAATTTATGGACGATGTGGAAAGCATGCTCTACAGGCTTATACCCCGCTTTATAGAGCAGGACAAGCGGAGGCTGGTGGTAGCGTTCGGCTGCACGGGGGGCAGGCATCGTTCGGTATGTGCGGCGGAGGAGCTTTTCAACAGGATAAAGGGCAGATATAATGCGGTGCTTACGCACAGGGATCTTGCCGTTGAGGGCAACGAAATAAAGGAACGTACAGGAGACAAGAGCTGATATGTCCTTTTCATCTCAGACAAAAGATGAACTTGTGGAAAGCTGCAAGCTGGGAAGCGCAGATGAAAAACGCTCACTGCTTTGCGGAATAACTCATGCGGCCGGGTCCATGACGTTGGGGCGCGGCGGCATAGGCCTGCAATATATAACTGAAAACA
Organism: uncultured Clostridia bacterium; assembly: GCA_937900325.1. GTDB lineage: Bacteria > Bacillota > Clostridia > Christensenellales > CAG-138 > SFEL01. The sequence continues at coordinate 1,154 of CALCEX010000035.1, read as the reverse complement.
GCAGCGTTGCGGCCCTTACGGTGCGCCTGGGACGGGAACTTTACGGCGTCAGCGCCGAAACCTCCATAAGTGAAAAGGAGAGGCTCAATGCGGTGAGCAACGTAGTAAGATTCACGGGCGAGTGCGTAAGGAAGCTTCTGCGCGATGCCGGATACGGTGTGGATGGTGACGATGATTTTGAGCTGGGATATATACCGCCGCGCCTTACAGACGACGAAAGCAAGGCTAAGGCGTTTTTGAGAGGCGTGTTTCTGGGCGCAGGCTCGGTAAGCGATCCTAATAAGGGATACCACTTGGAGCTCGTGTGCAGATACGAAAGGTTCGCGGCTACGTTGTGCGACATAATGACGGGTCTCGGCATAAGCGCAAAGTTCCTGCCGAGAAAATCCAGCTATGTAGTATATCTCAAGGATGGAGAGCTGGTTTCAGACTTCATAACCCTGATAGGCGCCATGAACAGCACAATGGCCTTTGAGGAGGCGCGGGTAATGCGCAGCGTAAGCAATCATATAAACCGCCAGCAGAACTTTGAGGACGCCAATATGAACAAGGCGGCGGCAGCAGCGGCGCAGCAGCTTGTTGATATTGAATTCATAAGGCTTAGCGCCGGCCTCGACAGCCTGCCGCCAAAGCTCCGGGAAGCGGCGGAGCTTCGCATAAACAACCCGGAGGCCACCCTGTCAGGCCTTGCGGAAATGGCCGAAATAAGCAAATCCGGCCTTAATCACAGGTTAGCCAAGCTTTCAACCATAGCGCAGGAGCTCAGAGATAAATAGGAGACAGTTGATGAGCGGATTCACACACTTACACGTACATACCCAGTACAGCCTGCTGGATGGCGCGGCCCGCATAAATGAGCTTGTGGCCAGGGCAAAGGAGCTCGGTATGGATTCCATTGCCATAACCGATCATGGAGCCATGTACGGCGTTATAGATTTCTACAAGGAATGCAAAAAAAACGGAATAAAGCCCATACTCGGCATGGAAGCCTATGTGGCGCCCCGTTCCCATCTTGAAAAGAGCGGAATGCGTGAAAACGCCCACCTTATACTTCTTTCAAAGAACGAACAGGGCTATAAAAATCTCATGAAGCTTTCCACCATTGCATTTGTGGACGGCTTTGTGACGGACGAGGCGGATCTCACTGACGAGAT
>CALCEX010000034.1 GCA_937900325.1 uncultured Clostridia bacterium | reverse complement strand
TGTCAATATGCGTACCGCCGGTGCGGATCGACTTATTGCAGGCTATGCCGCCCAGCGCCACCACTGCGGAATCCGTCGTTCCCCCGCCTATATCCACCACCATACTGCCCACAGGCTCGCTAACCGGCAGCCCCGCGCCTATTGCGGCGGCAAGAGCCTCGTTCAGCACGATCATATCCCTTGCGCCGGCGTTCTTCGCGGCCTCCATCAGCGCCCTGCGTTCTATATCGTTTACGCAAAGGGGCAGGCAAAGTCCCAGGCGTATGCCTAACGGGCCCGCCCTTCTGCCCAGCGTTTCGGCTATGGTGAAGCGTATCATGGCTTCCGCCAATGCCATATCCGCTATAACGCCGTCCCGCATCGGGTAGCTTACGGTTATCTGTCCCGGCGTGCGGCCCAGCATCCGCATTGCTTTGTCGCCCAGCTCGAGTATTTTCCTTTCACTGCCCGTGGACACCGCCACGGCGCTGGGCTCCCGCAGCACTATTCCTCTGCCTCTTATAGCCGCAAGGGTGTTTACAGTTCCAAGATCCAACGCCACCGCCTCGCCGAATATATCCCTCAAGAATTTCATTCCAAGCATAGAAATACCTCCGTGTGATCTTCACAAAAAAGTATTTCCATATATTGTTACAGATATACCCTCAGGGTTTGCGTTTGCCCTCAGGCTGTGATATTCTACAATATGTGATTTTCCAAGAATGATTTTTGAGGTGGAATGTATGGAGCTTATTCTCGCTTCCCAGTCTCCCCGCCGCAGGGAGCTTTTCAGCCTTGTGGGCCTCGATTACACCGCCATAACCAGCGATGCCGACGAAAACATACCCTTTACCGAGCCCGGCGAATTTGTAGAGCAGCTCGCCCTTCGCAAGGCGGGCGCCGTAAAGAAGGATAAACCCGGCGCCTGCGTGGTCGGCGCGGATACCATAGTATGGCTTAACGGAGAAATAATCGGCAAGCCCAGGGATCCCGGGGACGCCGTGAACATGCTGAAAAAGCTTTCCGGCAAAACGCACACCGTATACACCGGCGTTGCCGTGCTGACCGATCATGGCTGCGACGTATGCCATGACACCACCTATGTGACCATGGAGGATATACCCGAAGCTGACATACGCGCCTATGTAGCCTCCGGCGAACCGCTTGACAAGGCGGGGGCCTACGGCATACAGGGCCCGGCTGCGGTATTCGTAAAGCGGGTCGAGGGCTGCTATTTCACCATAATCGGTATGCCCATGCACAAGCTGTACCATATGCTCGCCAAGGTAGGCATATTCCCGGACTGGCAGCGGGCGGCGCGAACATAATGATATAAAAAGCCTCGTTTGAACGAGGCTTTTTATTTTACAGCGCCATTACAAGCGTCCCCGCGGTTATGAGCGCAACCCCTACTGCGCTCCTCCATGTGAATTTCTCATGCAGGAACGCATATGCAAGTATCAGCGTTATGACTACGCTCAGCTTGTCTATCGGAACTACCTTGCTCACCTCGCCTATCTGTATGGCCTTGTAATAGCATAGCCACGACGCTCCGGTGGCAAGGCCGGACAGGCACAGGAACAGCCAGCTTTTCGGCGTTATTCCGCTTATTCCGCCCTGCTGGTTGGTGATTAACACCATGACCCACGCCATCACCACGACTACCATAGTGCGTATGGCCGTGGCGAGGTTGGAACCCACGCCGTCTATGCCTGCCTTGGCAAGTATGGACGCCGCGGCGGCGAACACCGCGCTCAGTATGGCGCATACAAACCACATACAGCCTACATCTCCATTTTATCGTTTACTTGCGCATTTCCTTAGCTATTTCATACATCATTATGCCGGCGGCTACCGAGGCGTTGAGGCTCTCAGCCCTTCCGAACATGGGCAGCCTGTACTTATCGCACAGCGCCGCCACAGCGTCTGACACGCCGCTGCCCTCGTTGCCTATTATAAGCGCGCAGCGGCAGCCGGGATCGGGCAGTACCCCGTTTCCGGCAAGGTGGCCGCATATCAGCCTGAAATCCTGAGACCTCAGCTTTACAAGCTCGGCGGTGAGCTCGCAATGCCATATGGGAAGGTGATATATGCTGCCCATTGTAGAGCGCAGCACCTTCGGGCCAAAAGGATCCGCACAGCCTGCGCCTAAAAGCAGCCCGGCAGCGCCCATGGCGTCGGCTGTTCGTATTATGGTTCCCATATTGCCCGGATCCTGCACGCAGTCCAGCGCCACTATAAGCCCCTTAGGATACTCATCCGGAGGCTTGATATCAGGCGTCATTACCGCCGCGCAAACACTTTGCGGTGTGTCGGTATCCGTCATGCTCTCAAGGACATGGCGCGTCACCTGATACACGCTGCAATTCGGAAAAAGCAGGGGCTCGCGCCCTTCCTCGATGAACAGCGAATCTATCCCTGCGCCTGAGGAAATAGCCTCAGCAACAAGCCTTTCGCCCTCTATAAGGTGCATTCCCGTCTCCCGGCGGCCCTTTTTGGTAAGCAGCGAACGCACCCGCTTTACCGTTGGATTACTGGTGCTCTGTATAAGCATCGGCACATCCTCCCTTCAATGAAACAGCGCAGCCGTTTCTGACTGCGCTATTTTATTTAAGCTTATTAGGCCCTTGCCTCAACGGCGATATCGGCCAGCTTCTTAAAGGCTGCCATGTCGTTTACGGCGAGATCGGCCAGAACCTTGCGGTTCACATCGACGCCTGCCTTCTTGAGGCCGTCGATCATGCGGCTGTAAGTGGTGCCGCAGATGCGTGCGCCGGCGTTGATACGGGCGATCCAGAGCTTGCGGTATTCGCGCTTTTTGAGCTTACGGCCAACATAGGCATAAGCCATGGAACGCATTACCTGCTGGGAAGCCGCACGGTACTGCTTGCTCTTGGCGCCATAGTAGCCCTTTGAAAGTTTAAAGACCTTGCGGCGTTTCTTAACGGCATTAACTGCTCTCTTTATTCTTGCCATGATTCATTTCCTCCTACTTATAAGGTATCAGCTCGCGAACCTTCTTGGCTTCGCACTCGGCAATAAAGCCGCCCTTACGCAGTCTACGGCCGCGCTTGGTGGTCTTTTTGGTAAGAATGTGGCTCTTATAGGCCTTTGCTCTCTTGATCTTGCCGGACTTGGTAACGCTGAAGCGTTTTGCAGCACCCCTATGGGTCTTGATTTTCGGCATGGGGTATTCCTCCTGTATTAATTGGTTTTGGGTGTTAATATCATGAACATATTGCGTCCCTCCTGCTTGGCAGGTCGGTCGATCGCAGCACTGTCCTTGACCATATCGTAGAAAGCGTCCATTACATCCAGCCCCAAGTCGCCATGCTTTATCTGGCGGCCGCGGAAGCGGATGGTCACCTTTACCTTGTCCCCGTTCTTCAGGAACTTTTCGGTTGCCTTGGCTTTAACTTCCATATCGTGGGTATCGATAGTAGCGGAGAGGCGTATCTCCTTTATTTCGATTACCTTCTGGTTCTTCTTGGCTTCCTTTTCCCGTTTACCCTGCTCAAACTTGTACTTGCCGTAGTCCATTATCTTGCATACGGGCGGCGTGGCCTGAGGGGCTATCTTGACGAGGTCAAGCCCTGCTTCTTCGGCCATACGAAGAGCGACGTCATTATGAACAACGCCCTGCTGGTTGCCG
>CALCEX010000033.1 GCA_937900325.1 uncultured Clostridia bacterium | reverse complement strand
ATATCGTCCATGCGGCTGCCGGTCTCGATGAGGGCGGTAGCGATTATGGTGAGGCTGCCTCCGTTTTCGATGTTGCGGGCTGCGCCGAAGAACCGCTTGGGCTTATGCAGCGCTCCCGGATCCATGCCGCCGGAAAGAGTCTTGCCGGTGGCGGGGATAGTGATATTGTAGGCGCGGGTAAGGCGGGTTATGGAGTCTATGAGGACTACGACGTCCTTGCCCTGCTCCACCAGGCGCATGGCGCGCTCCTGTGCCATCTCGGCAACGCGGGTATGATGCTCGGGCAGCTCGTCAAAGGTGGAGTACAGCACCTCGCCCTTTATGCTGCGCTGCATATCCGTGACTTCCTCGGGCCGTTCGTCTATGAGCAGCACTATGAGTGTAACGTCGGGATAGTTGTTGGTTATTCCGTTGGCTATGTTCTTGAGCAGCGTGGTCTTGCCGCTCTTGGGCTGGCTGACGATAAGACCGCGCTGGCCCTTGCCTATGGGGGCTATGAGGTCTACCAGGCGAATGGCCAGGTTCTGATCCTTTGCGCCGGTGCCGCCGTCATATTCCAGGGTGAGACGCTCGTTTGGGTATATGGGCACAAGCTCCTCAAAGGGCTTACGCTTCATGGCCTCCTCGGGATCGATGCCGTTTATGGCTGTTATGTACAGCAGCGCGAGAAAACGCTCGCCTTCCTTGCTTGGACGGGTCTTGCCGGTGACAAGATCGCCTGTGCGGAGGCCGAAACGGCGTATCTGGGCGATGGAGACGTATATGTCCTTATTGCCGGGCAGGTAATTGTCACTGCGGAGAAAGCCGTAGCCATCGGGCAGAACCTCGAGCACGCCTTCGCAGTCACCGCATTCCCCGCCCTCGAGAAGGCCGGGAACAGCGGGGTTGCTGGTGCCATATTCTTTGTTGTAGTAGCCCTCGGGACGATCCGGACGGCGGAAGCTGTCCTCGGATTGCTGCTCATAGGCGGCCTGATAACCCTGCTGGTAGGAGGGCTGCTGGTAGGAGGGCTGCTGGTAGCCCTGCTGAGAATAATCTCTATTATAGGAAGGCTGATAGCCCTGCTGCGGGTAGTCCCTGCCATATGACTGATAGCCCTGCTGCTGATAGCGGTTCTGATTGTAGCCGTATCCCTGCCGCTGCTGATAATTCTGCTGATAGGGCTTGCGGTATTGCTGCTGATAGCCCATCTGACGGGGCTGCTGAGCCTGATATGCAGGCACATATTGAGAGCGGGGCTGTGGGGGGGCTTCATGCAGAACGTCGCCATGCCGAACCTGTGCTTCCTCAGCCGGCTGGTTTGCTGCCTGCACCGGCTGCTCGGGCGCGGGGGCCGCGGGCTGCGGGTCAGGCTGGGCTTCAGGCTGGGGGGCCGGCGGCTCAGATTGCTGCTGCGAGGCGGCGGGCATTGCTCCTCCGTTCATGATGATGTCCACAAGCTCGTTCTTGCGGTATTTTGTGAGTGACTTTACGCCCTGAAGCCTGGCGATCTCCCTGAGGTCATTCAAGCTTTTTTCCTGAAGCATTTCTCTGGTCACTGTGGGTTTTACTCCTTTCGATATATGGCATAAAAACTTATAAAAACCATGGAATCAGCTATAACTTTCATTTGCGGATGCAGCAAAAAGCCGCATACTGATAGTATTACCAGAAACTGGGAAAATATAATCACTGTTTTTTTCTTTCTTTCTGGCCTGGATCTAATCAATGAAAAAGCTATGCTGATACAATTGGTTTTATCCGGGAAAACATACAATAGCATAATAATAGTATATTCCAAAAAGAAAGCTGTCAAGCGCTAAAAGACATAAATTAACTTTATATTTACAAACGGCAAAAATGCCTGTTTTTTTTAGGACTCCGGCAAATTTTTAATAGAGCCCCCGCATATATATCTATGAAAGTTTTACGGGGGAGGAAGGCAAAAATGCAGGATCAGCGGCTGCTGGAGGGCGGAAGGATACGAAACCATTCCATACATATAGACGACAGGCGGCTCATAAGCGTAACGGGCGTAAAGGATGTAGACAGCTTTAACGAACAGTTCGTACAGCTTCTTACGGAGGCGGGAGAGCTAAGGATAGAAGGGGCGGATCTGCATATCACAAAGCTGAACCTGGACGAGGGGCAGGTAATGCTGGAGGGGGAGATATCCGCGCTTGAGTATGCAGGGGGCGAGGAGAGAGGGAGCCTGCTGGGAAGGATATTCAGATGAGGGAGCTGTTCCCGCCGGGAAAGCTGACCGAGCTTGCAGGATTTGCCGCGGCGGTCAACTGCGGGCTGGTAACAGGAGTTATGTATGACCTGTTTGCGCTGCTGCGAAAGCCGTTCAAAAGCCCGGTTATAACGGGCATAATAGACCTGCTGTATTATGCCGCCGCCACGGTTCTGGCAGCGCTTACGCTGCTGTATATAAACTGCGGCACGCTGCGGCTGTATCTTTTTGCAGCGATGGCATTGGGAATATACCTGTATGCGCGTTTCCCCGGAAGGCTTATAAGGTCGAAAAAAACGAAGAAAGCAAAATTTACAAAAAAACAGTTGCGCTGATGTTAAATATGCATTAGGATAGATATAAGTGAAAGTGTCTCTTTAGCAGGCAGTCAAAACTTTGAGCAGGACGCACACATAATGACAAAGAAGTTGAAAAAAAGGAATAGGAAACGTATGCGGGCGTTTGCCGTGGGCTTTACGGCGCTTGCATTTGTAATCGCGGCCGTGCTCATATCACAGCAGAAAAAGCTGGACGCCATAGCCGAGGAGCAGTCGCGGCTTCAGGAGGTAATAACGGCGCAGGACGAAGAAAAGGCCCGCCTCGAGTACATGATAGAGTACAGCGGCAGCGAATCCTATCTCATACAGTACGCCCGCGAAAAGCTGGGCTATGTAAGGCCGGACGAGATAAAGTTCGATATTGACGGAAATAATTAAGCTTACATATAGCAGGATACAGAAAAAGAGAACGGCATAGCCGGGTGCTTTGGGACCGCCCGGGTGTGGGGACCGTTCTCTTTTTTTGAATATTATTCGATATCCAGCTCCGGCGGCATATCTGTTTCACTTGAAACATATTTGCCATTCTTTTTACGCTGGCGCACGCATTCCGTAAGCAGATATTCTATCTGGCCGTTTACAGAACGGAAGTCGTCCTCTGCCCACGCGGCGACAGCGTCGTACAGCTTTGAGGAAAGGCGAAGTGGTATCTGCTTTTTATCGCTCGCCATATGAGGAACTCCTTAATAAAGGCTGCCGGAGTTTACCACAGGCTGGGCGTCGTGGTTGCCGCAGAGCACCACGAGAAGGTTGGATACCATAGCGGCCTTACGCTCATCGTCAAGGTCGACTATTTTGTTTTCGCTGAGCCTTTCCAGGGCCATCTCCACCATGCCTACGGCGCCGTCAACTATCATCTTCCGTGCGTCTATGATAGCCGAGGCCTGCTGCCGCTGGAGCATGACGGCGGCTATTTCAGGGGCGTAAGCAAGATAGGTTATGCGGGCTTCGATTATTTCTATGCCGGCTTCAGATACCTTATCCTGTATCTCGTCTTTTATGCGGGCCGCAACGATCTCGCTGGAGCCGCGCAGGCTGCCTTCGTCGGCAATGCCGTCGCCGGTAGTGTCTACATTGGGGGCGATATCGTAAGGGTAGATGCGAACGATATTGCGAAGGGCGCTGTCACACTGAAGAGACAGATACTCTTTGTAGTTATCCACATTGAACACCGCCTTTGCGGTATCCACCACCCGCCATGTGACCGCTATGCCGATTTCAACAGGGTTGCCGAGACAGTCGTTTATTTTCTGGCGGTTGTTGTTCAGGGTCATTATCTTGAGGGATATTTTCTTTGTTAGGGCAACCATGGAAACATCAACCCCGCCGGAAGGCTGATTTGCGCCAAGGACCTTTACGTCGCCGCTCTGGCTGAGCTTTGTGCCCGCCGCTGGATTTACGGCCGTGCAGAAGGGGTTTACGAAGTAAAACCCCGGATTTTTAAGGGTGCCGATGTATTTTCCGAACAGGGTAAGGACGAGCGCCTCCTGAGGCTTCAGCACCTTTAGCCCAAGGAGGAATATCCAGCCAAAGACAAGCCACGCGGAGCTTACCAGTATAAGAGGCAGCAGATTGTATGAAGCCCCGAGCGCTAAAAGAACTATGGAAACCGCATATGCGAGCACCAGCAAAAGCAGGACGGGCATTCCGTTCTTCTGACTATTGAGCGTTTTTTCGGTCATTACAATTAAACTCCTGTCTATTTGATATCTAAATGATATCAAAATGCAGCGCTGATGTCAACTGATAATGAAAATAAGCGGGCGAGCCCCGCTTATTTTTATTTGCCGGTCAAGTGCAGTATGGCCTCCAGCACGGCTCCACCCATTGCCAATGATTTGTCAGAGCAGGAGAAGCAGTGCTCGTATTCGCAGCGCGGATCGACATCGGCGCACTTCATGCCCTCGGCCGCGCAGAAGTCCTCCGGCAGCAGGCCGCGCAGAGTGCCGTCTATCTGGGCCTTTACTTCCTTGCCGCCAACGACAGCCACCGTATCCTGCGCCTTTACCCTGTCGCCTATGGCGCGTATGCAGTGGAACACGCCGCAGGCGGGAGCGTGCATTACCCGCTCGGCGCCGCGCCCGGCTATTATGCCGGGTATGCCGGTGTTGGGTATGGGGCTCTGGCCCTTTTCATAATATACCCTGCCCATGTAATGACCGCGTTTTGTCTCTACCGCGGCATGGCAGTCCGTACCCACTGTAAAGCCGGGGCCGAGCGCTATGACGACAGGGGCGTCTGAAATGGACGTTCCCGTGTTGCGCTTGGCGATTATGGCGTCCACCATTGCGTCCGGGCAAAGAGTAAGCGCGGCGCGGCCGGTCTCGTCAGCCAGTACGGGTATCTCTCCCCGGGCGATTGCGGCCCTTGCGGTCTCGGGATCGGGAACGAAAACGGCGGTCATGCCCTCAACACTGGCCGTACCGTGATACATGGCCTCAGAAAAGGCTACTGAGCGGCGTATCGCGCTGGGCTTTTTAAGGTCGGTCATTACTATGTCCATGCCCGCGCGCTTTAAGCGCACCGCGACGCCTGTGGCCAGATCCCCTGCGCCTTTTATTAGAACCAGCATATAATAACCCTTTCAATACAGGATAATACTTTAGTTTGACGATACGGAAATTGTATCATCCGCCAATAACTGTGTCAAACATTGAGGGAAATATTAAATATTTGCAAAACCGCAGCCGTGCAGCCTTAAAAGTATGGAAATGCGGCGGCTTTAATGGTATGATTTTTGCACTGGGATGTGTGGTTATCCCGGTCGGGCAGTACGATTCCCTGGTGCTGCCCGTGAGGAAAGGAGAAAAATCAACATGATTAGCATCAGCGAAATCAAAACCACAGCACCGGAGACCCCTCTTTCGAATATGGAAAAGAGGGTATACGAAACTCTGGACAGCCTTGAAATACCCTATGAGCGGGTGGAAAACGACGTTGTTGAGACTATGGAGGAGTGCGTTGAGGTTGACCGCGCGCTGGGCGCGGAAATACGCAAAAGCGTGTTTCTGACAAACAAGAAAAAGACGGAGTTCTATCTATTGGTTTTGCCCGCAGCAAAGCCCTTTGATGCGGAGGAATTTATGGATCAGATCGGCTGCACAAAGCCTTCCTTTGCAACGGGAGAACAAATGATAAAGCTGCTTGGCGTTGCGCCGGGCACGGCGGGCGTTATGAGCCTGATGAACGACGAAGACGGCAGGGTGGAGCTTATGATCGACCGCGAGGTGGCAAACGACGAGTGGTTCGCCTGCAATGCCTGCGATAACCGCAGCCACCTTAAGATCAAGACGCGGGATTTGCTTAGAAAGCTACTTCCGCATATAACCATAGGCCGACTATAATAGAGCTTTAGCGGACAGAATAGCAATATATAGGGAAATATTAGTTGGAGGTAATATGGTATGGCATTTTTTGACAAGATCAATTCCTTAGCCAGGAATGTGGGCGACAAGACCGGCGACGCTATCGAAATAGCGAAGATAAATGCGAGGATAGCTTCCGAACGCGGCGCCATGAACGATATTTACAGGCAGCTCGGCGAGGCGTACTACGCCCACCGCATCAACGGAGGAGAGGGCGAGCCCGCGGAAGCCGCCGCGATGTATTCACAGCTGGATCAGCGCACGGCGGCCATAGACCAGGCGCAGAAGCAGATAGTTGCAATAAAGGCCGAGGGTGAACGAAGGGCGGCGGAGGCCGCGGCGGCAGAGGAAGCGGCGAAAGCTCAAAAGAATGCGCAGCCCGGCGTTCCCGTGGCTGATAACGGCACTCCTGCGCAGGGGCAGGGCATGAAATGCCCCCAATGCGGCGCCGGCCTTAACGCGGACGCAAGGTTCTGCCCTCAGTGCGGCGCCAAGATAGAGCCGCCCGCCCCGGAAGCCGCCGAAGCTCAACAGGGCAGGGTATGCCCCGGCTGCGGCGCAGAGGTTGCCCCGGGTATGAAGTTTTGCAGCCAGTGCGGGGCAAGGATAGAATAGCGGCTTTAAAAAGAATAGCGGTTTTAAAATTTTAATACGGCAACGGCAGAGGCGGCCCGGAGATAAGCTCCGGGCCGTGTTTTTGCGGGAAAAACAGTTGGGCCGTTTGAGCAGTGAGCGCAGTAAGTGATATTTTTTAAACTATGCTTGTAATGCATGGATGGGTGTGTTATTGTATACAGGTATTCAACAGTACTCAAATTCGTTCTGATATAGGAGGAGAAACTCATGAGGAAATTGATCGCAGCAGCTTTGGCAGCTACAATGGCGCTGAGCCTTACCGCCTGCGCCGGCGGCGGCTCTGAGATACACAGGCTTAACATGGCCACCGGCGGCGACGCGGGAACCTATTATGCCTTTGGCGGCGTTATAGCCAGCGTCCTTACCAACAAGATAGACAACGTTGAAGTTACGGCTCAGACATCTGGCGGTTCCATTGACAACGCCCGCAAACTCAAAAACAAGGAAGCGGAGCTCGCATTCATGCAGAATGACGTTCTCCAGTATGCCGTTACCGGTACCGAGTCCATGAAGGACGACGGCGCAATGGAGAATCTGTGTGCAATAGCTTCCCTCTATCCCGAGGCGGTGCAGCTTGTTGCCACCAAGTCCAGTGGCATCAGTACCATAGCGGATCTCAAGGGCAAAAAGGTATGTGTGGGCGACCAGGGCTCCGGATCAGAGGTAAACGCCAGCCAGATAATTGCGGCCGCCGGTATGAGCTACTCCGATTTCGATGTGCAGTATCTCAGCTTTTCCGAGGCTTCCACAGCCATGCAGAACGGCACGGTGGATGCGGCATTTGCCACCTCCGCGCTGCCTAACAGCGCTATAACCGAGCTGGCCAGCTACACCGACATAGTGGTGGTGCCTATCGATGGCGATATTGCAGACAACCTTATTGCCAAGTACCCGTTCTATACCAGGACTACTATCGGTACTGACGTATACGGCGTGGATGAGGCCGAGACCGTTGCCATGATGGCGGTGCTCGCCACCACTACCGACCTGGACGAGGAGATAGTTTACAACATTACCAAGACCCTCTTTGAGAACCAGGCCGACCTCATCGCCGGCAACGCCCATGGCAAAGAGGTTACCCTTGATACCGCGCTCCAGGGCGTTACCGTTAGCTTCCATCCGGGAGCTGTCAGGTACTACAAGGAAAAGGGCGTTATGTAACGCCGCATAGCGTAAGCCTGATAATGATCGGGAGGGCGAAAGCTCTCCTGATTTGAGCTTTACGGGATCGTTGGGACATTTTACAAATACTGAAACCGGAGAGGATCTAATGGAGTTATTTAAAAAGAAAAAAGAGAAGAAGCCAGAAGCGAAGGACGCAGAGCCGAGCATCGACACCACCGGCATGAGCGAGGAGGAAACAGCGGCGATGGAAGCCGCCAAGGTGCTTGAACAGTACGATCGCGAATCCGCTTTCCGCAATGGGCTGCCCAGGAGGATTTCTCTTGTTATTTCCGCAATACTTATAGCCTTTGCCCTGTTCCAGATATATACGAGCATATGGACTATACCCGCTCAGATACTGCGCTCGGTGCATCTTGCCTTCGCGCTGACGCTGGTATTCCTTCTTTACCCCGCAGGCAAGCACATGGCAAAGAACAGGGTGCAGTGGTACGACTACATCCTTGCGATACTTGCGGCGGCCGTGGTGCTGTATATTCCTCTAAACTATGAGTATATCATTAAGAATGTGGGAAATTACTCCTCTATGGACATAGTCGTGGGGGCGGCGGGCATACTGCTGCTGATGGAGGGCTGTCGCCGGGTCGTGGGTATGCCCATATTGATAGTTGTGCTGGCATTCCTTCTTTATGCCAGGTTCGGCAATCTTATCCCCGGCACCTTCGGCCACAGGGGATACAGCGTGCGTCAGATAGTGAACCATATGTATTTCACCCTTAACGGCGTATTCGGGACTCCTCTGGGCGTATCTTCCACATATATATTCCTGTTCATACTTTTTGGCGCGTTCCTTGAAAAGACCGGCGTGGGAAGGCTGTTCATAGACCTTGCAAACGCGGTGGCCGGCAAGCACATAG
>CALCEX010000032.1 GCA_937900325.1 uncultured Clostridia bacterium | reverse complement strand
CACGCCCATGGAAGCGCTGAACATGATATACGACCTGCACCTTCGCGCGAAGCTCAGATAGCATAAGGAGAAGCATTGCAAATAATGCAGTCAGCAAATAGAATACAGGTGCTCTCAAAGCACACCGCAAACCAGATAGCAGCAGGAGAGGTAGTGGAAAGGCCGGCCTCCATAGTCAAGGAGCTGGTGGAAAACTCTCTGGACGCAGGCAGCAGCGCCATTACGATCGAGATAAATGGCGGCGGGATAGATTATATAAAGATAAGCGACAACGGCTCCGGCATTCTCTCCGAAGATGTGCCTACGGCATTCCTTCGCCACGCTACCAGCAAAATATCCTCATCTGACGATCTAAGCCATATATCCACGCTGGGCTTTCGCGGCGAAGCGCTATCTTCCATAGCCGCAGTATCCCGGCTTACTATGCGCACACGCACTAAAAACGCAGAATCCGGCATAGAAATTCACATAGATGGCGGAGATATAAAGGAGTGTGCCGAGTGTGGCTGCGCCGAGGGTACATCCATCGAAGTCCGCAACGTATTTTATAATGTTCCTGCACGGCTGAAATTCCTGAAATCCCAGCGTGCCGAAGGCGCAGCCATATCCGATTACGCCGCCCGCGCCATTATGGGCAATCCGGGCGTATCAATAAAGTTATTGAACAACGGCAAGGTAATATACCACAGCCCCGGAGACGGTCAGCTGCGTTCTGCAATATTCTGCGTATACGGCGGAGAAGTGCTGCCGCACATTAAAGAAGTGGGCTATGACGACGGCAGATTCAGGATAACCGGATATGTAGGCACCGAGATCATATCCCGTCCAAACCGGCAGCAGCAGTCGTTGTATATAAACTCACGCTATGTACGTTCTCAACAGATCTCCTACGGCGTGCAGCGGGCCTTCGATACCCGCATAATGGTTGGTAAGTTTCCGTTTTATGTGCTGAACATAGGCGTAAACTACGAGGACGTTGACGTAAACGTACACCCGAACAAGATGGAGGTGCGCTTCAGGGATGAGCAGGGGGCCGTAAGAGCCGCTACCATAGCTACGCGCATGGCCCTTGGTGATCCCGTGGCGCCCACTATACGCAGGGATGACATTATTTCAACCCGACCAGCATCCGGCTCTGTAAATTTTCCGGAGAAGGATGGCCAGCAGAAAATCGTACGACCAGGCGAACCCGAAAAGCCTGATACACCGCCTTCATACAGTGGACTCTTCAAGCCGGCGGACAAATCGCCACTAAAGCTGAAGGAGCCCGGCACTGCGCAGGCTGCAAGTATACGCTCCGGTATGGGGTTCAGA
>CALCEX010000031.1 GCA_937900325.1 uncultured Clostridia bacterium | reverse complement strand
GCCTTGCGGCGGGAGTGCTTTCCGGCATAACCTACGCCAGCTACACCATATTTACCCGCTTTGCCGTGCCAAGATACCGCACCATGACGATAAACGTTTATACGTTTATCGTGGCGTCGGCAACTTCTCTGCTGCTTTCCGGCCCTGCCGGGACACTGTCCGCCGTATGCACTCCAAAGGTGCTGCCTGCGGCGATAATAGGTGGCATAATGTGCGCGGCAGTGCCGTATTACTTCTACAACAAGAGCCTGGAGACGCTGGAAAACGGAAAGGCAAGCATACTGGCCACCATAGAGCCGGTGATAGCCGTAATGGTATCGGTATTTTACTATAAGGAGCCCCTGAGCATGGAAGCGTTAATAGGAATAGCGCTGATATTGGCGGCAGTGGTGATACTGGCCATGCAAAAGGACGGAGTACCGGCGAAGGCTGAGCGGCAGGAGGCGCAGACCGCGAAATAGGGCTCTCATATTAAAGGCCGTAGCTCGGAGTTATCCGGGCATTTTTTATAAAAAAGCAAAAAAACGCCGTATTAAAAGAGGATTTTTGACTTTTGCGAAGAAAAAGACAAAAAAGCGTCTGCGGAGGCAATTTGATATGGCTACTGTAAGCAGCAAGAACTACCGGGAATTCATAGAGGAAAAGGAAAGAGAGTATCTTTCGCCATACGCCGCCCTTTCGGCAAACACGAGGGGGCGCGAGCGCCAAATGAAGCCGTGCCCCATACGAACGGAGTACATCCGGGACAGGGACAGGATAATACACTGCAAATCCTTCAGGCGGCTCAAGCATAAGACACAGGTCTTTCTGTCGCCAGTCGGCGACCATTACCGTACCCGATTGACGCACACGCTTGAGGTGAGCCAGATAGCCCGCACCATAGCACGGGGACTCAGGCTGAATGAGGATCTGACCGAAGCCATAGCGCTGGGCCATGACCTTGGCCATACTCCCTTCGGCCATGCCGGCGAGGAGGTGCTGAATAATCTCATGAAGAATGAGGGCGGCTTCGCCCACAACGAGCAGAGTATTCGCGTGGTGGAAAAGCTGGAAAACGATGGCAGGGGACTAAACCTCACATATGAGGTGAAGGACGGAATACTCAACCACCGCCGCAGCGGCGCCCCGTGTACGCTGGAAGGCTACACGGTAAGCTTTGCGGACAGGATAGCATATATAAACCACGACATAGACGACGCAATAAGAGCAGGCGTGCTGTCCCCTGAGGACATACCGGAAAGCTGCAATAAAATACTGGGCGATACCCATGGCGAACGTATAAACACCATGATACTGGATATATTGGAGCAGAGC
>CALCEX010000030.1 GCA_937900325.1 uncultured Clostridia bacterium | reverse complement strand
CATGGTACACGAGCGGGTGCCCGAGCTTAACAGGATACGCTTCATGACCTCCCACCCCAAGGATCTCTCGCCAGGGCTCATAGCCGCTATGGCGGAATTACCGAGGGTGTGCAAGCACATACATCTTCCGGTCCAATCCGGCAGCAGCAGGATACTCAAGCTCATGAATCGATGCTATACGCGGGAAAAATATATAGAAGAGGTTCAGCAGCTCAGGGAAAAAGTGCCGAATATAGAGCTGACCACAGATATAATAGTCGGCTTCCCTGGCGAAACCGAAGCGGACTTCAAGGAAACATTGAGTCTTGTTGAACAGGTCGGCTTCTCTGCGGCGTATACTTTCATGTATTCTCCCCGCAAAGGCACCGCAGCCGCCACAATGCCCGATCAGATACCCGACGATGTAAAGCACAACAGGCTGGAAAGGCTGAATGAACTCCAGAGCAGTGTGCTTCGCAATGGCAACATGAAGTATATAGGTACCTACGGCGAGGTGCTGATCGAGGGCTGCGACCACAGGTCAGAGCCTATGGCATACGGCAAGTTGAGCAACTTCAAGATGGTATATTTCCCCGGGGACGACAGTCTCGTGGGCAGCATTAGAAACGTAAAAATAACGGGCAGCCAGAACAACTCCCTCATAGGCGAGCTTGTTTAAGGCGGAAAGGCGTATTCAATGATAATCGAAAAAGCAACGGAACTGGGCATGGCTCTTTCAAACTCCGATGAGTTCCGCAGGCTCCTATCGGCAAAGGCCGCTATGGACGCTGATAAGCACGTAAATGAGCTTATGGAGCAATATACCCAAAAACAGGATAAGATGGTTTCCATGCTGGAAAACGCTGATTCAGACGGCATCGAGGTATCGGCTATCGCCAAGGAGATAGACGACATACAGGCGGAGCTTATGGGAGATCCGGTATTTGAGGAGATGATGGAGGCCCAGCACTGCTTCGCCAGCCTTATGAGCGAAGTCAACAAGACCATTGGCGCCTACATAGGCATGAACACTGAGAAAAGCAGCGGCTCCGGCTGCTCTGAAAACTGTTCCGGCTGCTCCGGCTGCTCCGGCTGTGTACACTGACCTATACCCTCAAATTTCAGCGAGAATTTCTCAGGAGCAAAGCATATATGCCCGCAGAGCTTACCCCAATGATGCGCCAATATATGGAGGTAAAGGAGAAATACAAAGACTGTATACTCTTTTACCGTCTTGGCGACTTTTATGAAATGTTTTTCGAGGACGCTCTCCTGGCTTCCCGTGAGCTTGAAATAGT
>CALCEX010000029.1 GCA_937900325.1 uncultured Clostridia bacterium | reverse complement strand
CAGTACTACTGGATGTAATACAAGCGACGAGAACGCAGGAGCGTCCCAAAACAAGTCTTTGGGGCTTGTGTGCTCTTGCCAACTGATGGTAAGCTACAGCATACACAGCACAGCGGCAAACAGCGATGCGGCGCACATGGCATACTTTTTTGAGCTGGAAACCAGCGGCTGGTCTGATACCGCGAAGCAGGCGAGATACACGAATAAGCATGCAAGCGGCGTTATGGCGGCCTGCTTTACCGCGAAAGACACGGAGGATACGGTGTTTGCCGTCTCTGTCATTACATCGGTGAGAAACATGGGGATAAAGGACAGCGCCCTTGCCGCAGAGGGCACGGCTATACCTATGAGGTTCACGGCCATAGCGGACAGGAATACGAAGGGAACGAGGGGAAGTATCAGAGTATTGGCGAACAGCCCAAGAACGGGAATTGCGCCGAAATAGTATACTGATAACGGCAAAGTACCGAGAGTGCCGCAGAGGGACAGCGCTATCATTTGGGCTATGGGCAGCGGAATGAAGGAAAGCAGATCCGTGACCGGGCGCATTAGAAGGGATATCATTATCACCGCGCCGAAGGAAAGCTGGAAGCCTATGCCGCACAGCGCGGCAGGGTCTGTAAGGAGTATGACTATGGCGCTGAAGGCGATCCCGGAGGGCATATCATACCGCCTGCCCGAAGCGGCCGCATACAGGCCGCAAAGGCTCATTACGCTGGCGCGGATGAGAGATGCGGGGAAGGCGGCAACGGCGCAATAGGTAAACAATACCGCCATGGAAATATAAAATTTCATCTTAGGCCGCGCCCGGCGTGCGAGCCGGTTCAGCGCGCCTGTTACGAAGGAAACGTGCAGGCCGGAGAGCGCAAGTATATGAGCGATGCCGCAGGAACGGAAGGCGTCGTATACGGAATCCGATACGCCGCCCCTTACGCCCCAGAGCATGGCATTGAGAAGGGGCGCATGCTTACCGAACAGGGAGGCGCACGCATAGGACAGCACGGCGCGCATATGCTCAAAGGGGTACATCAAGTCGTATGGCAGACTTACCGGGCCTGACAGAGTACGCAAAAGCCCTGCCGCGCAGCCCAATGCAAACAGCGCGGCGCCCCTGAAGCCAAAGTATATGCCGAGCCCCGAAAACAAAGAAAAAAGACACAGAGCCGCAATAAACCCTGTGCCTGAAACGCTGTCGGAGAGAAATATGCCCGCGACTATGCCCAAGCCCATGCAGACCATGGGCCTGTAATGGAAGAGGACGTGCTCCGGCGTCTCCATAATGCTTTCAGCATCAGCCCTTGTAGGCTATGACCTCGATCTCAACGAGGCCGCCGGCGGGGAGCTTGGATACCTGGAAGCAGGAACGGCCGGGAAATTCGGAACCGAAGTAATCTCCGTAGACCCTGTTTACAGCGGCGAAGTCGTTGAGGTCAACGAGGAATATGGTGGTTTTGAGGATGTCCCTCATGGTGACTCCTGCGGTCTTCAGAACGTTATCTATATTGACGAGCGCCTGATGGGCCTGAGCCTCAACGCCTTCCGCCAGTTTGCCGGTAGCGGGATCTATGCCAAGCTGACCGGAGGTGAATATAAAGCCATTGGCTTCGCAGGCGTGGCTGTATGGGCCGAGGGCGGCGGGCGCGTTATCGCACTTGATGATGTTTTTCATGGGAATTCTC
>CALCEX010000028.1 GCA_937900325.1 uncultured Clostridia bacterium | reverse complement strand
CCTATCGATCTGAATATCGCTTTTACGGCTATGGAAACCGAGGGCAAGTTCCTCAAGAAGTATGGCCCCGTAAAGCTGCTCGACAAAAAGGGCGTAAGGGATCATGCCGTCAAAATGATAAAGGAGCTGGATATCCGCTGCACCTCGGCAGCCCAGAACACCGGCGCTCTCTCCGGCGGAAACCAGCAGAAGGTGTGTGTTGCCAGGGCGCTGACACAGCAGCCTGAGCTGCTGCTGGTATCCGAGCCTACCCGCGGCATAGATATAGGCGCGAAGAAGCTGATACTGGATCTTCTTAAGAATCTTGCGGAAGAGCGGGGTATGACCATAGTAATGACAAGCTCCGAGCTTGCGGAGCTCCGCAGCATTTGCGACCGGGTGCTCATTATATGCGAGGGTAAGGTCGCGGGCGAGCTCAAGCCCGAGGCGTCTGATGAGGAATACGGCCTTATGATGTCCTCCGCCAACGTATCAAAGGAAAAGGAGGCATAAACAATGGGTAAACTTATACGCAGAATTGGTATACCTACCTTTGCCGTTTCCGCGCTGCTCCTCGTTGTGCTTGTAGCGGCTTACGCCATGGGTCAGTCCTTACCTGTGCTTTTCACCGATATACTGCGCCGCGTGGGCATGAACGGCATACTGGTGCTGGCAATGGTGCCCTCTATCAAGTCCGGTGTGGGTCCAAACTTTGCGCTGCCTATCGGCATCGTCGGCGGACTGTTCGCTCTCATGTGCTGCATGCAGTTGGATCTTATGGGTTGGAACCTCATAGGCTGCTCCATACTGCTGGCGATAGTCATCTGCAGCCTGATGGGCTGGGCCTACGGCAAGCTGATGAACGCCGTTAAGGGCGCCGAAATGACCATAGCCACCTATACCGGCTTCTCTATCGTGGCGTTCTTTAACATACTCTGGCTGTCGCTGCCCTTCTCCAACCGCAAGATGGGCTGGATGCTGGGCGACGGCCTCCGCGAGACAATACAGATGGACGGCTTTGCCGCGGACAAAATAGTTTCCAACTTCCTGTCCTTCAATATCGGCGAGGTCACCATACCTACGGGCATGATATTGCTTCTGCTGCTGACCTGCTTCGCAGTCAGCGTGTTCTTTAAGACCAAGACCGGTCTCGCTATCTATGCGGGTGGCGTGAATCCGAAGTTCGCAGAGGCTGCCGGCCTGAACATTGACCGCAGCCGCGTAATAGCGAACATCATTTCTACCGTGCTTGCAGGCATCGGTATCATAATCTACTCTCAGGGCTATGGTTACGCTCAGATATACAACGGCCCGCTGAACATGGCGTTCCCCGCTGTGGCGGCTGTTCTCATCGGCGGAGCTACTGCGACTAAGGCCAGCTGCGCGAACGTCCTGATCGGCGTGTGCATATTCCAGGGTCTTATGACCGCTGCAATGCCCGTGGCCAACGCACTCTTCACCGGCACCGACCTTTCGGATATCATGCGTCAGATCATACAGAACGGCGTTATCCTCTACGCCCTCACTCAGGTCAAGAAAGGAGGGGACAGATAATGTCAGATCTGGTAAAGAAGAATGAACATAAGTTCAACCT
>CALCEX010000027.1 GCA_937900325.1 uncultured Clostridia bacterium | reverse complement strand
TGAGATACTCGAGATAATAAAAAAGCAGCCGGATATCGAGCAAAGCGAGATAGCCTCCCGGCTCAATATCGCCCGCGCATCTGTCGCGGTGCATATATCCAACCTCCAGAAAAAAGGGTATATCAGCGGGCGGATATATCTCGTAAACGACTTCGAATATGCCGTAGGCATAGGCGCGGCCAATGTGGATATCTGCGGTCGCAGCACAAACCCCATAATAATGGCGGACAGCAACCCTGGCGCCATGAGCATATCCCTGGGCGGCGTTACACGCAATATATGCGAGAACCTGGCCCGGCTGGGCGGCAGCGTAAAGCTCATTTCGGCTTTGGGCGGCGATCTTTACGGGCGGATGATACGGGAGGAATCCGCTGCCGCAGGCATCGACATGAGCCAGTGCATGACAGTAGAAGGGCACCCCTCCTCCACCTATATGTCGCTGCTCGATGAGCGCGGCGAGATGTATGTGGCGCTGTCCGATATGTCGGTGCTTCAGCGCATGGATATGGAGTTTATCAGGCGCAGGGAAAACATGATAAAGGGCGCGAGGCTGCTGGTATTCGACCCGGCGCTGCCGGAGGCGGTGATAGAGGGGATAACCTCCCAGTACGGCGACTCGCTGCCACTGTTCTGTGACCCGGTATCCTCCGCATATGCCCGGAGGCTGAAGCCCTATGTAGGCAAGGTGCATACCCTAAAGCCCAACAGGATGGAGCTTACGGTGCTTACGGGCCGCGATACCGGCACCTCCGAGGGCGTAAAGGCCGCCTGTGATATGCTTCTTTGCCGCGGAGTAAAGCGCATATTCGTATCCATGGGCCACGAGGGCTGCCTGTATATGGACAGCGAAGGCAGCGTGGTTCAGCGATCGCTAAGCCCGATAGAGAACATCGCGAATGCCTCCGGCGCCGGGGACGCCTTCACGGCAGCCGTGATATACAGCTATCTGAAGGGCTTCGGGATAGACCGCCCCATAGTTTACGCCCTTGCATCAAGGGCCATAGCCGTATCGGCAGCCGCGACGATCAACCCAGAAATGAGCCCTGAGCTTATAGAAAAAATAATTATTGAGAGAGGATGAATTCGATGACCATCAAAGATTACCTTAGCGTTACACCCGAAGTACAGCAGGCAATAGACGAGGGCTGGCCCGTAGTCGCCCTCGAGAGCACCATTCTGAGCCACGGCATGCCATACCCTGAAAATCTCGAGTTCGCCCATAACGTCGAAAAAATAGTGCGTGAGGAAGGCGCCGTA
>CALCEX010000026.1 GCA_937900325.1 uncultured Clostridia bacterium | reverse complement strand
CCCTCATATTTTTTGTGATGTATATGCTTATAGTTGCCGTGTCTACGATGCTCGTGGCGTCGTTTGATGAGTGCGACTTTACTACCAACCTTACCGCGGTCATTACCTGTATGAGCAACGTTGGCCCCGGCTTGGGCAAGGTAGGGCCGATGGGCAACTTCTCGGAGTTCTCCGCCTTATCCAAGATAGTTCTGACGCTGGATATGCTCATAGGCAGGCTGGAGATATTCCCGATAATAATGGTCTTTATGCCGGAAACCTGGAAAAAGGTATAAAAAAAGCAGGACGGCTCCCGCCGCCCTGACAATGTCTGCCTTTTTGCCTTAAAGGGCCGACGCTATCATGCCGGCCTCGGCAACTATCAAAGCTCCTGCGGCTATTATGCCGGGCAAACGGAGCTTTTTTATTTTGAGCGGAGATATAAAGGCCAGGGCCATCGCCGGAAACATTATCTCAAACAGGATGATGACGCCGGCATTTGTATAGGAGCCTATGAGATATACCGCAGGCATTACTATGCAGGCCGCAGTGACGGGCAGGCCGAGGTAGTGGGTGCGGTCCTCGGTTGATTCCTCCTGCCGCTTTTCTTCGGTGACGTTGAAATAGCCCAGGCGAATGAGCGCTGCCAATACATACAGCGAAAGCAGCGCGTGAGATACAAAGCTGTTCATGCCGAAGGCCGCGCCTATGGAAGCAGGCAGTACGCCAAAGCAGACAAGGTCGTTCAGCGAATCTATCTGTATGCCGAAGCGCTTGCCGTCTGCCGTGCGATCCTTCTTTGAGCGTGCAATTTTGCCGTCAAAGGTATCTATGACGCCGCAGCATATGAGGCAGAGAAGGCCGGCGGCCGGGTCGCCTGCGGCGGAGGAATATATGCCGTGCAGGGCTATAAAAAGCGCCCCGTAGGTCGCTATGACGGTGTAATCGTAGAATCCTATCATATTGCTTGCAAGGCTCCTTTGGAACGGAAATAGTACCGAATATAATATGTTTATTTTACACGAAATGCGCCGTTTTGCCAATCCGATATAATGCGATCATAAAATAAACATAAGACCGCAGAACCCGGCGTAATAAAAATGGCTGCCGATACGCGGCAGCCATCCGGCATATTCTCTTAATTTATGGGCTTTTCCCTGGAGAAGGCATAGCCTATCGCCATAACGACGGCGAACACTATGAGATACCAGAAGCACGCCATGCCGTGACCCATGATGCAGGCGTAAATCATGAACAGCGAGCCGCAGATAGCCAGTAAGGGCAATACATAGCGGCGTATGGCGCTTTCGTCGGTGGCCTTCTTTATCCACATTACGAATATGGGCAGATACAGCATATATATGGTGATTATTGGCAGCTCGGAAGAGTCGAACACGAAGGGGCCGGACCAGGTGCCCGCCAGGTTGGCAAGGAAGAAGTACAGCCCCCAGAAGCCGCACAGAAGCAGGCCGACGATCGCGGAGTTGTGGGGCATATTGGTCTCCTTGTCTATCTGGCTGAATACATGGGGCGCGGGGCCTCTGCCGCGGACGGCTATGGAGTACAGGCCGCGCACGCAGCCGAGCATAAGGCCGTTCATGGTGCCTATGCAGGATATTGCGATGAACAGATTGAGTATGTTGCCGAGTACGTTGCCGAATACATTTATGAAGGCAACGGTAGCGCCGGAGTCTATGAGCTCCTGGTTAGTAGCGCCGCCGGCTACGCCGATATAGTAGAAGATGTAGGTGGCAATGATGATGATCGCGCCTATGACCAGAGCGCGGGGCAGGTTTTTCTTGGAATCCTTCAGCTCTGCGTTTATAGATGTCGCTATTATCCAGCCTTCATATGCGAAGGCGGTAGCACAGACGGAAGCAAACAGCGGGTTGGCCGAGGTGGTTCCGACATCTGCCAGGATATTGAAGTTGTTTGCGAGGGTACCGTTTGCTATGCCGACGACTATTCCCACTATCGCCATGAGGAACAGGGGTATGAGCTTGATTATGGTGGTGGAGACCTGAATCTTGCCGGCGAGCTTTGGCGAGAGCGCGTTAACGGCATAAGCGCAGCACATATAGAACATTGCCAGAGACATACACTCGGGGCCGAGAACGGTCTCCGCGCCTGCGGCAGCGCCAAGGCCCAGCAGGGGGAAGTCGGGCGCTATGGAGACTATGAATACCAGAGTGTACCGGGCGGAGAGCCAGGCCAGCACGGAGGTAAGGCAGGGATAATATATCATGGTAAGGAACCAGCCGATATAATAGGCGTATTTGCCGCCGACGCAGGCCTCGGCATAGTCCACAATGCCGTTGACCTTTTCAAACTTCTGCGCCATCACAGAGAAAGCGAGCAGGCAGGAGAGCATTATAGCGCCGCCTATGATCCAGGCAAGTATGCCGAGAGGCATATCGCCGCCTGTCTTTTGCAGTATGGTCTGCGCCTTGAAGAATACGCCGGAGCCGATAACTATGCCGACTACCATACATATTGCCGTCAGGAGGCCGTACCGTTTTTGAAGTTTGTCCATTTGATCTTCCCCTTTCGCATTACATAAAACTTATATATAACTATATATTCAATCTATTTATATGTTCAGCAGAATGCAATTTACAGTATTATATCGCAAGAACAGATGGTTGGCAAGCCGTCAAGGTCATTGAAAGCACAATTAAGACGGCTGCGCCGCTTCTCCGCTGTTCAATATGCGTATATCGCAGCCGCGGCAAAAAAATTCGGAAGCGCCCCTTGACTTAACGCAGGGTCTGTGCTATTATAATCCTTGCGTGACGTCGCGGGGTAGAGCAGCCGGTAGCTCGTCGGGCTCATAACCCGGAGGTCGGGGGTTCAAGTCCCTCCCCCGCAACCATTTTCCCCCGTATCCCATCAGGGATGCGGGAGGTAAACCAGATATGGCGGCGTAGCTCAGTTGGCTAGAGCATTCGGTTCATACCCGGAGTGTCATGTGTTCGAGTCACATCGCCGCTACCAGGAAAAATCCCCCAGAATTTCTGGGGGATTTTTTGCTATCTGAAGTTTTTGAGGGCGTCGGTTTTTGGTGCAGATCCTGGATGAGGAGCGTCATGGATGCGAAATGCATATACCTTCGTGGTAAATATAGCGTGATAAGTATACCGTATGCGGATCACGGCCGGCTCTGATACCTGCTTTCGAATTCCTCGACTATGCCTTTTAATATGAGGGGTAGCCTGCTAAACGCTTCGCGGCGGATTATGTAGGGCACGCCGTATGCCGCCTCTGCCAACGCGCCGGTCATGGCGGCTATCGTGTCGCTGTCGCCGCCTATTGAGATTGCGCCGCGTATGGCGCTTTCAAAGTCAGTGCTTTCGAGGAAGGCGATGATGGCCTCCGGCACGCTGCCGGGGCAGCTCACTTCGAAGCCATAAACAGGGCGTATCTCATCAAGCGTGCGGTCGAGGTCATAGCCGAACTGCGAGCTTATATAATTCTTTATTTCGCTCTTGGCATATCCTGTGCGGGCGAGGAAGCCCGCCGACGCGATGGCCTGCGCCCCCTTTATTCCGTCGGGGTGG
This sequence comes from uncultured Clostridia bacterium, assembly GCA_937900325.1. Taxonomy (GTDB): domain Bacteria; phylum Bacillota; class Clostridia; order Christensenellales; family CAG-138; genus SFEL01. The sequence goes on along the minus strand of CALCEX010000026.1, from coordinate 4,724 downwards.
TTATGGGTCACCTCTGCGCTGGCCTTCGCCGCCCACAGAACCTTCTCAAGCGAGTCATATGCCCATATTACAGGCGATACGCGCATGGCGGAGCCGTTGCCCCAGCTGTTGTAGGGCTCGGTGGAACCGCCCATCAGCCAGTCGATAAAATGCCCGCCGTAGCCGCAGTCGGGGTACATACGGCCTATCGCCCGTATCGAGGTGAGATAGTCCTCATGGGTGCCGCCGTTCAGTATGGCTCTTGCGACCGCGCATGTCAGGACTGAATCATCGGTAAACCGACTTTCCGGCTGAAACAGCGGAAAAGACTTTGTTTTGATATTGTGCCATTCATAGATGGAACCTATTATATCTCCTGCAATTGCACCTATCATTGTTTTGCTCTCCTGCATTATTCTATATTTTACCTAATATCACACCGGAACTGAACAGAAAGCTTTCCCTGGCTGCCTTTTTATAGCTGCGGCTTATCGGGACGCGAAGGCCGCTTTGCAGTATGAATTCAGTGGGCAGCATCGCCGCGAGGCAGGCGGTGTTTACATAAAAGCTCTTGTGGCATTGACAGTAGCACCGGCTGTCGAGCTGGGAGACTATGTCGGATGGCGGGCAGCTCGTCCAAAGCTCGCCGTCCGCCGTCACTATTTTCGTGCGCCGCAGCACGCGCTCAAGATACTGGACCTGATCCCAAAGCAGCCGCAGGGACGCGCCGTCCGTATTGATTATTATCCGCTGGCATGAGGAGGCGCGCCTTTTTTCCGCCGCTTTGTTCAGGGCGGCGCCGAGGCGGCTGTCCGTTTCGGCCTTTAGCACATAAAATGCGTGCTCCGCATCATAGGCGCGGGTTGCGTATGAAATATATCCCGTGAGGAATATTATCTGACACTCCGGCACCAGCCGGTTCAGCTTCACGGCGAGATCTATGCCGTCTATTTCGTCCATCAAAATATCCAGCACGGCTATGTCCGGCAAATAAGAATCTTCGCTTATGGAGTCCAGAAGGTTTTCCGCCCTGCTGAATTCCCGTATAAGGGAATTCTCAAACCCCGGCATATTTCGTATAAGCGCAACCGTCCTTTTGCGGTGCAGCTCTTCATCGTCACATACGGCTATACTAAGCATTTCTTACCTCGCTTGCCTGCATGGTCAGCACAGCGCAAAAACGGTTATTTTCCAGCCCATAGGTAAAGGTTCCCCGGTATTGCTCCGCAAGCCGCTCCAGTATGCTCAGGCCTACGCCGCGGTTCAGGCCGGGTATGCGCTCCCTTTTTGAGACCGCCCGCTCTGGGGCGGAGTTCTCCATGCGCAGCGTGCAGCAGCCATTTCTGGCGACGGCCTGTATGCGTATATAGCGCTGGCCGTCGGGCAGGGCGCGGCATGCGTCTTCCGCGTTATCCAGCATATTGCCTAAGGCGATTATCATGTCCGCATTGGATACGCCCGTCTCGGCGGGCAGCCGCACGTCTGCCTCCACGCTTATTCCGGCGGCCTTCAGCTTGCTTATGCGGGAATAAAGGAAAGCGTCCACTACGGGATTTTCACAGCTGCCCAGGCTTGAGTGAAAGGTGTGCCGGGGCAGTATTTCCCTGGCGTATTCCGCCGCCTGCTTTGTGTCGCCGTTGTCCAGCAGCGCCTGTATGGTATAAAGATGGTTTGCTATATCGTGCCGCATACGGCGCATTGCTTCATATTGCTCAGTAAGGGCTGCATAATGCTCCTTTTCCGCATCTACCTGCTTAGACAGCAGGGCGTTGGAGGCCCTGAGCTCCGCCCGCTGGGTTATGCCCCGCATGGAATAGTACAGCCCCACGTCTGAAATTATGCAGAAAAGTATTATACAGAGCCGCACTGCCTCAGTATGATTGTAAAAGTTTGGCAGAGAACCCCATGTCACCATGGCGAGCTGCATAAAAGGGAAAAAGATATATGAAAGGATATCCTGCCAGGAAAAGCTTCTGAGTATGCGGTTGAGCAGCAGCGAGAATATCCACATGAGGAAGGCGTAAATGCAAATATATATTGCATACATATTGATCTGGGTCAGCGGAGGCACAGAGAACATCCCCTGAGTGGTCTGGGGATATACATTTGAGAAAAATGAAAAGATGATGAACTCGCATATCCATTCATTCATGAATATGGTGAAGGTGCATACGGCCAGCCTCGGCATTCTATCCGTGAAGAATATTCTGAATCCGATGAGATCTATTAAAAAACCGACTATCTGCTTTGCCGCTATGTTTTGATCAGGCAGCAGGAGCAGGCCGAAGAAGCTGAAAAGTACAACTGCGTAAGCGCCGATGAACGTGACCGCGCGCCCCCACCGCATTTTCAGGGTCAGCATACAGAATATTGTCATTATGATACCGAGTATACAGTTGGAAGCATATGCGATAGACGGGTTCATGTTCATGCAGCGCGTACTCCTGTAAAAACGAGATAATTCAACAAAGATCGATTAAAAAAATAACACACAAGCATACGGATGTCAAACAAAACAACGCCTAAGCGCGCCTGCTTATAAGATGCAACATGGAAAAACACACATTGATAAAAAAGTCAAGACTGAACTTTATGTCAATTATTACACTAAATCGACCGGTTATTACGGAAATGAGAAAATGAGATAAGAATGGTTTAGAATGGAAAAGTCAGCTTCTGAGAGGTTATCGGGAATTTTATGTCCACTCGGAGGTTAAAAAAATAAAGGCTTACAAGGGGAATAGAAATGCGAAGGATATTGATAGCAGTAGTAATAACGGCGATGCTCATGAGCGGATGCAGCGCGATGATGTCAGCCATGGGACAGGGCGAAAAGCAGCCGACGGTGGAGGAGATGCTCGCCCAGGCGCTCGAGCTCAGCAATGCGGGCAATTATGAGGAGGCCATATTGCTGTATGAGACGGTTATAGAGATAGAGCCCAATAATTACGAGGCTGGGTACGGCCTGGGCCATGCGTACAGATCAACAGGCAGGACGACGGACGCCATAAGCATACTCGAGAAAACCGCGAAGCTTTCCACAGACGATAAGCGGGCGATGTATGAGCTGGGCTATTCATATCTTGACGCGGGCGAGTATCAGAAGGCGAGGGATACGGTAAAGTCGGAAAAAACAGGCAACGATATGGCGCCGGAGGTGGCGATACTGCTGGTGCTCAGCTATTCCGCCGAGGGCGACTACGATATGGCTGTGAGCTTCTTCGATAACAAGTCGGTTCAGGATTATTTCATGAGCATGAGCGAAAATAATGTGCTTTACTTCGGCCCCTATAACGCGGCGGGCCAGATGCACGGCAAGGGAGTCGGCATATACGACAGGGGACAGTATATATACTGCGGCGAATACAAAAACGGCCTTAGAAGCGGCCACGGGGTATGGCTAAAAGGTATCCGCTTAGATGAGGAGACAGGGCTGCCCAAAAACGGAACGTCGGACAGTAAGCCGGATAGTAAAATGTCATACACCTATTTTGAAGGAGCCTGGGAAAACGACAAACCCAACGGCTACGGCGAGAACCATCTCATATATCCGCAAGAGGGCGACTTATCCGTAACGCGCAGCGGGAACTATACGGATGGCTATGAAAACGGAGAGATGGCCGTATCCTGGGGAGAATGCACGGCAACCTATGTTTCCAATATGGGAGTGCGGGAGCTTCTGGATAAGACCTATGAGCCGAAGGACGGGCCGAAGCAGTATTATTACGCCATATGCAGCGTTCATAAAGGCGGCGACGGCTGGACGCTGAAGGAATACCAGTTAGACGCGAAGTGGGGCGTCATGCCTTGGGGAGCTACTAAAGTAACGGACCCCAACGCCGCGGCAGCGGAACAGTGAGGCAAGTGATGCGAAGGATAAGTTACTAAAGGAGAGCTTTCTTATTCCTATGTATACGAATTAAAAAAAATGAAGGGATATACGCGAAAATGTATTGCGATAATTGCGGAAAAAAGCTGGGATCTAATGATTTGTATTGCGGTAATTGTGGAAAAAAGGTAGAGCCCCACGATTTATTTAGCAAAAAACTGCCGAGCAAAGATGAAAATCGGATTAATAATGAAGCTGCAAAGAAGCAGTGGCTAATAGCAATACCGATACTTGTAATTATAGGGATCATATGCATGACAAAGATGGTGGACTCCCCTGAAACTGCCAATGTATTTAACAGTGAAGGCCCGACTAATGACATTGAACGGAATGATTCTTTATTTGAACATGATTATGTGAAGGGCGAGGAAAATACAACCAATGCATATGGCGGACTTGTTGGTCAGGCGACCTATGATGATTTCAGATTTGTCGCTCAGGGAGATTGGGTATATTACTATGCTCCAACAAGAAATATATATAAAATGCCCATAGACGGCGGCGAAGGCGACCAAATCTGCTTGTTGACAGAAGAAGAATTCGAAATGCAGATCGCCGAAAATTTTCCCGATCTCGAAGGAATAATAGGCTATCCTGGTTGCCTTGACTTGTGTGTAATTGGTGACTGGTTATATTGGGCAAGTGAAAATGGCTCGATCTGGAGAATGCGGACTGATGGGGAAGAATTGACCTTGCTGGCGAGAAACAGGCTGCCAGATAGTCACCATTTAAGAAAACTCTATTATTATTATTATGGTGGCAGGCATTTTATAATTTATAAAGACTGGATATATTACACTGTTTTAGAAGGAGTACAAAAAGATACCACAAATTATGATTTCAAATCGTATATAGC
>CALCEX010000025.1 GCA_937900325.1 uncultured Clostridia bacterium | reverse complement strand
ATACCCTTCCACCCTGCCTATGCCCTGTCCCTCAGATCCCAGAGCATCTATGGTAAATTCTATATCATCGTTTTTTTCTATCGGTATTTCACGCATCATTTGAGCTTTACATTCTCCTCGCCAAGCATTTCGTTCATTATGTCCATAAAGGCGGGCGATGGGTTAACGGACATACTTCTGTCAGATTGCATTGCCTTCTTCGTAGCTGCATCTACCAGTATTACCGTCACGTTGCCCGGGTAACGCCTGAGAATGGTCTGTATTCGGTCCACAGTTGCATAATCCTTCATGTCCAGCCTTAGATACAGCCTCCCGGAAACGTTCATCTTTTCCAGCGGAAATATATCGTCCACCAGCACGGTATTGTTCTGATCCTCGCGCATATTAAGCTTGCCGGATACTATTACTTTGTTGTCGATGATAAGCTTATTGCCGCAGCGGTTGAATACCGTCGGGAATGCCGCAAGCTCTATGGTGCCGGTAAGATCCTCTATAACGGCATAAGCCATTAGACCGTTGCCGCTCTTTACGGGCTTTGTCCGCACGGAGGTTATTATTCCGCCAAGGCGCACCTTCTGGTTGTCCGCGTATTTTCCCGTACCATCTGATACTGAAAGCTCGCCGCACGACGCCAAGACCTTTAGCTCGTCAGCATATTCCAACAGCGGATGGCCGCTTATGTATATCCCCATTACCTCCCGTTCCATGGAAAGCAGTGTGTTCTTGTCAAATTCCGGTATGTCAGGAAGGGGTATTGCCGCGTCCGCCGCGATAGCGTTTGCCCCCGCCATGTCGAAAAGAGACATCTGCCCGGTAGCCCGCTGCTTTCTGTCGCTGCCTGCGGCCGACATTGCCTGATCGTATATGGCAAGAAGCTGAGAGCGGCGCACATTCATGCTGTCAAAGCATCCCGCCTTTATAAGGCCCTCGACTATGCGCTTATTAAGCTGGTCTCCCCTGCGTATAAAGTCGAAAAAGTCCTTAAACGTGCCGTTTTGCTCGCGCTCCGCGGCTATTTGACCGGTTATGCTCTCACTTACATTCTTTATTGCGGCAAAGCCGAAGCGTATGCTGCCGGCTTCCACTGAAAATTTGGCCATACTCCTGTTTACGTCAGGCGGCAGCACCTTTATGCCTCGCTGGCGGCAGTAGTTAACGTACTCGGATATCTTACCCGTGTCCTTGCCTATGAAGCTGTTCATCTGGGCTGTCATGAATTCTACGGGGTAATATTTTTTGAGATACGCAGTTCGGTATGCCAACACTGCATATGCGGCGGCGTGGGACTTGTTAAAGGCATAGGACGCAAAATCCATCATTTCGTCGAATATGCGGTTTGCCGTGTCACGGTCAACCCCATTTCGCACCGCGCCAGGTACGATCACTTTTCCGTCTTCGACTATGCCGTTTATGAAGTATTCCCTCTCCTTGGCCATCACCTCGTGCTTTTTTTTGGCCATTGCTCTGCGCACAAGGTCGCTCCTGCCCCAGGAATAGCCCGCAAGGTCGCGCACTATCTGCATTACCTGCTCCTGGTATACCATGCAGCCATAGGTCTTTTCCAATATTGGTTTGAGCTTTTCGTGAGCGTACCTGATGTTTTTCCTGTCGTTTCTGGCAGCGATATAACGGGGTATCTGCTCCATAGGACCGGGGCGGAAAAGGGAAATGCCCGCAATTATATCCTCAAAGCAGTCGGGCTGGAGCTGCATCATGAACTGGCGCATACCGTTGGACTCCAGCTGGAACACGCCGTCGGTATCCCCCTCGGATATCATCCTGAATATAGCCGGGTCATCGTTTTCCATACGCTCAAGGTCGGGCGCTTCCTTTCCCTGCCGCCGTATGAACTCAAGAGTGTCCTTTATGACGGTCAGATTGCGAAGGCCCAGAAAGTCCATCTTCAGAAGGCCGAGTTCCTCAACCGTATCCTTGGTGAACTGAGTGGTTATGGCATCCTCATTGCGCTGTAAGGGGACGTATTCAACGGTGGGCTGAGCGCATATGACCACGCCCGCCGCGTGTGTTGAAGCGTGCCGCGGAAGACCCTCGAGCTTTAATGAGAGGTCAATAAGCTTTTTTACCGTTGGATCGCCGTCGTATAGGGCTTTAAGCTCTACCGAAAGCTCCAACGCCTTTTTAAGCGTCATACCGAGGGCATTGGGTATGAGCTTCGCTATCCTGTCCACCTCTGCATATGACATATCCAGCGCACGGCCTACATCCCGCACCGCGAGGCGGGCCGCCATGGAGCCGAATGTGATTATCTGGCATACATGGTCCGCTCCGTATTTGCGGGTGACGTAATCAATAACCTCCTGCCTGCGCTCTATGCAGAAATCTATATCGAAATCCGGCATTGATATGCGTTCAGGGTTGAGGAAACGCTCAAATATCAGATCATATTTTATGGGATCGGTATCCGTTATTCCCATGGCATATGCCGCAAGACTGCCCGCGCCGCTGCCGCGTCCGGGGCCTACAAATATGCCGTTTTCATGGGCAAAGTTTACAAAGTCCCACACTATCAGGAAATAGTCCACAAAGCCCATCTGTGCTATCACGCTTATCTCGTATTCGAGCCTGTCCTTCACCTCGCTCGCGGCGCCGGGCATTTTTCGTTCAAGCCCCTCATGGCATATTTTTTTAAGATATTCGAGGTTGGTAAAGCCGCTGGGTGCAGTAAAGCCCGGCAGGTGCTGTTCGCCGAATTTTATCTCTACATTGCATTTGTCCGCTATTTCTTTTGTAATCTCGAACGCCTCGGGATAGTCCGGCAGCATGGCCCTAAGCTCGTCTTCCGACTTGAGATAAAACTCATCGGCAGACATCTTCATGCGGTTTTCATCCGCGACTACACGGTTTGTCTGTATGCAGAGCAGGACGTCCTGGCTTTCGGCGTCCTCCTTTTTGACATAATGTATATCGTTGGTTGCAACGTATTTTATATCAAGCTCCCTGGCCAGCTTCACAAGCTGGGGAAGCACCTCCATCTGTTCCGGTATCCCATGATTCTGTATCTCTATGTAGAAGTCCCCGCCGAATATTCGCTTGAGGCGGCCGGCAAGCGC
>CALCEX010000024.1 GCA_937900325.1 uncultured Clostridia bacterium | reverse complement strand
GGCTTACCGCCTCGCGGCATAGCGTAAGCACTCCGGATAGCGTCATGGCCGTTGCCACTATGCCGGCAAGCAGCCGCCGGCCTTTAATTTCAGAAAGCCTTGCGTATATCTCAACGAGCAGAGAGGAGACGAGGCCGCAGCAGAAGGCGAACCATATAAACAGCAGCTTGTTATTGTCGTATGGGTTGGGCTGAAACTGTATTATCTCGGAGAGTACCCATAAAAGCAGCACGCCGAGCCAGGTTTCCCTATCCTCCTTTTTTGCTGCCATGAACGCCACAGGCAGCAGTATGAATATCAGCCCGAGGTTCTTGACGTAAAACCAGAGAAAGGTATCTGTGTCGTTTGCCCAGTTGAAGTTGACCGTGAGAAAGCTGCCCGCCTGACGGAAGGTAAAGCACAGCAGTTGGGGCGCCGACAGCGCTGCCGCAACGGCGCCGTACAAAGCGAACTTTATTATATTGTTATTCTTATACACGGCCCTGAGAAACCACGGTATGCTGACAAGACCGAGGGCCAGAAACGAATGGGTATGTATAAGCGGCAGGCAGCCGCCCATTATACCAAGCGGGAGGAACAGGCCGGAGTCATCATCGAACGCAGCCCGGCGCAGCAGATACAGGCAGGGGAAAAGCACGCTCCAGCCGAACAGCGTAGCCCTCTGGGGAACCAGCATGTCGGCTATCACGTTTACCCAACGCACATTTTCGCCTACGAGGTTTGTGGGCGTTTCGTAAAACTCGGTGAATATGCGGGTAAAGTTGTAGGGATCGACCCTAAGATCGTCCATGAAGTAGGCGAAGCCGAAGCCGCCGCCTATGAAAAACAGCACGAATGCCAATACGGCCTTGTCCGCCCGCTTGAACCAGTCCTCGAAGAAAAGGTATACCCCGGATACTACCGAGAAAAATGCCGGTATCATGGGGAGGATGTAGCTTAGCCTCAGCGATGCGCCGAGGGTGTAGAAGGTAGAGGATACGCTGTCACACAGGAAGGGGTAGCTCATTGGCTGCCCGGCCATTATGGAGTATTCCGGAGGGAAGAAGCCCTGGCGGGTTATGGAGGAGATGATGCCCAGGTGCATACACATATCGCCATAGGTGCTTTGGCCGGAGCCGAGGCCGCCATCCGGCATATGGGGCAGGGTATGCGACAACGTCAGCCCGCACAGCAGCAATACGGTGGGTATCACGCAGCAGAGATACGGCCTGAGCTCAGGCTCGCGCGCAGTCATAAGCGGCTTTATGGCCTTTCCTGCCGATATAAAACCTATGGCGGCGGCAACGGCTAAAGCCAGCAGCTGCGAAAGCAGCGTAAAGCCCAGCACAAAGGAAAAAAGCGCCGGCAGCCACATGAGCATCAAAAGGCTTATGGCGGTACCCAGCGTGATACGCGCTACCCTGGGGCTGCGGCGGAATAACCAATGGGACAGCAGCTGACCTGCGGCGATGAACGCCGCGAGATACAGCACAGCTATAATATTCGAAAAAACACTTCCATTCATACTTGAATTATACCACAAAAACAAAACAATACGATGTTTAATTTGGCGATACCCCAGGGTTGTTAAAGGGCCGCAGCCCCTTAAGCTTAGCCTGCCTTTGGCAGCATGTGCGTCAAAACGAATGAAAACCGACAGTTTAAACAATATGTTGTGCGAGTCCTTGCAATGGCGGCACGAAATATAGTATAGTAATATAAATTCAACAGGATTCAGGGGGAAGCCGGATGTATAAGGTGATAAAGCGGGACGGCAGCATAGCCGAATTCGATATAGCCAAGATAAGCGGGGCGATAACCAAGGCATTCGGCGCTCTTAACAAGCCCTGCGATCCCAACGATATAGACTTCATTGCGCTGAAGGTCACGGCGGACTTTGAGGATAAGATAAAAGACGACCTCATAAGCGTAGAGGACATACAGGACAGCGCTGAACAGGTACTGATACAGTCGGGACATTCCGACGTTGCGAAGGCATATATAATTTACCGCAGGGAACGCGAAAAGCTTCGAAACATCAAGTCTACAATACTGGACTACAAGGAAACTGTAAACAATTACGTCCATGAAAAAAATCTCCGTATGCGGGAAAACGCCACGGCATCCTATTCCGTCGGCGGGCTGATACTTTCCAACAGCGGCGCGATAACAGCCAACTATTGGCTCTCCGAAATATACGACTCCGAGATATCCGCCGCCCACCGCAGCGGCGAAATGCACCTCCATGACCTTACCATGCTCACAGGCTACTGCGCCGGCTGGTCCCTTGAGCAGCTGATAAAAGAGGGCCTGGGAGGCGTTATGGGAAAGATAGATTCCAAGCCGCCGAAGCATCTTTATTCCCTCTGCAACCAGATGGTAAATTTCTTGGGCGTTATGCAGAACGAATGGGCGGGGGCGCAGTCCTTCAGCTCCTTTGATACCTGCCTTGCGCCCTTTGTAAAATCAGATGATTTGCCCTATAAAGACGTAAAGAACTGCATAGAGACCTTCGTGTTCGGCGTCAATACCCCCAGCCGCTGGGGAACGCAGGCTCCGTTCAGCAATATAACGCTGGACTGGACGGTGCCGGAGGATATGAAGGATAAGCATCCCATAATAGGCGGCATGGAGGCTGACTTCACCTATGGCGACTGTCAGGCAGAGATGGATACAGTTAACCGGGCTTTTATGGAGGTAATGACGGAAGGCGACGCCAATGGCAGCGGCCTCGCATACCCCATACCCACCTATGCAATAGATAAGGATTTCGAATGGTCGGATAAGCTTAATAACCGGCTGCTGTTCAGCATGGCGGCAAAATACGGCACGCCATATTTTGCAAACTATAACAGGAGCGGCCTCAGCAAGACGGACGTTCGGGATATGCTCAGGGACGTTGAAGACAAGTCCCTGCTCCGCAGGCACGCCGGCGGTTTCTTCGGCAGCGGAGAAAACAGCGGATCAATAGGCGCCGTTACGCTGAACCTGCCACGTCTTGCATACCTTTCAGACGACGAGGAGGATTTTTACAGGCGGCTGGACAGGCTTATGGATATGGCTGCCAGATCGCTGGAGGTAAAACGCAGCATAATAACCAAGCTGATGAGCGAGGGCATGTACCCTTACACTAAGCGCTACATAAAAAACTTTGACAGGCACTTTTCCACCATCGGCATAGTGGGTATGAATGAGGCGGGGCTTAATGCGTCATGGCTGCGCGAGGGACTTGCCGATCTTCGCACCAGGCGCTTTGCCAAGGAGGTGCTCGGGCATATGCTCAAACGCATACAGTCATATCAGGTAAACACAGGGCATCTGTATAATCTCGAAGCGACCCCCGCCGAATCCACGGCCTACCGTATGGCGCGTGAGGATAAGGCCCGTTATGCCGGTATCATAACAGCGTCAAGGAACGGCGTGCCGTATTATACCAACAGCACCAATATGCCGGTGAACTTTACGGATGATCTTCTTGAGGCGCTGGACGCTCAGGACGATTTCCAGACAATGTACACCTCTGGTACGGTGTTTCATGTGTTTACAGGGCAGGCGCTGCCCGGTTGGCAGCGCGCCGCGATAGTGCGTATGATCACCGAAAATTACCGGCTGCCCTACTTTACTCTTACTCCCACGTTTTCTATCTGCCAGACGCACGGCTATCTTATGGGAAATCAACCAATATGCCCGGCCTGCGGCGCCCATACCGATGTTTACAGCCGCATCACAGGCTACTACCGGCCTATCGACAACTGGAACGACGGCAAGCTTCAGGAATTTCGGGACAGGGTTATGTATAAAATATAATCAAACGGAAAGAGGGACCATTGCAAATGAAAGAAAACAGAAGACTGCTGAAAGAGGTGCTCAAGGAAATTCGGCACGATATGACCGATGAAGAAGTGCTGAACCTG
>CALCEX010000023.1 GCA_937900325.1 uncultured Clostridia bacterium | reverse complement strand
TGCATACATATAATAAATAGAGCCGCCTTCAGGCGGCCCTTTGATCTGTCAGCTCATTTTCTTTTCCGCCGTCCGTTCATCCATCGGCACATACTTATCGCGTATAGTCACCGCACGGTATGCGGGGCGCATTATGCGGTTGCAGGTGACGACCTCCTCTATTCGGTTGGCGCACCAGCCTGCTATTCGCGCTGAGGCGAACAGCGGCGTAAATACATCCTCCGGGATGCCGAGCATGGTATACACAAGGCCGGAGTACATATCCACGTTGGCGCACATCGGCGCGTCGCTCTTCCTGCGCTCCTGTATGAGCGGAATACCCAGCTCCTCCACCTTCTGCAGCAGCTCGAAATCCTCGGAGTAGCCCTTTATCTCAGCCATGTGCCGGGCATACTTCTTGAGCAGCACGGCGCGGGGATCGGACATGGTATATACTGCGTGGCCAAGGCCGTACAGCTTGCCGGAGCGGTCGCCCGCCTCCTTATCCAGCATTTTATTGAGATAATCCTTTATGGAGCCGTCGTCGTGCGGGTCAACGTTTTCCTTTACATAGCGGAACATCTCCATCACCTTGGCGTTCGCGCCGCCATGGAGCGGCCCCTTCAGAGAGCCCACCGCCCCCGCTATGGCGCTGTAAGTATCCGTGCCGCTGGAGGAGAGGGCGCGGCATACGAATGTGGAGTTATTGCCGCCGCCGTGCTCCGCATGCACCATAAGCATCATATCCAGAAGCTTTGCTTCCTCATCGGTATAGCTCTTGTCCGGCCGTATCATTCTGAGGAAGTTTTCCGCCGTGGAAAGGTTCTCCACCGGGAAATGTATATGCAGTGAATCCCCGTCAAAATAGTGCCGCTTTACCGCGTATGCGTTGGCGACTATCGACGGGAAAGAGCCTACCAGCCTTACTGATTGCAGCAGTATGTTGTCCGTTTCGATATTGTCCGCCTCGGGATCATAGGAGTACAGCGCCAATATGCTTCTTTCCAGCTCGTTCATTATGTTGCGGCTGGGGTGGCGCATTATCATGCCCTCCGTAAAGCCCTCCGGCAGCTTGCGGGCGCGGTTCATTATATCGTTAAAGTGGCTGAGCTCGCTCTTTGTGGGCAGATAGCCCATGAGCAGCAGGTACGCTACCTCCTCAAAGCCGAAGGTATTCTCCTTCCTGTGGGCTTCCACTATTTCGGTAAGCTCTATTCCCCGGTAATACAGCTTGCCCGGGGCAGGCACGCGCTGGCCGTCCTGCATGAAATAGCCCTGTACGCTGCCAACTTTAGTGACGCCTACCAGCACGCCGGTGCCGTCGCTGTTGCGCAGGCCCCGCTTTACGTCCCCCTGGTAGAATTTCTCGTCGATGCGGTATTCGTTCTGTATATTTTCGATAAGAGAACCTGTGTACTGCTCAAGCAGTCCGGCATTATCCTCAATCATAACCAAGCTCCTTTTTTATCCTTTCATGTATTGTATCATTGTACTGTCATATCCCATCCGGCGCAACGTTTATTTTTTTAACATCTGTGTTTGCCGGCTAATTTGTGCTATACTATTTGGATAATTTATGTACCCAGGCTGTAAAGGGGGAGTTGACATGATAAAGCTGCACGATGAGGCAATAAAGATAAAAAACGGAGTCCCCGTTCCTGCGGGCAGCGTGGCTGACCGGGAAGGCACCATGGCCTATAAGATACTCAGAGCGCACAGCGCACGCCAGGATAGGGGTCAGCTCCATATAAAATTCGACAGTCTCATTTCCCACGACATAACCTATGTCGGCATAATACAGACCGCAAAGGCAAGCGGCCTTACCGAATTTCCGCTGCCGTATGTAATGACCAACTGTCACAACAGCCTCTGCGCCGTCGGCGGCACCATAAACGAGGACGACCATGTATTCGGTCTTTCCGCCGCTGTAAAGTACGGCGGCTGCTTCGTGCCGGCAAACATGGCGGTAATACACCAATACGCCCGCGAGATGATGTCCGGCTGCGGCAAAATGATACTGGGCTCGGACAGCCACACCCGCTACGGCGCCATAGGCACAATGGGTATAGGCGAGGGCGGCCCCGAAATAGTAAAGCAGCTTCTTCAGAACACCTACGATATATCCGATCCCGAGGTGATACTCGTATGGCTCACCGGCTCTCCAAAGCGTGGCGTCGGCCCTCACGACGTGGCCATCGCGCTCTGCGGTCAGGTATATAAAAACGGCTTTGTAAAGAACAAGGTGCTGGAATTTGCGGGCCCCGGCGTAAAAAGCCTTCCCATGGATTACCGAATAGGCATAGACGTGATGACCACCGAGACGGCATGCCTTTCTTCAATATGGGAGACTGATGAGGCGGTAATGGAATACCTTGCCATACACGGCAGGCCCGGTGAATATAAAAGGCTCTTTCCCGATGAGGGCGCCTGCTACGACGGCATGATAACAATAGACCTTTCCTCCGTGGAGCCCATGGCGGCGCTTCCCTTCCATCCGTCCGAGGCGGTGACATTGCGCGAGCTTATTGCAAACCCCGGC
>CALCEX010000022.1 GCA_937900325.1 uncultured Clostridia bacterium | reverse complement strand
CGCCCAGTATCACCCTGAGGGCCTGGTATTTTCCGGCGGGGTACAGCCTGCCGCCATACTCCCTGTCGGGAAAGTCGTATGTGCCTATGTGCAGCTCGGCGGAATAATCCATGCCCCGCTCCAGAAGCACCCTATCTATTGCGGCGCAGAGCCCTTTTCCGTCCTCCATCAGCCTGGCCTTTACCTCCCCGGCGCTGTCCGTATCCCCCATGCCGCGCTCATAATCCAATATGGCGTCCCGCACCGCGAGCTTTGCCGCCTGATCCGCCGCGCTGTCGCTGTTGGCTATAACGTGCATTCTGAATATGCCCTCCTCCGGCTCAAACAGCAGCGCCGCCGCCAATGACAGCAGCACCATTGACATGACATACAGCAGCTTTCCGTACAGCGTTTTTTTCATATTCGTTTCCCCTTTTTGTTGATCTGCATATTTTACATATGAAAAATTATCGCCGCGCCGCTGTTAAAATATACATTCGCCCTTTCTGATGGTATAATGCGGGTATGGATATAAAGGCTTTCGGAAAGATCAATCTGACGTTAGACGTGCTGTACAGGCGGCCGGACGGTTACCATCAGCTTCGGGGCATAATGTGCGCCGTGAACATATACGACGCCGTGCATATTGAGCGATCGAGGGGCGTCAGCGTGTCTTTTGATGAGGCTGTGCCGCCCCGAAACACCGCCGTAGCCGCCGCCCTCGCTTTCCTTGAAAAAACCGGCCGGGGCGCGGAAATATACATACAAAAGGGCATACCCTCCGAGGCCGGCATGGGCGGCGCAAGCGCCGACGCCGCCGGAGTGCTGCGCGGCATGAACCGGCTGTACGGCGAGCCGCTCAGCGAAAGCGAGCTGTTCAGTATTGCCCTTTCCATAGGGGCGGACGTACCCTTTTGCCTTATGGGCGGCTGCGCCGTTGCGGAGGGGATAGGCGAGGTGCTTACGCCGCTGCCCGCCCCTGAACTGAACCTGCTTATAATAAAGGGAAACGGAGGCGTGAGCACGGGCGCGCTGTTCCGGGGGCTTAGGCTGCCCCTTGAAAGGCGCCCGGACACCGACGGGGCAATAGGCGCAATAAGGCGCGGGGATATTGACGGGCTGATACCCTTGTGCGAAAACGCGCTGGAAATTCCCGCCATCGGCCTTTCGCCCGAAATAGCGGAAAACAAAAAGCGCCTTCAATCGCTGGGCGCCCACGCCTTCATGACTGGCAGCGGCGCGGCGGTAGTCGGCATATTCAAAACGGGAGAGCAGGCGGCAAAGGCGCAGGAAAGCTTTCACGATCTGCCCTTCGCCCGCGTTTGTAGTACGGGCAGGTTTGTGATATAATTACCGTCAGTTGATCCGCAACTACTTTTTCCTTAGGGATAAGGGAGGAAAATATGACACATATAAAAGGGCATAAAAAAATACACCTCATAGGCATAGGCGGCTGCTCCATGAACGGCCTTGCCCAGATACTCAGGGCCAGAGGATACCAGGTACAGGGCAGCGACAGCACCACGTCTCCCTTCACCGAGCGTTTGGGCGAGCTGGGCATACCCGTCGTCATCGGCCAGAAGGCCGAAAACCTGGGCGACGCCGATCTGGTAATATATTCCGCCGCGATAAAGCCCGATAACCCGGAGCGGGCGGAGGCCAAACGCCGGGGCATACCCGAGCTTGAACGCAGCGTTGCGCTGGGCCAGCTCACCGAGGGCTACAAGGAGGTAGTAGGGATTGCCGGCTGTCACGGCAAAACCACCATCACCTCCATGCTGGCCATGATAGCCGAAAAGGGCGGCGCCAACGCCACGGTGCACATCGGCGGCTTTGTGGATTTCCTCCACGGCGGCACCCGCATAGGCTCCCACGATCTGTTTATCACCGAGGCCTGCGAATATGTGGAGAGCTTTCTTACCCTCCGCCCCACGGTAGCCCTCATAAACAACATAGACAACGACCATCTGGACTACTATAAAAACATCGACAATATCGTAGCGGCCTTCCGCAAGTTTATCGGCCTTCTGCCCGAAAACGGCATGTTCATAGGCTGCACGGACGACAGCCGCGTAAAGCGCCTTTTCGACGATTTCCGGGGAAATAAGATATCCTACGGCATGAAGGACGCGGACTATACCCCCGCAGGCCTCGTCTACGACGAAAACGGCTGCCCCTCCTTCGACCTTATGTTCAAAGGTGAAAACCTGGGCCGCATAACGCTGCACGTTCCCGGCAGCCATACGGTAATAGATTCCATGGCTGCTGCGGCCGTGTCCCTTTATCTCGGCGCGAAAATGCACACCGTATGCTCAGGCCTTGCCGCCTTCCGCAATACCCAGCGCAGGTTTGAGTTTTACGGCGAAAGGGACGGCATAAGGATATACCACGACTACGCCCATCACCCTGCGGAGGCCGCCGCGGCGCTGGACGCCGCCAGCCGCATACCCCACCGGAACATATACTGCGTGTTCCAGTGCAACAGCTATACAAGGGCCAAGACGCTGTTCACCGGCAACGTCACCTGCTTCAACAACGCGACGGCAGTGCTGGTTCCGGATATTTACCCCGGGCGCGAAAAGGACGACGGCACCGTACACGCCCGCGACATGGTGGCAGGCATAAACGCAGGCGGCGGCAACGCCATTTATCTCGGCACATTCGAGGAAATACGCAAGTGGCTGGACGCGCACGCCTCAGCCGGCGATGTTGTAATAACCCTCGGCTCCGGCGATGTATACAAGCAGACAAAAAAGCTGTTGTAGTTCGCTGAATACAAAAAGGACGGCTCAGGCCGTCCTTTTTGTATTTTCACGCTTAATCCTCCGTGTGGTCTATGTCTATTGCGAACAGGCCGCCCGCGCCGCCGGAATGCAGGAACAGTATGTTGTCCCTGCCGTCGAAATAGCCCTGCTCGTTGAGCTTTATCAATCCGGCGAAGGTCTTGCCGGTATATACCGGGTCGGTTATTATGCCCTCCCTGCCTGCCATCATGCGCATCGCCGCAACGCCCGACGACGAAGGTATGGCATAGCCTGCGCCGAAGTTTTCAAACACGTTTATGTCGCTCTCCTCAACGTGTATGCCCGCCTCCAGCAGCTCCGACGCGCCGTTGACAAGGTCGCGCACTATGGGCCCGAAGTTCTCATTATCCACGGCAATGCCCGTAACGCGGGTCTTGGGGGAGTATATCCTTGCGCCCAGGTCCATGCCCGCGTGGGTGCCGCCGGAGCCTGTGCAGCATATGATATCATCAAACCTTACGCCCAGCGCCGCTCCCTGCTCTATGGCTTCCCTTGCGGCGTTGACATAGCCGAGCGAGCCTATGGGCACGGAGCCGCCCACGGGCACGCAGTAGGGCTTGTGGCCTTTGGCGCGCAGCTCGCCGCATATCCTGTCCATCTCGGCATAAACCTCGGCGTAATCATCGGTATCCACAAAGCGCACGTCGGCGCCCAGAAGGTCGTTGATTATCTGGTTGCCCAGCTTCTGCCATACGCCCCGCTTTTTGAGCACCAGCACGGAACCCAGGCCAAGCCTGTTGCAGCATGCGGCGGTCAGCATGGCGTGGTTGCTCTGCGCGCCGCCGGTGGTCAGCATATAGTCGCAGCCCTGCGCCATGGCGTCGGCGATCAGGAACTCCAGCTTGCGGACCTTGTTGCCGCCAAGGGCGACGCCCGTCATGTCGTCGCGCTTTATGTAAATGTTTTTGCCCAGCGCCTCGCTTATGTTTGGAAGCCTGTAAAGCGGAGTGGGCAGTATGCCCAGCGACACACGGGGAAAATCCGAAAACTGCTTCATAGAAACGCCCTCCGTATTATTTATATCGTCTATTTTACAGCATAACGCCGCCGTTTGCCATCGCAAAATACGCTGCCCACGGCGACGACGCCTTTCGCCAGATCCTCCCTGTAACCGGCGTCCTCCGATAAGAGGCTGTTTATAACTACCCTGTCGTCGCCGTCTCTCCCCGTGGCGTGAATGTATTTGCCCCCGCCAAGGTACATGGCCATATGTCCCGTAAAGTAGATAAGATCTCCCAGATCCATTTTCTCCGGGTCTATTTCCTTTACCGGGAAGCCCTCCGCCATGCGCGAGTTCCGGTATATGGCTACCCCGTTCAGCCAGTATGCCGTGTGGCACAGGCCGCTGCAATCCATCCCTACCGGCGATCTTCCGCCCCAGAGATACGGTACTCCGAGGTATGCCTTTGCGGTCTCTGCCACAGCGCGGCGCAGCTCTGCCTCCTTCAGCTTTCCCGGCAGGGCCGCTATGTGGCTGCGGCGTATGAAGCCCCTTTCGCCGCCTATAAGCCGCACCTCGGCAAAGCTGTTATCCTCACCCGTCATTTCGACCCTGGCGCCCCGGGGCAGCGTCGCCATCGTCCTCCCCCGGTATCCGGGTATATCCAGCACCGTGCAAAACGGCGTTTCTACCCGCGTTACCGCGCCGTCGTAGCGCCATACGGCAAGGCGTCCCTCCTCTATCCAGCCTTCATAGCCGTATTCCGTGCGTATCCTTGCGAATCCGCCGCTTTTTTCCAGCACGTCCGCTTCCTCGCCGTAGAGTGTCTGATCCTCCAGCTCTCCGGCCGCGGGCTTTGAATAAAGGTTTGCTATGGGGATATTTATAAGCATACGAAGCTCCTTTTTATTTATCCTATGCCCGCTGCTTATAAAAAAGAGCAAGCGGCCATTGCCGCTTGCCCGTATCGTTATTACTGCTGCGTGGGGAAGTCGAAGTACTCTCCCCGCTTGTAGTCGTATATCGCGCCGGAGGAGAAGGCGTCTATATTCTCCAGCACCTTTCCCGTGCCTATTGCCACGCAGGATATGGGATCCTCCGCCACATAGCACGGCACCTTTGTCTGCTCCGCTATGAACTTGTCCATTCCGTAAAGCAGCGCGCCGCCGCCGGTAAGGCAGATGCCGTTTTCGGTGATATCGCTGGCCAGCTCAGGGGGAGTGCGCTCAAACAGTCCCTTTACGCTTTCCAGTATCATCTGAAGGGGCTCTTCAAGAGCGTCTATCATCTCATATGAGCTTACGACCAGAGTCTGAGGCAGGCCGGAAACAAGGTTCCTGCCCTTTACGTCTATGAATACCTGCTCCTTTCTCGGATAAGCGGAGCCGACGCGGATCTTTATCTCCTCCGCGGTGCGTTCGCCTATGAGCAGGTTGTGCTTCTTTCTCATGTAGCGCACTATTGCGTCGTCAAATTTGTCGCCTGCTATCTTTATGGAATCGGACAGCACCGCGCCGCCCAGAGAAAGTATTGCCACATCGCTCGTGCCGCCGCCGATATCCAGTATCATGCTGCCGCGCGGTGCGGAAATATCTATACCCGCGCCTATGGCGGCCGCTATGGGCTCCTCTATGAGGTAGGTATGGCGCGCGCCGGCTTCCTCGGTAGCGTCTATTACGGAGCGTTTCTCGACCTCGGTAACGCCGGATGGTACGCAAACCACTACGCGGGGCTTGAAGAATATCCTCCTGCCCACTACCTTGCGGAGAAAGTGGTTTAAAAGCCGCTCGGTTATGTCGTAATTGGATATTACGCCGTCGCGCAGCGGGCGCATGGCGATTATGTTGCCGGGGGTACGGCCTATCATGCGGCGGGCCTCTTCGCCTACCGCAAGTATATTGCCCGTTATCTTTTCCACCGCGACCACGGATGGCTCCCTCAATACTATTCCCTTGCCTCGAACATAGACAAGGACGCTCGCAGTACCAAGGTCAATGCCTACATCGCTGTTCTCTAAAAATCCCATTTAACGTATATCCTCCACAAGCGAAGCTATCGCTCATACTGTTATGCCTGTGCATAAGTGCACATACGAGTGCAAATTCTACATTATTGTACCATTCTATCACAACGTGAACAATAGCACAGCGGCGAAAATTTGAATATTTTTTTAAAAATTCGTCAGCGGCCGGCTGCCTTTGCCGTATGCAGTGCCGCCGCCGCATACATACGGATATCAAATAAGGCGCCCGGCTCGCCGCCGGGCGCCTTATCCTGCGCCTATTTACCCAAGTATTCTTTTATCTTCCTGTCTGCGTCAGCCGAGAGCTTTTCCTCGTCCATATTCACAAGGCGGCCCCCCCTTACGGTTATTTTGCCGTTGATTATGGTGTAATCTACGGCTCCGCGCACGCCTACCGTGCAGAGCACGCAGCCCGGGTCATAGCAGGCTCCGGCAAGCTCTATGCGGCGGCTGTCTATCATGAACATATCCGCGCACTTGCCCTCCTCTATGCTGCCTATGTCCTCCCGGCCAAGGAGCTTTGCGCTGCCTGCCGTGGCCATCTTGAGTATGTCGTAGCCCGTGGGGGCGGCGGCCCCGGAGTTCAGCCTGTGCAGCAGATACGCTACGCGCATCTCCTCAAGCAGGCTGCTGCCGTCGTTGCTGGCGCTGCCGTCCACGCCGAGACCTACGGTAACTCCCAGCTTCAGCATTTCGGGTATGCGGGCTACGCCGCTTGACAGCTTCATGTTTGATATGGGGCAGTGGGCTACGCCCGTGCCGGTATCTGCCAGCGCCTTCAATTCGTCCGAATTGAAGTGTATGCCGTGGGCGTACCATACGTCGCTGCCCGTCCAGCCCAGAGATTCCATATATGCATAGGGCCTCATGCCGTATCTTTCGAGGGTATAGTTTTCCTCATCCCTGGTTTCGCAAAGGTGAGTGTGCAGCCGCACGCCATACTGCCTTGCCAGCGCTGCGCTCTCCTTGAGCAGCTCTCCCGATACCGAGAAGGGAGAACAGGGGGCAAGGGCTATCTGCCGCATGGAGCCCCTTGAGGGATCGTGGTATTTTTCAATGAGCCTGACGCTGTCCTTCATTATCTCGTCTATGGTCTGCACCACGCTGTCCGGCGGCAAGCCCCCGTCCTTTTCGGAAAGGTCCATGCTTCCCCGGGAGGCGTGCATACGCATTCCTATAGTGTCCGCGGCCTCGAACTGGGCGGCTATGAGATCCCCGCCGTCCCTGGGGAACACATAGTGGTGGTCAAAGCAGGTGGTACAGCCGTTCTTCATCAGCTCTCCCATTCCCGTCAGCGACGAGAGGGTTATAAGCTCCTCGTCTATATTTTTCCAAATATCGTACAGGTACCTGAGCCAGTCAAACAGCTCAAAGCCCTGCACCTCGGGGAGGTTCCGGGAAAACTGCTGGTACAGATGATGATGTGTGTTCACAAGGCCGGGATAGCAGAGCATATGGCTGCCATCCACAGTAATGTCCGCTTTACTGTCGATGCCGCGGCCGATAGCCCCGATAAAGCCGTCCTCACAGTACACGTCCGCACCGTGCAGTATCCTGTCCTCCCCGTTGCAGGTCACAAGTGAATGTATATTTTTTATAAGCAGGCTCCCCATCATATTCTCCTTACGCCATCGCTGTATACGGCCCTTATATCCTGCCGCTCGCCGAGATAGATCATCCTCTCGAGCCGCTCGGAAATATCCATCCTTGGGTTGTCGGCCATCTCGCGGTCATCAAATACCACCGCATGGAGCCTGTCTCCTATGCCGAAGCCGGGACGCGCTCCGAAGTACTCCTGTCCCGCTCCGGTAATGAGATAAAACGCCTCGGCAACGGTCAGATACCTCTCGTCATCCCTCTTTCCCCCAAACAGCCAGCGCAGCTTGGAGGCCCTTATCGCCTCGGTTGCCACGTCCAGCATGGACAGCTTTGCCCCGCCCGCTATGTCTGAACCCATGGCCACCTTTACTCCCTCATTAAGCATTGTCCTTACCGGGGCAATTCCGCTTGTTATGCAGGTGTTGGAATCGGGGCAATGCACTGCCCAAACGCCGGCCTTCTTCATGGCGGCCCGCTCCCGCTGGTCCGAATAGACGCAGTGCGCCATAACCGTGCGGTTTTTCCAAAGACCGTATTTATCGTATGTTTCCCAGTACTGTGCGCATTCCGGGTGCAGCTCCTTTACCCATTTTATCTCGTCGGTGTTTTCGGAAAGGTGGGACTGCACCGGGATCTCCGGATACTCGGCGGCTATTTTTCCAAGCTCCTCCATCAGCTCATTCGTGCATGAGGGGGTGAATCTCGGGGTAAGTATGGGCTTTATGAGCTTGCGGCCGTTATTTTCCTCTATAAAGCGCCTCGTTGCGGCCACGGATTCCTCCGTGGTCTCCGTAAGCTCCCCTGAACCGTTGCGGTCCATGTTCACCTTGCCTGCATAGCCGGTGACCCCCGCCTTTTCCAGTTCGTCCATAAGTATATCGGTCGCTTCCCTGTGGAGGCTTGAGAAAATGCATACCCGCGTAGTGCCTCTCTCTATAAGGGCATGGGCCAGCTTTGAATATACACTTCGGGCATAGCCCGCGTCCCTGAACATGGCCTCCGTAGGGAAGGCATATTTGTTCAGCCAGCCAAGAAGCTCAAGGTCCATGCCAAGGCCCAGCATGGGGTATTGGGGTGCATGCAGGTGCAGGTCGCTAAAGGACGGTGTGATTATCATATCGCCGTAATCCGTCGCCTCCGCCGCAGAGTACATCTCCGGCAGCTCGCCGAATACCCCCTGTATAACGCCGTCCTTTGTGACTATCCAGCTATCCGGCATAACGGTAAGCTCGCCTAAAGCCTCGGCGTATACTACGTTGCCCTTTATGGCCTCTATTTTCCCGTTCATATGGTTCCCTCCCTTTTCCTCTTCAGCATTTCCAGCTCGGCGGCTCTGTCCGCATCGAACAGCTCCAGCTCGTCCTCCACCTGATAAAGCCTGAGCTTATCCTGCTTTTTACATATTACGGCGCTTCCCCCCGTATCTCCCGTGAGGTTGCGCAGATCCATAAACATATCCTTTGGGAATATCACCGGATTCCCCCTGCGCGAGCCGTACGCCATGGCGGCTATCCTGTCCGGCTCTTTCAAATAAAAATTCACAAGACCCTCCGCGCTCCGCCGGCTCAGGCAGGGCTGATCCGCCACCATGAACATGGCGGCGTCCACATTTCCCAACGCATTCAGGCCAAGCCGTATGGTACGGCTGACGCCGTCCTCCGGCCTGTCGTTCCTTACCGCCAGGAAGCCTGTTTCCAATGCCATGGACAGCACCCGGTCATACTGGCTCACCACCGCCGCCCGGCAAAGCTTATCCCGCGGTATCGCCTCCATGGCCCGCTCTATAAGCGTCTTTCCGCAGAAATCCGTAAGCAGCTTGTTGACGCCGAAGCGGGCGGAGCTGCCCGCCGCCATGAGCACGCAGCCTATCCCGGCGCGCTTCATCTCAGCTTCATATAGCCGGTACGGCTTATGTATCTGCCCCGGCCTTCAAGCTTTATGCTGCCGTTTTCAACAATATGCTCGCCGTTTAAAATAACGTCGCGCGCGGCGCCCTTTACGTCAAAGCCCGCAAAGACCGAATTGTCGCAGTTGTAAGCGTGGTTGGTATCGGTTATGGTGCCGGATACCGAAGGATCCCATACGACTATATCCGCAGCCTTTTCCTCGGCTATCTCGCCCCTGTCCGGCATGCCGAAAAGCCGCGAAGGATTGTAGGAAAGGTACTTTACCATATCCTCCAGCGTCAGCCTGCCCTCGCAAACGCCATAGGTATATATGAGCTGGCCCCTGTGCTGAACGCCCGCGCCGCCGTTTGGCGTCCTGAAGAATTTCCCGCCGCCGAGCAGCTTCTGCTTCATGGTAAAGGAGCAGTGATCCGTGCCTATGGTGTCCAGCTCTCCCTCCTTGAGTCCCTGCCAGAGCTGCTCGCGGTCGGCGTCCTTGCGCAGAGGCGGGCTCATTATGAACTTCACCCCGTCTGGATCCCTGTACCTGTCGTCGGTCAAAAGCAGATATTGAGGGCAGGTCTCGAGGTATACCTCCTGTCCCCTCGCCCTTGCCCGAAGGGCCTCGGCAAGCCCCTCTGCGGTAGAAAGATGCACCACATACGCAGGGGTCTCCGCAAGCTGGGCTATGCGCATATACCGCGCAACGGCCTCCGCCTCCACCTCCGCAGGGCGAGAGAGCGGATGGCCCCAGGGCTCGGTCACTCCCCGGGCCTTCAGCTCCTCTATGCGGCGGAGCAGCACCTCCCAGTTCTCGCAGTGTATTCCGATGAGCGCGCCGTGGTCGCGGGCGGTCTTGAGTGCGGCGTATATCTGGCCGTCGTCCACCTTAAGGCCGTCGTATACCATGTACATTTTATATGAGGTGACGCCGTTGTCGCTCATGTAATCCATCTCTTTTTCGGTTCCGGCGTCCCAGCGGGCTATGGCCATATGGAAGCCGTAATTACAGCTGCTGCCCTCGGCCTTTTTGTGCCATTCCTCAAGGGCCTGCTTAAGCGTGCCGTCCCTGTCCTGGGTCGCAAAGTCAAGCACGCAGGTGGTTCCGCCCAGCGCCGCAGCCCGGGTGCCCGTCCTGAAATTATCCGCCGTAACGCAGAGCCCCACGTCAAGGTCAAAGTGGGTATGGGTGTCTATGAAGCCCGGCATGACATAGCAGCCTGCGGCGTCTATTACCTCCGCGCCCGCAGCGTCAAGATTGCCGCCTATGGCGATTATCCTGCCGCCGTCTGTAAGTATGTCCTTGCGTTCCCTGCCGCTTGCGTTTACTATGGTGCCGTTTTTGATAAGTATGCGCATTGTCCTTCTTCCTCCTGGCCCATATAGGCTGTTGATATGTAAAAAGCAAAAAGCGCCCGGCTGTACAGCAACGCTGTACGCTCGGCGCTCATAGCAGGCCATTGCGGTGGCCCGTAGAAACTCCCGTCCGATAGAGATCACGGGATTATATGAACACTTTCCTGGTTGATTTTTATATTATCACCCCAAAGGAAAAAAATCAACAGCGGCAGTGCGTACTTAAAAATCCCGTTCGCTTTATATGGCATGGTTTACCGTAAAAAAGGGCTTTTCTGATAAGCTCGATTGTGCTATACTGCAATAAACAATTATCTAACAAACTTTGTTTAAATCTTAATGTTTTTGTTTGGGCGTCTTTTGCGTCCGTATTGGCGTATCGATGGTATTTTATAAGAATGGAGGAAACCGATGAAACAATCCGAACTTATCACTGCGGCCCTGAAGGGCGAGGCAACGCTTGTGGTAAAGAACGCAAGGATAGTTAACGTATTTACAAACGAAATACTGGAAGGCGACGTCGCCCTCTCGGAGGATACCATTATAGGCGTGGGCAGGGGCTTCACCGCCAAGGAGGAGATAGACGCGGGCGGCGCGTACCTCTGCC
Source organism: uncultured Clostridia bacterium (assembly GCA_937900325.1). Classification (GTDB taxonomy): domain Bacteria; phylum Bacillota; class Clostridia; order Christensenellales; family CAG-138; genus SFEL01. The sequence goes on along the minus strand of CALCEX010000022.1, from coordinate 18,701 downwards.
CCGGCTTCATAGACGCCCATGTACACATAGAGAGCAGCATGGTCATACCAGATTCCTTCTCCCGGGTAATAATGCCCCACGGCACCACCACCATAATCGCCGATCCTCACGAGATAGCCAACGTCTGCGGCGTAGCGGGCGTGCGGGCCATATACAAGCTATCCGACGACCTGCCGCTCAGGGTGCTGTTCATGATGCCCTCCTGCGTTCCGGCAACTCCGTTCGAAAACTCCGGCGCTACCCTTACCGCCGAGGATATGGAGCAATTCATGCGCAAGAGCCGCATACTCGGCCTTGGCGAGGTGATGGACGCCGTATCCACCATAAACTGTTCAAAGGATATGATGGATAAGCTCCGCCTCTTTGACGGGCGGCCCATAGACGGCCACGCGCCCCTGCTTTCCGGCCGCGCCCTCAACGCATACAGGGTAGCCGGCCCATCCACCGATCACGAATGCAGCAATTATAACGAGGTGCTCGAAAAGCTCCGCATCGGCATGAGGATACTCCTCAGGGTGGGCTCCGCCGCCAACGGCATGGAGGAGCTCATGACCGAGATAGTAAAGCACCGCCTCCCGACTGACAACATGATGTTCTGCACGGACGACAAGCACATCGAGAATATCCGCCGCGAGGGCCATATAAACTGCATAGCCCGCATGGCGGTAAGGTGCGGCATGGATCCCGTACAGGCGGTAAAGATGGCCAGCTACAACGCCGCCCGCGCCTACGGCCTGCGCAACATAGGCGCCATAGCCCCCGGCTACAAGGGCGACATGGTGCTCTTTGAGGACCTTAAGGACTTCAGGGTGCTGAAGGTATTCACCCGCTTCGGCAGACCTTATGACGGCAAGCCCACCCCCATGCCCATAATACCCCAGGCGGTATACACCAGCATGAACATGGCTCCTATCCCCAGGGACGGCCTCAAGCTCCGCGCAAAGGAGGTCATGCCGGTAATATGCCAGATAGAGGGTCAGCTTGTCACAGAGCGCAGAGACCTGCCCGTCTGCCGCGATGCAGAGGGCAACTTCGTATCCGGAAACGGCCTCAACAAGCTGGCGGTAATAGAACGCCACCATGCCCTGGGCAACATAGGCCTGGGCATAGTCCAGGGCTTCAATATCCACGGCGGAGCCATAGCCTCCACCGTTGCCCACGATTCGCACAATCTGGTAATGGTAGGCGATAACGACGACGATATGCTGCTTGCGGCCGACTCCCTCAGGGAATGCGGCGGCGGCTTCTGCGTGGTCAGCCACGGCATAGTTCTGGCCCGCCTGCCCCTTCCCATAGCAGGTCTTATGACCGACGCGCCTGTGGACAGCGTGCTTGAGATACAGCGGGCCCTGCTGGACGCCGCGGCATACATCGGCGTAGACAAGAAGAGCGACCCGCTTGTCGCCCTCTCCTTCCTGGCGCTTCCGGTCATACCCGCCATACGCCTTACGGACAAGGGCCTGTTTGACTCCGCCAACTTTAAGTTTATAGAAGTCTGACCCCTCAGCTTTAACGATAAGGAGGATAAGCAATGAATAGGGACGATCATTCCGCTCAGGCCGGGCATCCGGTCGGCAGGAGCGAGGTGCGCGTGGACGCCTTTGACAAGGTGACCGGACGCACCAGATACTACGAGGACCGTATGCCGGGCGACGCGCTTTATGCGCGCATAAAGCATTCCACCATCGCCCACGGCTTCGTAAAGAGTATAGATACCTCCGACGCGGAGAAGATACCCGGCGTCGTAAAGGTGCTGACCTGCTTCGACGTGCCGGATATACCCTTCCCCACCGCCGGCCACCCCTGGAGCATGGATCCAGACCACCAGGACGTAAAGGACAGGCTTCTGCTTAACCGCCACGTCCGCTACTACGGCGACGACGTTGCCGTGGTAATAGCCGAAAATGAGGTCGCCGCCAATCAGGGCGTCCGCGCCCTGAAGGTGGAATACGAGGAGCTTCCCTTCGTGCTCGACGTTCAGGAGGCCATGAAGGACGGCGCGCCCCGGCTCCACGACAGCTATCCCAACAACATACTCAGGCACACCTCCATTCAAAAGGGCGACTACGCCGGCGCTATAAAGGAGCCCGGGCTTATCAGGGTCGAGGGCTGGTATGAGACGCCCACTGTACAGCACTGCCACATAGAGAATCACGGCTGCTTTGCGTATGAAGAAAACGGCAGGCTCACCGTGATCTCCTCCACCCAGATACCTCATATAATCCGCCGCGTGGTAGGGCAGGCGCTGGGCCGTCCCTGGGCGGATATAAGAATAGTAAAGCCCTACATAGGCGGCGGCTTCGGCAACAAGCAGGACGCCCTCTATGAACCCCTTTGCGCCTGGTGCTGCGCTCAGGTAGGCGGGCGCTGCGTCCGCATTGACTGCTCCCGCGAGGAGACCTTCGTATCCAACCGGGTGCGCCACGCCATACGCTTCCACATAATAACCTGGCTGCGCAAGGACGGCGCCATCGCCGCGCGAAAGGTGGAGTGCTTCTCCAATCAGGGCGCATACGCCTCCCACGGCCACAGCATAGTGGCAAAGGCAATGGGCTCGTTCCCCCAGATATACCCCTGCGGCAATTTTGAGGGCGACGCATACACCGTATTCACCAACCGCCCTGCGGCGGGCGCAATGAGGGGCTACGGCATGCCGCAGGCGTCATTTGCGGATGATTCCAACATAGACGAATGCGCAAGGGCATTGGGCCTGGATCCCATGGATTACAGGGATAAGGTAATTATGCCCAAGGGCTTTGTGGACGGCTTCTCCAAGAACGAGAATTACTACGATTCCTTCCGTATGTGCCTTGAAAAGGGCGCAAAGGCCATAGACTACCGCCGCAAGGCCGCAGAATACGCCAAGGATACCGGCCCTGTGCGCCGGGGCATCGGCCTTGCCGCCTTCTGGTACAACACCGCCGTATACCCCATATCTCTTGAGACCAGCTCCAACCGTATGCAGCTCAACCTTGACGGCACCGTTACCATGCAGTGCGGCGAGACGGAGATAGGCCAGGGCGCGGACACCGCCTACGCCCAGATGGCCGCCGAGGTCATAGGCCTCAGAAGCTATAAGGACGTACACGTTGTGAGCTGCCAGGATACCGACATAACCCCCACGGGCCTGGGCGCCTACGCCTCCCGCCAGACCTATGTTGCGGGCTTCTACATACGCCAGACGGGCGACCTGCTGCGCAAGAAGATACTCGACTACGCCTGCGAGGTAACGCGCCAGCCCGTGCATAATATGGACATAGCGGAGGGAAACATAGTGCGCGTGCCTGACGGGCGGGTGCTCATGAGCCTTTCAGAGCTTGCCATGACCGCCCAGTACAACCCCGTACACAGCGAGCATATAACCGCCGAATCCACCTACACCATACGCAATAACGCCTACTCCTTCGGCTGTACCTTTGCAGAGGTGGAGGTAGACATACCCATGTGCAGGGTAAAGCTTGTGGATATGATAAACGTACACGACTGCGGCAGGCTCATCAACCCCGCGCTGGCGGAGGCTCAGGTGCATGGCGGCATGAGCATGGCGATAGGCTACGGCCTTTCCGAGCAGCTTCTGTTCGATCCCAAAACCGGCAGGCCGCTGAACAACAACCTGCTGGACTACAAGCTTTCCACCTTTATGGATCATCCCGACCTTCGGGCGGAATTCATACAGAACCCCGAGCCTACCAGTCCCTTCGGCACGAAGGCCCTCGGCGAACCCCCCGCCTGCTCCGGTGCGCCCGCCATACGCAACGCCATATATAACGCCACCGGCATCGCGATAAACACCATTCCCATAACGCCCCATGTGCTGTTCGCCGAATTCAGCCGCGCCGGGCTTATAAAGGACGAATGGACAAAGGAGGAAAAATAATATGTACGATCTTAAAGCGCTGTATGAGGCTTCCTCCGTTCAGAACGCCGTGGAGCTTCGCCTCGAGCATCCAGAGGCACAGATAATAGCCGGCGGCAGCGATGTTCTCGTGCAGATGCGCGAGGGCAAGCGCGCCGGAAAGGAGCTCATCTCCATATACGGCCTGGATGAGCTTCGGGGCGTATCCCTCGATGAAAACGAGAACATACGCATAGGCTCCCTTACCAGCTTTTCCCACATAACCCGCGATCCCATCATTCAGAAATACATAAACGTCCTGGGTCAGGCGGTGGATATGGTGGGCGGGCCGCAGATACGCAACATAGGCACCATAGGCGGCAACACCTGCAACGGCGTTACCTCGGCCGACTCCGCCTCCACCCTCCATGCATGGGAGGCCATAATAGAGCTTACGGGCAGCGAGGGCAAGCGCCTGCTGCCCATACGCGATTTCTACATAAAGGCCGGACTTGTGGATATACACCCGGACGAAATACAGACCGCCATAATAATACCCAGGGCCAGCTATGAGAACACCTACGGCCACTATATCAAATACTCCATGCGCAACGCCATGGATATAGCCACCCTCGGCTGCAGCGCGAACGTCCGCCTCTCGCCGGATAAAAAAACCATAGAGCGCGCCCGCATAGCCTACGGCGTGGCGGGCCCGGTGCCTATGCGCGCAGAAAAGGCAGAGGCCGCCGCCAACGGCCGGCCCGTATCCATGGAGACGGTAGAGACATTTGCGCGCACGGTGCTCGACGACATAAATCCAAGGGACTCCTGGCGCGCCAGCAAGGCCTTCCGTCAGCATATCGCCGTAGAGACCGCCAGGCGCTGCATGATGGAATCCATACTTCTCGCGGGAGGTGAGCTGTAATGGCACAGTATAAGCTTATTCACTGCAACATAAACGGCAAGGACGTTGAAAGGATGGTAGACGTCCGGGCTTCCCTTACCGATATGCTCCGCAACGACTACCACCTTACCTCCGTAAAGAAGGGCTGCGAGGTAGGCGAATGCGGCGCCTGCAATGTGCTCATAGACGGCGAATGCTTCAACAGCTGCATTTATCTTGCCGTATGGGCAGAGGGCAAGCATATACGCACCCTTGAGGGCCTCCTCGGCCCCAACGGCGAGCTTTCGGACATTCAGCAGGCCTTTATGGAGGAAACTGCGGTCCAGTGCGGCTTCTGTACCCCCGGCTTCATAATGACCGCCGTGGAAATACTGGAATCCGGCAGGGAATACACACGGGAAGAGCTGCGGAAGCTGCTCTCCGGCCACCTCTGCCGCTGCACCGGTTACGAGAATATACTCAACGCGGTGGAAAAGACCATGAAGAAGCGGCTGGGAAAGGCATAAGGAATATTAACCGAATATTAAACAATGCCGCCTTGATTATCGGGGCGGTATTGTTTATCATTGTGCTATGGAAACAAAAGCGAAGTATACTAAAAAAAGGCGGCGCGCCGCAAAAAGCGCCCTCAGAACGGCTCTTGCGCTGCTGCTTGCGGCAATAGTCACGCTCGGCGGCATATTCGCCGTAAACGCAATACGCAGGGCCCGCCTGAAGGCGGAGTATGTGCCGTTGACCGCCGACGAGATAGACATAGCCCGGCTGAAGGGCGAAGCCGTTGAAACTGACGCCGCAAGGCTCAGCGTGGCCCGATCCGCCCTGTCCCTCGTAGGCAAGGTACACTACTTCTGGGGCGGCAAGAGCTACTCTCAGGGGCCGGACCCCAGGTGGGGCGAGATGACCGAGGTGGAAAGCGGCGGCAGCAGCACCACCGGCGAAACGCGCCCCTATGGCCTTGACTGCTCAGGCTTCGTGGCCTGGTGCTTCCTCCAGCAGGGGCTGACAAACGAGGAGCTGGAAAGCGAAGTGGGGCTCGGCACATGGGCCCAGTGGGAAAACAGCGATGAAATAAGCTGGAATGAGCTCCGGGTGGGCGATATCGTCTTTCAGAACGCCTACCCTACAAACGAGGGCAACCACGTCGGCATCTGCGTAGGCTTTAACGAGAAGGGCAAGCCGGTTTTTGCCCATTGCGCCCTTGGCTTCGACAATGTGGTCGTCACCCCCGCCGGGGACGTATTCCATTACGCCCGCCGGCCCGGATTTTACGGTTAAAATCAGCCGGGCAGCCCTCGCGCCGCATACACGCGGCGCTTTTTATTTTTTTCAGGGTGGCTGAAGGGCATATTCTATGGTAAAATAAAATAAGGAGATGCATATTCATGAAGGATTACCTCAAGGCGCTGTTCAGGATATTTTTAGTGCTGCTGGCATATTTTATTTCACAGGCGCTTATCTTGACGCTGTTTGCGGCGGCGGGCGGCGCGGGGGCGGAGGGAGATATCCAATCCGCCATGAGCCGCTTTCTCGCCCAAAAGGCTTCCCTTATCTCTCTGCTGCACAATCTGCTGCTGATCGCCGTAATGCTGGCTTTCTATTTTAAAAAGCAGAGCGTCAGGGATATGGTGGCGATATCGCCGCTGCCCGGCAGGGAGTACCTGTGGTGCGCGCTGTGCGCCGCTGCGTTCTCAATAGCGGTATCGCTGCTGCTCACGCTGCTGCCCATACCCGATCGCTTAATGAGCTCCTACAGCGATTCGGTTGCCGCAAGCAGCGGCGGCACCTTCCCTGAGCGCTTCATAGCCACGGCAGTGCTGGCCCCGGTAGCCGAGGAAATGCTTTTCAGGGGCCTGATATACGGAACGCTGAGGAGCGTGCTCAGGCGGCCCGCCGCCCTGCTCTTATCCTGCGCCATATTCGGCCTCATGCACGGTCAGCTTCTGTGGGTGATATACGCTTTTCTGATGGGTGCGGTCCTGACGCTGATATACGATAAGTACCGGACGCTGCTTGCTTCTATGGCCTTCCACATAGCGTTCAATATCACCGGCAGCTTTATACTCCCCGCCTTGAGCGGCGGTATGTCAATGCTGCCTCTGCTGCTGGCGATGTGCCTGGGCCTTTGGTACTCGGTACGGCATATCAGGGCTTACAATACTAAAGGTTAAAGCGGAGGCGATAATAATGTATCAGGAAACCAACGGCGGCAACGCCACAAAGAAGCAGGATCTGCTGCTGTTTTCAGGGCTGTTGGCCTTGGTCATATTGGCAAGGATGCTCATGAACGCCGTAAGCAGGATACCCCACGGCAGCATTCTGCAGATACCCCTGTTCATAGGGCTTATACTCGTATGCCTGACGATATACAAAAAACGGCTCTGCTCCTATCGCTACACCCTGTTCAACAGGGAGCCGGAGGAAGGCGACCTTGACCAGTACGGCAATCAGCGCAAAAACCCTTATCCTCTCGGCACGCTGGTATTCGAGCAGTTCAGCGGCGGCAAGGGCAGGATAGTCGATACCGTCGCCCCCGGAGAGATGCAGGCAATACTGTCCGGCAGCGAGACGGCCGCCTGCATAGGCATAATATGCGAGGATCCCGCGGCGTTGCAGAGCGCCGTTAAGAAGGCCGCCGTACTCTGCACGGGAAAAAGGAGCGAGGCGAGCACGCTGATATTCAAGCGCAACGGCAGGTATTGCGCCATAGCCTTCAGGCCGAGCGATAAGCTTTTTAAGATGCTCCGGGAAATAATAGCGGCAGTGAACGCCGCATGAAGCTAAATTATTGAAAAACGCCGCGATACGTTATATAATTATAAATACAACAAAGGGAGGTATAAGCATGAAGCTCGTATATGCGATAGTGCAAAACGATGACTCCAAGCGCCTTATAAAGGAGCTTACTAACCACCGCATAAGCGTAACGCGCATTTCTTCCACCGGCGGCTTCCTCCATAACGGAAACAGTACGCTGATGATTGGCGTTGAAGCCGACAGGCTTCAGGAAACGCTGGATATCATCAAGGAAAAATCCAGCACAAGAAAGGAATACATGGTCGTTCCCTCCGCAGTACCCGGGTATATCGATAATTCCCCCGCGCCCGTGCAGGTAACTATGGGCGGCGCAACGGTATTCGTTGTGGATGTGGAGCAGTTCTACAAGTATTAAGAGCGCAGTAATGTCAATAGGCATCAGTCAGGCGGAGGAAAGGCTCCTTGGCGCAATAAGGCAGGGGCGTATTCCTCACGCCTGTTTTATTTCCTGCCCTGACGGGCTGATAGCCGAGGGCATGGCGAGGCGGGCCGCGGCCATGTACTGTACGGGAGCTGCCGACGCCGCCATGCTTTTCCATACGGGAAACTGCATAATCCCCTCCGGCTACCGAAAGGATACCATCCGTGAGGAAGTGATAGAGGAGCTGGGCCGCAGCTCATTTTCCGGCGGGAAAAGGTCCGTTCTGCTCCTCAATGCCCACGAAATCGAACCCGCCACCCAGAACGTGCTCCTAAAGACCATTGAAGAGCCGCCCGACGGAGTGCTGTTTCTGCTTACCGGCAACGATGCGGGAATACTTCCCACCATACTTTCACGCTGCGCTACGGTGCTTTGCGGGCTTCCCTCCCATGCCGACATAGCCAGGGAGCTCATATCGGCAGGCCTTACCGACAATGACGCTATGCGCTTTGCCAGTATGGGCGCAACGGTCCGGCGCTCGCTGAAGCTTTATCAGGACGAGGACTATCGCGCTCTCAGGCGTACGGCTCAGGAGGTCATGGCGGCGCTGCTACGGGGCGAGCTGCCTTTTGACAGGCTCAACGCCGTCGCCTCCATAGACGGCGCTCACTTTATGCTCTCATATGCGCGGGATATGCTCACATACATGACGTTGGGCCGCATAGAGCAGAATGCGGACAGGGCCGAGGATATTTCTTCCCTGGCGCCGCGCTTTACAACCGGGAGAATAAACCGTATTATAGAATCGCTGGCGAACGCCATGGACAGGCTCAGCACCAACGCTCCGGCGGCCGGCACCTTTACGAGACTTTTTACCGAAATCACAGAGGAGTTTTAATAATGACAACTGTTATCAGCGTAAAATTCAGGGGCGGAAGCAGGCTTTACTACTTTTCCCCCGGCGAGCTTGAGATAAGCGCCGGCGACGGCGTCATAGTCGAAACTGCCAGAGGCACCGAATACGGAGACGTTGTGGTGGGCGTACATGACGTGCCCGACGACCAGATAATACAGCCCCTAAAGGAGGTCATCCGCGTTGCGACCGACCGGGACCGGGAAATGCGGGACAGCTACCGCGCCAGGGAAAAGGACGCCTACGCCACCTGTATGGAGCGCATACAGGCCCATGGCCTTAACATGAAGCTGGTGGATGTGGAATATACGTTCAACGGCTCAAAGATAGTATTTTACTTTACGGCGGATGGACGGGTGGACTTCAGGGAGCTTGTTAAAGACCTCGCCTCAGTGTTCAAGACCCGCATAGAGCTGCGGCAGATAGGCGTCCGGGATGAGGCCAAGATGCTGGGCGGCCTGGGCAGCTGCGGCAGGCCGGTCTGCTGCAAGCAGTTCCTGCCCGATTTCCAGCCCGTATCCATAAAAATGGCCAAGGAGCAGGGCCTTTCCCTCAGCCCAACCAAGATATCCGGCATTTGCGGCAGGCTTATGTGCTGCCTTAAATACGAGCAGGACGGCTATGAGTATATGCGCAAGCAAATGCCCAGGATAGGCCGCGAGGCCGGCACCCCCGAAGGGTTCACCGGTACCGTCATTGAAAACAACGTCATATCCGAAAAGACAAAGGTAAAGCTCATGCTGCCAGACGGCACCATAGACGTCAGGGAATACCCCTTCCGGGAGCTGACCTATACCCGGGGCGGAAAAGGCAGGCAGGCTCATGATATCGACGTGGAGGCCGAGGTAGAACAGCAGCTGATGATGGACGCAGCGCCTGAGGAGCTTGCCGAGCTTCTGAGCGAGGAAAAGGCGGACATAATGGAGCGCCGCATGAAGGACAACAATATGTAATGTCTGACCGGCTTTAATCTGTTGACAATATAAATATTCATGTTACAATATACATGAAAAATTCTGTGGAGGTAATATCAATGGCATACGTAATTTCCGATGCATGCATCAGCTGCGGCTCCTGCGAGTCCGGCTGCCCCGTTGGCGCTATTTCTCAGGGTGCTGATCATTACGAGATCGACCCCAATACCTGCATCAGCTGCGGCGCCTGCGCTTCCGTCTGCCCCGTCGGCGCTCCTTCCGAGGAGTAATCTTCGGCACTTAAACAGGCAATAAAAGGGCCCATGCTGCCATGGGTCCTTTTTTATGCAAAGAACATTTTTACATTATTTACGAAAGGATAATTATATAGTTTTAATTACGGTCAAAAAATGGAAAGCATACACACCGAAAACAAGATGGGCTATATGCCGATAAGAAGCCTCATAATCAAAATGTCACTTCCCATGATGGTATCCATGCTGGTGCTGGCTGCCTACAACATTGTTGACAGCATTTACGTTTCCCGCATAAGCGAAAACGCCCTTACGGCAGTTTCGCTGGTTTTCCCGTATCAGATGCTGATAAACGCCGTTTCCATAGGCACCGCCGTAGGCGCGAATTCCCTTGTGGCGCGCCGTCTCGGCGAAAAGCGCCAGGAAGAAGCGGATACGGCCGCCACCAACGCCATGTTCCTGGCCATTTGCGGCGGCGTGGCTTTCGCTGTGCTTTTCGGCCTGCTCAGCCGCCCCATGGTGCGCCTTTTCCATGCGGACGCGGAAATAACCGAGTATGCCACAACCTATCTTTCATGGGTAGGCATTCCCGCCATATTCTTGACGGTTCAGGTAATGTGCGAAAAGCTGCTGCAAGCAACGGGCAGCACCCTGAAGTCCATGTTCATACAGCTCATTGGCGCGGTATTCAACATAGTGTTCGACCCCATACTCATATTCGGCCTGTACGGCTTCCCAAAGCTGGGTATCGCCGGCGCCGCCATAGCCACGGTGGGGGGTCAGCTCGTTGGTATGCTGCTGGGGCTTTTCATGCTGAGCAGCCGTTCCTGCCTTGTAAAAATACGCTTCAGGCGCTTCCGCCCGAGCAGGCAGAGTATAGCCGACATATACGACGTAGGCGTACCAAGCATATTCCTTCAGATGGTAGGCTCCATAATGACCCTCGGCATGAACAAGATACTGATAGCCTTTTCTTCTACTGCCGTAAGCGTATTCGGCATCTATTTCAAGCTCCAGTCCTTCGTTTTCATGCCGGTATTCGGCCTTAATTCCGGCACCATGCCCATAATGGCTTACAATTACGGCGCGCGCAACAGGAAGCGCCTGATGGAGGCCCTCAAATACGGCTGCATATATGCCTTCAGCATAATGTGCATAGGCATGCTGATATTCCTACGCCATTCCGACTTTATGCTGCGGCTGTTTGAGGCGTCCGACGAGATGCTGTCCATAGGCGTTCCCGCCTTAAAGATCATCAGCTTCTCTTTTCCTTTCGCAGCCCTGTGCATAATGGGCTCGTCCCTGTTCCAGGCAATAGGCGACGGCAGGCTTTCCTTCTTTTCCTCCGCCCTTCGCCAGCTTGCCATACTGCTGCCGGTGGCCTTTATATTCTCCCGCACCGTCGGCCTGTCCGCCGTATGGTATGCCTTCCCCATAGCTGAGCTTGGCTCCATAACCTTTGTCGGCATAAACCTCTACCGGATATACCAGAGCAAGATAAAGCCCATGGGCGATTGAGCAGTGTGTTTCCGTCTATGAAGGATGATGCCGCGCATAGAATGCAGCACGGCAAAATCTACTTCAACTTCAACGGCGAGATATACATCCCGAAAGACTTCACTTTTGCGGATGAACAGACGGCATAGCCGTGATCCACGACTATGCCGATTTTCAAGAAACACTTTCCGCGCACCCGCCGAAGGAGTTCCCCTTCAGTTTATAAAAAAGCACGGCTTTAACCTGACTTTTACGACAGTCAGGCCTTTTTTTATAAAGCCAATTCGGATTTTGAATGTAATTTCAGCAGGGATTTTGAAGGAAAGTCAGGAGATGACATAACAGCCCTGCATACATCAAGGAACTGCAGACAAAGAGGGGTGAAGAAGCTTTTTTTCATCCAGGCCATATTAAAGAAAGATCTGGATAAAAAATCTCTGATATATATTTGGCTAAGATGGCCATTGTCTAAATCATCTTGCACAGCAAAACGATAGGTAAAAGAGATGCCAATGTTCTCCATAACTAATTTTTTGACGGCGTTGATGGTTCCGGCTTCAACATAAGATCTGAAATTAGCTATATCCTGATTGAAATCATGCAGAATTTTCATAAGATTTCGCTTTGAGTAAGTCTCGTTTTCGCGAAAAATCAATCGGAAATCAGTCAGGTCGCAAAAATCTACCGTCTTTTGTGCAAGAGAGCACTTCGGGGAGCAGATGCATATGGTTTCCCCTTCGAAAAGCTCCTCACTTTCATACATTTCCTGGGGACAATGAATATCGGTAATGCAAAATTGGATACGCCCGTTTTTTAACTGTTCCAAAAGAGCATCAGCCTCATCCAGGTACATTCTGACTTTTTTATTAGGATATCTTCTGAGAAATTCTGCAACCATAAGAGGAAGAAGCGATTCGCCGATGGTCACGATAGTACCGATATTGATCTCATCAGGCTCCTCGGCGGGTGCTTTAAGATACTGTGCAATTTGGATGGAATCAGCTTGGACGGTTTGGGCAAAGGCCCGCAAAAGCTTTCCGTTTTCAGTCAAATGTAGCCTGCGTTTTTCATCGTAATAAAACAGCTTCGTAGAATAGTGGCTTTCCAGATATTTTATATGCTGGGTGACCGCAGGCTGGGTAATATTCAGGATGCTTGCAGCCCGGGTGTAGTTCCTTGTTTCGCAAAGAACAAGGAAAGTATCTAACTTCAAATCTAACATGGCGGATCCCTTTCTGAATATCCTGATGGATTAGCCTATAACTATAATTTAACGCTATCGGTCTATAAAATATCATAATTTTATTTTACTACTTATCGGTGATAAAATCAAATCGCGCACAGCAAATGGCAAATAAACTCAGAGGCAAAAAAATAAAAGAAAGAAGGCGTATAAAAATCGGAGCAGTAATAATTGGATAATCACAAAGATTCGATCTGACCCCTGATATTTTCTACCTGTTTACAGCGAACAGGAAATGTATAACGCCACCAGAAAGGCAAGTGACACTAAGGCAGACTTGGTCGCCATGGATTGTATCAGATTTACCAGAGAATCAAAGAATATAGCTGCGTCTATTTCAGAAAACCGGTATTGCTTTACTGGACAACAACGGCTCGCGTAGTAGCCGAGTTGATGGATAGTCAAAATATCTAATTAAAACACACATAATCTAAATTTACCACGCCATAGCGTAATTTTATTTTTAAAAAGCCACATTATATTAAAGCAAATGGAAAAATAAGCCAAATTGGCTTTATTATTAAAGGAGGAAGAAAACAATGGAATACCCAATCGGCGTTGAAATGGCACCGAATTACTTATCTTACGAGGTGAGCAAAGCAGCGTATAAACTCGTGAAAGAGGTCATGCTTGTGAAGCCGGGTGAGAATGTTGTTGTGACCGGGGACACCTCTACCGACAAACGAGTACTCGATGCAATTATGAACGCAGCGTATATTGTAGGAGCAAATCCGGTCCTAGTATATGTTCCCACTAATGAAAAGGCTTATGCAGAACCCGTTGCCCCGCTCGGAAACGCTGTGGCGGTAGCAGATGTGTGGATCGAGCTGTCCTATTCTTCTATTATGTTGTGTGAATCATGGCGAAAAGCGATCGACTTTGGCTGCCGCTATATCAACCTGACCGGAATGGATGTAACTATGATAGTAAAATGCATCGGCAGGGTAGATGTTGCCTGTGTGGTAGAGCTTGGCGAGGCACTCAAGGCGAAAATGGAAGCCGCGAACGACATTGTTATCAAAGATAAAAACGGCACATATTTGACAGCGAGAAATGAAGGACGGCCGGTCAGGCATTCCGGCCAGCTGGCTACCTTTAAGGGCTATCCCTTTATGATGTGCGGTCAGATAAGCTGGTGTCCCATCGAAGAGACTATAAACGGAAAGCTTGTGTTTGACGCAGCAATATTCCCGCCGACAGACATGGGGATTCTTTCCGGAAACGTGGAGCTGACTCTTGAGAACGGAATAGTTACGAAGATAGAAGGCGGTAAGGATGCGGAGCGTTTCCGCACATGGCTGCACTCCTTCAACGACCCGAATATGTTCCGCCTTGCACACTATTCCTTGGGATTTAATCCTGGGGTGAAAGAAGCAACAGGCCGTATCGTAGAAGATGAAAGAATCTTTGGCTGCATGGAATTTGGTATCGGAAGCCAGGGCAAGATGATTCGTGGAAGCTATTGGACAGCGGCATCTCACACAGATGGAGTCGTTTCCAAGCCCTCCATTATTTTAGATGGTGTTGCTATAGAGGAAAACGGAAAGTATACAGATCCGGATCTTGTGGCAATTTGCAAAAAAATGGGTGCAGCAGGATATTAAAGAAGGCATAATGAAATGTTAAACTGAGGCGCCCGGGTCGAGGGAGCATCCGGGCGTCCTCTTTATAGACAAGCAATTCCCAGATAATAAATAAATGGAGGAGAAATAAATGAGGGAAAATCAAAGCGAAAAAGTTCAATCAACATTTGAAAAAATCCGTTTTTCCGAACCAATGACCATTGTTATTGGTATAATTCTTTCAGTGCTGTCGGCTATTATCTGCATGCAAATCATGGGAAAGGTGGGCGTTTCCGCAAATACGTCAATAATAGGTGCGGTATTCGCCATGCTTGTTGCTAAGATTCCTATAACGATTTTGGGGAAATTTAAAAACCTGGAGAGGCAAAACTACATACAGACCATAGTATCAGGAGCCGGATTCTCGGCGGCAAACTGTGCGTTTGTGGCGGTGGCGATCCTGTTCGTAATGGGCGAAACTAAGGTAATACTGCCAATGGCTATCGGCTGTATTTTCGGAACGGTAATTTCGGTTTATACTGTCGGCGCATTGTTCGATTCTCCCTTGTTCCCGGCAAAAGAAGCCTGGGCGCCGGGTGTAGCTACTGCGGAAGTGCTGGAGGCCGGAGATGAAGGCGGCGAAAAGGCCAAGCGTGTAATTCAGGGTATCATCGTTGGAATTGTAGGTAGTATCTTTAAGTTGCCTGTTGGCGCTGTTGGTATCGTATTTATAGCAAATATCGTATCCATGGTGGCTTTAGGTATCGGCCTTTTGATTCGCGGGTATTGTGCGCCGCTGACCGGGTTCGATCTTGCGACTACAAATATTCCGCAGGGCTTTATGGTAGGTGCCGGATTGATCGCATTGGTGCAGTCTGTTGTTTCGATTTATCGGAGCTCGTCAAAGAACAAGAAATCCGCAAAGAGCGAAGAGGAAAGTTTTACCGCTTCAGCATCTCAGACAAAAAAGACGTTGGCTGTGGCACTGCTCGCGCACTTGGCGGGCGGAGTATTCGTAGGTATAATTTGCGGTGTGTTTACAGGAATGTCTCTGTCGAAGATGATTCTTTGGGTCGTCTGGACAGCAGTTGCTTCCGTTGCATCCATGGTTATCATTGGAAAGGCCGCCATGTATTCCGGATGGTTCCCGGGATTTGCGGTTACGACAATATTTATGACGATAGGCGTTATTATGGGGTTCCCGCCGGTTGCAGTGGCTGTACTGACAGGATATATCAGTTCCGTAGGCCCCTGCTTTGCCGACATGGGATATGACCTGAAAACAGGATGGATTATCCGCGGCAAAGGCAATAATGCAGAGCATGAGGTATACGGAAGAAAGCAACAGGTATTCATTGAAATGCTGGGAGCGGTTATCGGAGTCATAGTTGTCATCTTGTTTGCTGATATGACGCTTAAAGAAGGATTGATCCCTGCAACAAGCACCGTGTTTGCTACGACGGCACAGATGGGAAGCAATGTTGCGCTTTTAAAGGAGCTTGCAATATGGGCTATTCCGGGCGCAATTATTCAGGCGATCGGACGAAAGTATATGTTCGGCGTGCTTCTGGCCACGGGACTTTTGATCAATAATCCGATTTATGGAATTGGCGTTATCATAGCAGTTATCATGCGCAAAATTATCGGAGATGAATTCATGGACTGCCGCGATGCCGGCCTGATCGCAGGAGACGGGCTGTTCAGCTTCTTCTCCAGTCTCATTAAAATGTTTATTTAACGGCATATTTTCAAAAAGTGGAAGGGCTCTTGTGATAATATAAGTGTTGGAGGACTGTAAGTCGATATGTCGGATGTGAACAGCGTAATTACATATTTAAAAAAAGTTTGCTCTATCCCGAGGGCTTCCGGAGATGAGAGAAGGATAAGTAATTATATTGCGGATTTTGCAAGAGAGCGAGGGCTCGAGGTTCTGCAGGATGAGTATTATAATCTGATCATCAAAAAGTCGGCCACTGTAGAAAATGCCGGCGAGCCGCTGATCCTTCAGGGACATCTGGACATGGTATACGTAAAGGAAAATGACAGCAAACACATATATGAGCAGGGAATCGAAGTAAAAGAGGATGAGCGATTCTATTTTGCAGATGGAACCTCTCTCGGCGCAGATAATGGGATTGCGCTCGCTTACTGTCTCGCCCTGCTGGACAGTAAGGATATTGAACATCCCGATCTGGAGATTGTCCTTACAGTTAAAGAAGAGGTTGGATTGGTTGGTGCTAATACAATTGATATCACATCGCTGAAGGGAAAAAGACTCATCAATCTTGACTCTGAGGAGGAAGGGGTCTTCTATTCAAGCTGCGCAGGTGGCTTGCGTTGCAGAATGATCTGGAACATCGAATGTGAACGGCTTCCTTATGAGACTATTCCGGTAAAAGTAAGCTTGAGCGGTCTTGCCGGAGGGCACTCAGGAATCAACATAGGTATGGGGCTTGGCAATGCCATTGTGCTTATGGGACGGCTCTTATATGCCTTAAAGGACATGCCGGTTCGGATCAATGAACTGGATATGCCGGGAAAGGCTAATGCAATAGCCAATAGCGGCAGAGTTTGCTTCTATGTACAGAAAAAGGACTTGAGCAAGCTAAGGGAAAGGCTAACTGAGATTGAAAGTACCTTCCGTGAAGAGCTTCAATATACGGACACTGTTTCCTTCCTTATAGCAGAAGGAGAAGCAGTACCGGAAGCAAATGTATATACGGAAAGGTACCAGAAGGAGATCTGCCGCAGTCTGATGCTGTTGCCCTATGGTGTAACGGGCTATTCCTTTGCGATCCAAGGGTTGATTGAGACTTCCATGAATTTGGGTTCACTTACATGTGAAGACGGCAAAATGACATTGCTGATGTCTATCAGAAGTTCTGTGGCGTCTCAAAAATATATGCTGCGGGATAAGATCCAGATCATTGCTGACGCGAATTGTGATGCCTGTATTTTCGAAAGTGATTATCCGGGATGGCAGTATAGAAAAGAATCCCCGTTACGCGAGATGGCCATCGCACTCTATGAAGAAATGTTTGGGAAAAAGGCAAAGGTGGCGGCAATCCACGCAGGCCTCGAATGTGGTTATTGGGATAACAAGAGACCGGGAACAGACATTATTTCAATAGGTGCAGATTTGTTTGATGTACATTCTACCAAGGAAAAGGTGTCCAAGGAATCCATCGCACGCACATGGGATTATCTAAAGGCTCTTCTTGGGAAATCAGCTCATGCCTAATTGCCTGAAGAGCAGCAGGCAGTACAGCGGCCCCATAACAAAGTTCCGAAGAGATGATATGCACCCCTAAAGTCAGATACTATATGAGGCATATATCTAATCCGACCTTGTGGGCTGCGTTCCCGTGGATGAGCCGCCAAAAGCGGAACAGGCATGATCTCGGTCATGCCTGTTCCAATAAATTTGAATTTTACTGTCTTACAAGCAGGGAAGGCGCCCTTTTTATGAATATTTTGCCATAAGCGTCTCAATTACGTTTATCCATTCGGATTCGCTCAGCGTGCCTGCGTACTTTGCTATCATCCTGCCGGAGCTGTCAAAAATATATGTGCTTGGCATATACGAAACATAGCGCAGCAGCGCCTCCGTGGCCACTATCTGCGGGTAGCCCGCGCCGGTAGAGGCTATGTAGTCCCTGGCGTCCTCACAGGCCTGCCCATCAAGGCCGTATACGTCGGCGCATATGCCCAAGAACTGCACTCCGGTGTTCCTGTATTCTTTATATAGATCTGCGAGACGGCCCATCTCGTCAACGCATATACCTCATGTGGTGGACCATACGTTTACAAGCGTTATGGTTCCGCCGGAAAAATAGCCTTGGCTCAGCTTTCCGCCGTCTATACGATCGGCCTCAAAGGGATCCACCTTTGAGCCGCTGCCCTTTTTGATATCGACCTCGGTATAGTCCTTTGCGTGGGGGGTCTTGCCGGAAGCCTTCTTTTCCTCCTTCCGGTCTGCATTGCTCCGGGGCTTATCCTTATCTTCGGCTTCGTCCTCCTGCTTATTGTCCTCAGTCGTTTTTTCGAGCTCTGGCATTATATTCGGCGCGGGCGTTGTCTCCGGCGCAGGCGTGGGCGTGGTTTCCGGCGCAGGCGCGGGCGTAACCACCGGTTCGGCAGTGGGCGCTGTAAGCATGATAAATGTATCGTCTGCCTCACTCTTTTTCGCACATCCCGATGTGATTATTCCTATCATCGCCAGCATCAGCGCCGCCGCTCTTTTACAAAACCTGCTCATCATAGCAAAAGTATAATTTGACAGTATAACGCCTGTCAATAAAATAAACTGTTAAGACGCGCCGCGCGGCTACGTCAACGTCAGATATCCCAATTTTTCCCCGACAACAGCTTTTTGTGCTGCGGTAGGTTCCCAGTCAAAATCAA
>CALCEX010000021.1 GCA_937900325.1 uncultured Clostridia bacterium | reverse complement strand
ATCTATATCTCTCAGCATAAAGGAAAGCATAGACGCGGTGTATGCCATCGTGTCCGTTCCGTGGGTTATTACTATGCCTGAGCAGCTTTCCCTGGCTTTTATCACCGCCTTGGCCATCTGCTGCCATTCCTCGGGCTGTATGTTCGAGCTGTCCATATGAAACAAATCCGTATACTCTATCTCATGTCCGCCCGGCACATATTCAAGCAGTTCCTTTGCGCCGAGTCCCGGCACAAGCCCATTTGGGGAGGGTACGCACGCGATAGTTCCTCCGGTAGCGATGATATGCAGCTTTTTCATGGTGACAGCCTCCGAAATGAAAATTATAACGTGTCCTGTTATCCTGATTATAGCTTTTGCCGCATCACTTCGCAACGGCAATATTGCAAGATATACGCCGTATAGGTTATAATCTTAAGGGAAATGCACAGCATATCCGATAAAAATTCCGCCCAGAGGTACAGTTTGAATGAAACTCAACAGCAAGCGCACTTTTACCATAGGCCTGGCATTCTTTTCCATATGCGCCTTCTGGCAGCTGTATGACAATATCATACCTCTCATTTTGAAATACCGCTACGGCATAAGCGACGGCATATCCGGGCCGATAATGGCGCTTGACAATGTATTGGCGCTGTTCATGCTGCCGCTTTTCGGCACGCTCAGCGACAGGAAGGGCAGGAGAATGCCTTTTATAGTTGTTGGCACGGTATGTGCGGTGGTATTCACGGTATGCCTTTCCTTCGCAAGGACATTTTCAATGTTCTTTACGCTGCTTGCGCTGCTGCTGATCTCCATGAGCATATACCGTTCGCCGGCCGTTGCGCTGATGCCTGACGTTACGCCAAAGCCCCTGCGCAGCAAGGCCAACGCCATAATCAACCTTATGGGAGCGCTCGGCGGCGTATACACGCTTGCCATGACAGGCGTTCTTGTCAAGGGCTCGGCGGCGGACGATCCCAGTTACCTTCCTCTTTTTATAGCTGTTGCGGCTATCATGGCAATATCGGTAGCTGCCCTCGCCCTTTCCGTCAACGAAAAGAAGCTCAAGGCAGAGGCCGATATAATAAACGACAGGATCGACGCCGAAACGGCAGCCGCGCTCGACCCTTCCGGCAATGACAGGCGCAGGCTGCCCCCGGAAATGTTCCGCAGCCTCATGCTTATACTCTTCTCCGTTTCATTCTGGTATATGGGCTACAACGCCGTGACCACCGCCTTCACCCGCTACGCCACTGAAATGTGGGGCCAGGATGTGGGCGGCGCCTCCACCTGCCTTATGATAGCTACGGTAGGCGCGGTGATATCCTATATACCGATAGGCATGATATCCTCAAGGATAGGCCGCAAAAAGACCATACTCATAGGCGTGGCGCTGCTTGCCGGGTGCTTTGCCCTCGGCGCCCTGATGGCCTCAACCTTCTCCCCCCTGCTCTATGCCATGTTCGCACTGGTAGGCTTTGCATGGGCGGCAATAAACGTGAACAGCTATCCCATGGTGGTGGAGATCTCCACCGGCGGCGATGTCGGCAGATATACGGGCTATTACTACACCTTCTCCATGGCAGCCCAGATAGCCACGCCGATAATATCCGGCCAGCTCCTTCAGCATGTGGGTTATAACACCCTTTTTCCCTACGCGGCAATCATGGTATCCATATCCTTTATAACCATGTCCCTTGCCCGCCACGGCGACAGCAGACCGGAGAAGAAGGGGACTCTTGAGTCCTTTGACACAGCTGATTAGGCAAAACCGGAGACAGAGCCTATGGTTGAGAGCTTTTCAACCGCCGGTTGAAAAATGTTTTTCCCTCTGAAACAAATGGGTTATAGCTTAACCGCAGCATTTATGGCATAATCCCGGTGTGAGAGAAATGAACGAAAGGCAAAAGGAGAAAAATATGATCGACAACACCGAAGCCAACAATACCTATACCTTGGGCAAGCGCATAATGGCGCTGCGCAAGACCGCAGGCATGACTCAGGAGCAGGTAGCGGAGCAGCTCGGCGTATCCCCTCAGGCGGTAAGCAAATGGGAGAATGACATATCCTGCCCCGACGTCACCATGATACCACGCATAGCCCAGCTGTTTAACATATCCACAGACGAGCTTCTCGGTCTCAAGGCGAGCGCCGTCAGGCCGGCCGATGCTTCTTCCGGCAGCCATAAAAACGGCGGCGGAAGCAGATCCTCCTCCGCAACTCATGGCATAGGCTTCGGCCTGCTGCTGATAGTACTGGGCATAGCTTACCTTGTAAGCCGCAAAATGAACACTACATTTAATATATGGGGCATACTATGGCCCACAGTGCTCTTTGGCCTCGGCATCGCCTCTGCCCTTGAGCACCGCTCAGCCTTCTTTCTTGGCGTTGCGGGCATAGGTTTTTACTATCTTCTCTTCAATCTTGGACAGAAAATGCCCTTTGAAATGAGCTGGGGCGTCGCAATACCCTTTGCACTTATACTTTTCGGCATAGACATGGTACTGAAAAAGCTGTTCCCTTCTTTTTTTGACAGAAACGACAGCCAGCACTGGGACGGCGGCAAAAGAGCCGTGCGCAGCTTTTCATGCGAAAACGGCTTTGTATCCTGCTCATCCGTATTCTGCGAGAACATACTCAGCGCTGAGGCCGGCCATATAACCGGTGGGCGCATAAAGACCGCCTTCGGCCACTGCGTGCTGGATCTTTCCGCGTGTACCTTCGCCCCGGAGACTCACTTCAGCATTGAAACCTCCTTCGGCAGCCTTGAGCTGATCCTGCCGCGCAATGTCCGGGTAAATTCCAGCGTTGAGGCAGCCTTTGGCGGCGTTGAAACGAAAGGGCATCCGGACAATGCGGATGCAATGCTCGATCTTTGCGGCAGCACCGCCTTCGGCACGACCCAGATAAGATATAATTAGGCCATAAAGCAAAAGCGCCGCAGAAATTTTAGCGGCGCTTTTTTTTCGTTACAACTGGCCCAGCTCTGTGCTTTCCACGTATTCGCCCTTGAACTCCTTCATTTTGCGCATGTGGTCGCTCTGAAGGTGTCTCTGCTGATCCTCCCGGCTCTCCCAGGCTTCCAGCAGAAAGAGCTCATCCGCCTTGTCTATGGGCAGATAGTATTCGTACTTTATGCAGCCCTGCTCCAGGCGGGTATGCTCCGCTGTCTTTTCCTCGATCAGACGCTTTACAAATTCGTTGCGTCTGCCCTCTTTGAGCTTGTAATTGACCGTAAGAATAAGCATATCTTTCTCCGAATATCCTCAGCTTATCTTTACCGCATCCTCCGGCGGCTTGTAATACTTGGGGCTGGCCGTTCCTCTGCGGGCTTCTTCGTCGTTGCCGTTATAAGTGTCGGTATACAGCAGCTTGCTGTCCTCGAGCACCCCATTGACATACTTGTCCTGGTATGCTTCCGCCTTGTATCCGTCCCTGCGGGCTAAGGTTATCACCTTGTACCCCCTGGGTATAGTGTCGTCATCGGTATAATGCACGTTCTTCCGGCGTATGGTCTCTACTATCTTGCTGCGAGTCGCATACGTGACGCCGTCCTCCAGCTTTTTGCCGTATATCTCCACGGTTATGGTATTATGCCTGCTGTCCGAACCCTCTCCGGTATGGGCAAATATGAATATGGGGCCCCCGGTATCGTTCACGAACTTCAGGTCCTTGTTGGTTATTGAATCCACCGTGGCGTCAAGCCCCTTGGGAACATATGATGACGGTATGCTGTGGGAACGTCTTTCGGTTATGGTTATGTTGCCGCAGAGCAGAGCGTTGTACAGCGTGGTGCTGACCTGGCATATGCCGCCGCCGGCCTGTATGCTGTAACTCTTGCCGTCCGCTATGCCGTTTGCCCCTTTCCAACCCGTCTCATAGGTGCGGGGGCCTATAAAGCCATTGAAGCTCCACTCTTCCCCTGCCGCTACGGTTATGCCGTTAATGAGCCCTGCTGCTTTTTCGATATTGAATACGCGGTTCTGCACTACCTCGTCATCTGTGCTTATGGCGTATTCCGTAGTGTACTCGGAGCGCTTGCCGAAATCCCCCTGAAGGTCGGCTGCGGTAAGGGAAGGGAGTATATCCTCGTACTTTGCTTCCATGTCGAACTCAAAGTTTCCTGCGCTGAACTGCTTTTCAATGTATTCAAGGTTCTCGGCAACTTTGAATTTTCTGCCGGGCGTTCCCTCTGCAAAGCTCAATGATATGGTGCCGTCCCCGTTTTGAATGGGCTTG
>CALCEX010000020.1 GCA_937900325.1 uncultured Clostridia bacterium | reverse complement strand
AGGCGAACGGATATGGGCGAAGAGCGAGAACGGAACGGTCACGTTCACATTTACCCTTTCTACGGTAAAACCTGGCAATAACCAATAAAAATATGTGAAATTGCCCGCTTGTGAATATGAAAGCGGGCAATATTATGCTATAATCGTTCTAATGTATTATATTGGAGGTTTATTTGACCATGAGCGCAAACAAGATACTTATCGCTGATGACGACAAGGTCGTACACGAATCACTTGGAATATATCTTAAATCCGAGGGCTTCGAGGTAGTCGATGTTTACAACGGAAAAGCTGCAATAGACGCGCTGGACAGCGACATAGCGCTCTGTGTGTTGGATATCATGATGCCCGAAATGTCCGGCCTTGACGTGTGCCGCGAGATACGCAAGACCTCCCGCGTACCGGTGATAATGCTTACCGCAAAGGGCGAGGAGATAGACCGTATATTGGGCCTTGAGCTTGGAGCCGACGATTATATCGTGAAGCCCTTCAGTCCCCGCGAGGTGGTTGCCCGCATAAAGGCGGTGCTGCGCCGCACGACAGAGCAGCAGCAATCCCACGACGACGGCTGCGTTACCCACCAGGAGCTTACCATAGATATAAAGAGCTATACCGTTACCCTGAGGGGCAAGAATATAATCTGTACTCCAAAGGAGATAGAAATACTCTATATGCTGGCTTCAAATCCGGGCCAGGTATTTACTCGCGAACAGCTCCTTAACCGCGTATGGGGCTATGATTTTGCGGGAGAGACAAGGACTGTGGATACGCACATAAAACGCATACGCGCAAAGCTTGACAATACCGGACTCAACTGGAGCATAAAAACCATATACGGCGTCGGCTATAAGTTCGAGGTAGAGGACGGGAAGCAATGAAGAGCGTATTCTTCCGGCGGCTGCTTATAGTCATGGTAATAGTGATGATACTCACTACCATAGCCATGGCGCTGGGCTGCGGGGTAGTGGGCGTAAAGATATATGAGAACATCACACTGGAGGAGATGACGCCCAAAGCGGGCACCATCGCAGATCTCGTGCGCGAGTTGGGCTACGGACACATAAGCCGCGAGACATTTTTGCGCATTGCCCAGTCATATGTTGAGGCGTCCGATTCCACTACCCTGGTATTCAGTAAGGACAAGGAAATAATACTTGCCGCTAACATGCCGGATGGCGAAAACGAGCAGGAAGTATATTCGGCGTTGTCTGATACCATGGATAAAATAGCCTCCGGAGATACGGTAGAAA
>CALCEX010000019.1 GCA_937900325.1 uncultured Clostridia bacterium | reverse complement strand
AGCGTGACATAAAATCGATAACCATAACGGTCAGAAAAAAATAACCGCCCTGCTGGAACAAGGCGGTTATTCCCTTATTAGGGAATAAATAAGTCATTGAATTCGGCTGACCGTTACGGTCTTACCCTACTGGTATTATACTCATTCCCCCTTTCCGTGTCAACGGATTGGGGGAATTTTCTTAGTATCGACCACAGAGGAGGTTCCGCCCGGGGGTTGATAAGGGGGTGCACCCCCTTATGTTCATTCCGGCTCTGACGGCGTGTACGTCAGAACGGATGAAAACCGAAGGTTTTCGTACCCTGCGCCCGCTGCTGGCCGCGCCGCAGGCGCAAGCAGCGGGCGAAAAACCTCGCACAAGCGGCTTTGCCGCTTGAGCGAAAGTGCTCTGCACTTTGTTACAATTTCGTAACAAAAAACTATTGACGGGCGTAACATTTGGTGGTAACATAAGGGCGTGCTAAGCGGAAGGGCGCGCAAAACGCGCCTCGCCCGGGGGGAAACCCCATCACTTGCAAAACACAAAAATATTTGAAAGGGATTTAAAGAAATGAAGAAGATTTTCGCAATCGCTCTGGCTCTGGTCATGGTTCTCTCCATGGCTTCCGCCTTTGCATCCGCTTGCGTAACCGGCCCCTTCAACTGGTCGGCTACTGCTACTGCTGCTAACTGCGGCAAGGGTAAGGTAGAGGTTGTTCCTTATGTTAAGGTCAACGACGGCTGCGGTGGTTACGTATGGCAGGAGAATACCTGCGCCGCCGCTATCAACTCCGAGAACGTTCACTATGCCATCAAGCTCACCGTTGAGCCCAAGGCTGATAATGAATGGTGGAAAGCGGCTACCCTGAAGGTTGAACTGAAGGGTCTGAAGGGCAATGCATTCCAGTCTGGTTCCATGGCTGGTTCTCCTGGTATCGAGTGGGCAGAGGAAGATGACACTCTGGAATACTACCTCAAGTCTGACCTCAGCACTTGGGTAAAGGCTTCCGATTGGAAAGATATGTCCTCTAAGGAGCAGGCCGCCTACATCTTTAATGCAAAGGTAACCGATGCTGGCAAGGCTAAGGTTTGCGCTACTCTGAAGTCCAAGCTGGCTGCATACACCGAGGGCGTACTTGGCAACTACTATGTAAAGGTTGAGACCTCCAAGAACCCCATGACCATTGAAGTTTACTCCAAGAAGGTTGACGGTTCTAAGGATAAGCTGCTGGTTAAGTACACCATCAAGGACGAGCGCGTCACTGGTATCGATTGGACCAACCAGTGCGGTGCTGACGATTACAACACCATCAAGACCTACTTCAACCTCGAGATCGGTACTCCTGTAACCGCAAAGGCTATCAACGACAACTTCGGTTGGGACAACAAGGTAGAGTCCTGCTTCCAGTGGAGCAAGGAAGGCGCCGCCATCACCAACCCCGACTGCACCATCGAGATTCCTAAGACCGGTGATGTATCCGTAGTCGCTTACGCCGTAATGGCTCTCGTAGCCGCCGCCGGCGCTATGGGTCTCAAGAAGTAATTAAAGCCAAAACAAGCTCAGGGGCGGCTCTGCCGCCCCTGAACCCGGCTTCCGCAGGGCGTTAGCACAGCCCCCCGCTGTTAAAAGCAGGGGGGCTTTTTTTGTTTCGCAGAAATGGATTGTGCTCCAAAGGAACGGGACAAGCCGGTATAAGCTTCGACCACAGAGGAAGTTCCTCCCCGGGGCACGGGGAGGAACTGACCCGCTGCGGCGGGCCCCATTCCCGCCTTAAAGCGAGGTCAGAGGGAATCCGAAAAAAGGCAAAAGCTGCTTTTGCGCATAAAAAATCCCCCCCAGTCATTGACATGAGAGGGGGGAACTAGTATAATACTTATAGGGTAAGACCGTAACGGTCAGCCGCACAGTTAACGTTTATTCCCTAATGGGAACTACCGCTCTGCTAGCGACAGGGCGGTTTTATTTTTTGAGGGTTATAGTAATTGTCTTAACATCTCGCAGAAGCGCGATGAGCAAAACTAATAATCTCAACATAAGCGACACCTCCCTTCGGAGAGTGTGCTGACCGCCGCTTGCCCTTGGTATTATACTTGTGAATATTATAATGCTTATGTATAAATTTGTCTATATTACAAATTTCACCCCCCGTTCACCCTTTTTCCCCCGAAATAGGGTATAATATTGCCTGTGGCGTAAATATGCCGTTAAAATTGAAGAACCAAGGAGAAAAGCATGGAAATAAAGCTCACTGTGGAAAACTTTGAAAGCGTTACGAGCACGGATAAGCCGGTGCTCATAGACTTCTGGGCGACATGGTGCGGCCCCTGCCGCATGATCGCCCCCACAATAGAGGAAATAGCCAATGAGCGCGAGGATATACTGGTCTGCAAGTGCAATGTGGACGAGGAGACGCCCCTTGCGGCCCGCTTCGGCGTGAACGTCATCCCTACCCTCGTCGTGCTCAAAAACGGCCGCGTCGCCGCCAGAAGCGAGGGCCTCGCCGCCAAGGAGAGCATAATAAGGCTTGTGGAGAACGCAAAATGAAGATACGGCTCAACGAGGATGAGCAGATAGTGAAGCTGGTAAGGCAGGGCCTTAAGGAGCGCGGCGGCTATTGCCCCTGCGTGCGGGAGATGAGCGACGACACAAAGTGCATGTGCAAGCAGTTCCGTGAGCAGATAGCCGACCCGGACTTTGAGGGCTACTGCCACTGTATGCTTTACTATAAGGAAAAATAGGGGGGAAACAAAAGAATGGAACAGAGAGACGGCAATAAGGGCAACAGGGTCTCCGGCAAAACCGCGGCGGGCTGCGGCCTTGCGCTGCTGATGTTTTTCCTGCTGCTGGGCGGGCTGATATTCGGCTACGTATACTTTGTAAAGCTGGGGCTGTGACGCCGGGAAAGGATATCGTATGGAGCCTTTATCAAAGGAGCAATTCCTGCAAAGTCTTGCGCGGGCGCGCAAGGAGGGCGGCGACCTTGAATATCTCAGCCTTGAAAACGCCGATATTTCCGGAACGGATTTTTCCGGGCTGGACTGCCAGTGGTGGGATATGAAAAACGTATGCCTGAACCGCTGCGATTTCGAGGGCGCTACCATCGCGAACGGCAAGTTCGAAAACTGTACCTTTGTCGGCGCGAACTTCAGAAACGCCGGCCTTCAGGGGGCGGATCTCCGGGGCGCCGACCTTACCGGCATAGACCTTCGGGGCGGAAACGTATACAGCGCGTGGCTCGAGGGGGCGAAGCTGGAAGGTATAATACAGGATGAAAGCACAAGGTATTTCCGGCTGCGCTGCCCGGAAAAGGGGGCGTTCATAGGCTATAAGAAGTGCTATGAAAACAGGGTGGTGATGCTGCTCATCCCGGCGGACGCAAAGCGCGTCTCCGCCACCAACAACGCCTGCCGCTGCAACAAGGCCAAGGTGCTTACCATAACCAGCTTTGACTTTACCGAGAGCTACGACTGGGCCGTGTCATTGGTGGATGAAAATTTCATATACAGAAAGGGCGAATGGATGTACCCCGACAGGTTCACCGAGGACAGGTGGGTGGAATCCACCTACGGCATACATTTCTGGATGAGCCGCGACGAGGCCATAGCCTACTGACGCTGATAAAATACAGGCTTTCTGCGCATACTCTGCCTATGAAAAGGGCGGAGTATTTTTTTGCGTATTTTAAGAGGAATATACCGGGGCTGCTTTCGGGCCTGCTTGCCGGGCTGTGCTGCGGGCTTTTCGGCTCCGGCGGCGGTGCCGTGGCGGTAATGACGCTGGAGCGGCTGTGCGGCTTCCCCTCAAAGAAAGCCCATGCCGCGGCCATAAGCATAATGCTGCCCCTTACCCTCGCGGGGGCCGCCGTATACTGCGCGGGCGGCGGGGTGGATTGGCACACGCTGCTTTTCGCGGCGCCGGGGGCCATGCTGGGCGGCGTCGTCGGCGCAAGGCTTACCGGCAGGATAAAGCCCGCCGCGCTGGATAGGCTGTTCGCCGCCGCGATGCTTTGCGCGGGGGCGTGGATGCTGCTGTGAGGGGGCTGCTGCTTTTTGCCATAGGCGCCGCCGCGGGGGTAGCCTCCGGCATGGGGCTGGGGGGCGGCGCGCTGTTCATACCCGCGCTTACGCTGCTGGGCATATCGCAGCGGCAGGCCCAGGGGGTCAATATGCTCTCCTTTCTGCCCGCCGCAGCCGCCGCGCTGTATATACACAAAAAAGAGGGAAGGCTGGGGCTTAAAAGCAGCCTGCCCATAATAGCCGCGGGCATTCCGGGCGCTCTTTTCGGGGCGCTTGCCGCCGCCTGGCTCAAGGAGGAATGGCTGAAAAAAGCGTTCGGATTATTTTTAACAATCTTTTCCATTATTCAGTTCTTCAAAAGACCGCCGAAGGGCCGGGCTTGACAGAAAATAATCAGACATTATCGCAAAAAAAACGTTTTTAAAGGAAAAATTAATACTGATTTTCCGAAAATTATATGCTATAATGATTTTTGGTCACAAATAGTTAGTCATAGCTGCGTATAGTCTGTGTCACAATATATTTTTATAAGGCATATTATTGGCGGACCTGTTATGTGGCTTGTAAAACTGTTGAAAAATATGAAAGGCAGGTGTTGGCTTTGCCAAAGCATTCCTTCAAGGGCGGCGTGCATCCTCTGCACGATCAGCATGAGGGCAAGACATCAACAAGCGGTCTTCCCATACGAGAGTATATCCCGGACAGCGTGGATATCCCCATGTCAATGAGCATAGGCGCTCCCGCGGCGCCCTGCGTAAAGGTCGGGGATCACGTCAAGCTGGGCCAGAAGATCGCAGACGCAACCGGTTTCGTCAGCTTACCGGTCCATGCCAGCGTGTCGGGAGAGGTCACGGCCATAGGCACCAAGGTGCTTCTACTGGGCGGCCCAACCACCATCATCACCATCAAGAACGATTTCCAGGACGAGTGGACGGAGCTGGAGCCGCTGGGCAGCGTAGAAGAGTGCGACCCAACCAGGATAGTTCCTGCGGTACAGGCGGCGGGCATCTGCGGTATGGGCGGCGCTACCTTCCCCACCCACGTAAAGCTTACCGTGGGCGAGGGCAAGTACTGCGACACCATAATCCTCAACGGCGCAGAGTGCGAGACCCACGTTACCTGCGACCACCGTCTCATGGTCGAGGAATCAGAGCGCATAGTGGACGGCCTCAGGGCCGCGATGCGCGCCCTCGGCGTAAAGCGCGGCGTTATCGGCATCGAGGACAACAAGCCGGACGCCATAGCCGCAATGCAGCGCGCGGCAGAGGGCAGGGAGGGCGTAGAGGTCATGTCCCTCTTCACCAAGTACCCCCAGGGCTCTGAAAAGCAGCTTATCTATTCCGTTACCGGCAGGGAAGTTCCGAGCAAGAAGCTGCCTCTGGACGCTCATGTAATAGTAATAAACGTGGGCACCGCAAAGGCCATAGCCGATGCAGTGATAGAGGGCAAGCCCCTCATCAGCCGCGTTACCACCGTAAAGGGCTGCGTAAAGGAGCCCGCCAACCTGCGCCTCCGTATGGGAACCATAATTGCCGACGCCATAGGCGAATGCGGCGGCTATACCGAGGATGCCGGCAAGATAGTAATGGGCGGCTGCATGACCGGCCTTTGCGCCCCCAACGATCAGGTAGTTGCCATGAAGGGCACCAACGGGATACTGGTATTCAACGAAAAGGACGCCCGGAGCTATGAGGAGAACCCCTGCATACGCTGCGGCCGCTGCGTTGAAGCCTGCCCGATAGGCCTTAATCCGTATCTTATGAAGCATCTTTGCGACAAGGGCGATCTCAAGGGCGCCGAAGCCAACAACGTGATGGAATGCATAGTCTGCGGAAGCTGCTCCTATGTATGCCCCGCAAAGCGCTGGCTTACCGCCTCCTTCAAGAATACTAAAGACGCTATTATGCGGGAAGCAAGGAGGGCAAAGAAATAATGAGTCTTCACGTTTCAAGCGCACCCCATGTCCATGATAAGGACACTACCCAGTCCATAATGCGGGACGTGCTCATCGCAATGCTCCCCACTACCGTAATGGGCGTATACTGCTTCGGCTTCAACGCGGCGCTGCTGTGCGTTCTCGGCGTAGCGGCCGCGGTATTGGCCGAGTACGGCTACCAGAAGATCACCCACCAGAAGGTTCGCATAAGCGACCTGTCCGCCGCCGTTACCGGCCTTCTCGTGGCGCTTAACCTGCCCGGCAACGCTCCGTGGTGGATGCCGGTGGTAGGCAGCTTCATAGCCATAGTTCTCGTAAAGCAGCTTTTCGGCGGCATAGGCGATAACTTTATGAACCCCGCCCTTACCGCCCGCGGAATAATGCTCGCCTCCTGGCCCGTAAGGATGACCGCATGGTATCTGCCCACCTTCTGCAAGGGAGTTGACGCCGTATCCTCCGCGACTGTGCTCGGCGGCTATAAGGCCTCTACGCTCGATATGTTCCTGGGCTTCATACCCGGCACCATAGGCGAGGTCAGTAAGGTAGCCATTCTCATAGGCTTTGCATACCTGCTTATCCGCAAGGTAATAAGCTGGCGCATCCCCGTTGTGTTCGTAGGAACCTTCGCTGTGCTCGCCGCCATCTTCAGGATGGATCAGGACGTGCTGACCTCCGTGCTTTCCGGTGGCCTGCTGTTTGGCGCCGTATTCATGGCGACTGACTACACCACCAGCCCCATGACAGAGGTGGGCCAGTACATATATGCCTTTGGCTGCGGCCTCATACTGGCGGTCATCCGCAAATGGGGAAGCTATACTGAAGGCGTTACCTATGCCATACTGATCATGAACGTCGTGACTCCCCTTATAGACAAGTTCGTGAAGATAAGGGTATATGGCCAGGAAAAGGCAAAGAAGGAGGTAAAGGCAAATGTCTAAGAGCAATAAGCCAAAGCTCAGCAGCGTATTCCTTAACGGCATAATCACGGAGAACCCCACCTTCCGCCTGGTTCTCGGCACCTGCCCCACCATAGCGACCACCACCAGCGTCATAAATGCGGTGGGCATGGGAGCGGCGGCGTCCTTCGTGCTGATAGGCTCCAACTTCGTTATCTCCCTGCTCAGGAACTTCATTCCCGATAAGGTCCGCATCCCCTGCTTCATAGTGGTCATATGCACCTTCGTGACCATAGTCCAGCTCCTGCTTCAGGCATATGTTCCGAGCCTTTATGCGAGCCTGGGAATGTTCATACCGCTGATAGTCGTCAACTGTATAATCCTTGCCCGCGCAGAAGCCTTCGCCAGCAAAAACGGGCCTCTGGCCTCAGCGGTGGATGGCCTTGGCATGGGCCTGGGCTTCACAATGGCTATCACCATCATCGCCTGCGTCCGCGAGCTCCTCGGCACCGGCTGCATCGCCGGCGTCAACATTCTTGGCTCCGGATATGAGCCTATGCTCATATCCACCATGGCTCCCGGCGGCTTTATGGTATTCGGCCTTACCCTCGGCGCGGCCAACATCATCATGAAGAGCATTGAAAAGAAAAAGAAAGCAAAGGAGGCCGCGTAAATGACTCCTGTAATGCAGACCAACAGCTGCGGCAACGTGCTGCTCTTCTTCGTGAGCTGCGTGCTTAGCCACAACTTCATCTTCTCCCGCTTCCTCGGCTGCTGCCCATTCCTGGGCGTATCAAATAAGGTCGAGACTGCGGCGGGCATGGGCCTTGCGGTCACCTTCGTAATGGGCCTTGCCTCCCTGTTTACCTCGGCTGTATACCAGTATGTGCTTTATCCCCTCCAGCTCACCTACCTGGACACCATCAGCTTCATACTGATAATCGCCGGCCTTGTTCAGTTCGTGGAGATGTTCCTCAAGAAGTCCAGCCCCGCGCTGTATAAATCCCTGGGCATCTACCTCCCGCTGATCACCACCAACTGCGCGGTGCTGGGCGTCGCCACCCTTAACACCAGCGCGCAGTATGACATACTCTCCGCCGTTCTCAACGGCGTATTCGGCGCCCTCGGCTTCCTCCTTGCGATAACCCTTATGGCGGGCGTCCGCGAGCGTCTGGAGACCTCCCACATACCCGAGCAGTTCAAGGGCTTCCCCATAGGCCTCTTTATGGCGGGCCTGATGTCCGTGGCCTTCATGGGCTTTAACGGCCTTGTGTAAGTATAGAAAGGAGAAAAATAGATGAACGTTAACGCTATACTTCTTTCTGCCGGCGTTATGGTCATACTTGGCGTGCTGTTCGGCGTTATACTGACCATAGCCGATAAAAAGTTCAAGGTCGAGGTCGATCCCAGGGTAGAGGCGGTTCGCGCCTGCCTGGGCGGCGCCAACTGCGGCGCCTGCGGATATGCGGGCTGCGACGCCTTCGCCGACGCCGTAGTGGCGGGCAAGGCTCCCGTAAACGGCTGCGCCCCCTCCGGCGCAAAGGGCGCCGAGGCCATAGCCGCCATAATGGGCGTTACTGCCGAGGTGGGCGAGCGCAAGGTCGCAAGGGTGCTCTGCCAGGGCGATTGCGGCGTAGCCAAGGAGCGCTACAACTATGACGGCTACGCAAGCTGCGCCACCGCAGCCGGCCTTGCCGGCGGCCCCAAGATGTGCCGCTTTGCCTGCGTTGGCCTGGGCGATTGCGCCAGGGCCTGCGCCTTCGGGGCAATAAGCATTGCCGACGGCCTTGCGCATATCGACGCGGAGAAGTGCGTTGCCTGCGGGCAGTGCGCAAATATCTGCCCCCGCGGCGTAATAGCTCTCAAGCCGGTGAATGATACGGTGATCGTCTCCTGCCGCAATACCGACAGCGGGCGCGAAGCAAGGGCGGCCTGTATGAAGGCCTGTATCGCCTGCGGCCGCTGCGCCAAGGAATGCCCCAACGACGCCATACATGTGGAGGGCGGCGTGGCTAAGATAGACGAGAGCAAGTGCTCCCGCTGCGGCGCCTGCGCAAAGGTATGCCCCTGCAAGTGCATAGTCGATTATCTGGACAGCATCGAGTGATAGCAGCACATCATAGTACATATAAGAGCCGTCAAATGACGGCTCTTGCTTTTTATGCCCCGGGCAAGACCCGAAAAGAACTCGCAAAAGTGGTATTTGGCCGCTTTTGCGAAATCCGAAAGGATAAAAGTAATTTATCAAAAAATATTGACATGGATGCCGGAAATGGTGTATACTAATCCTCGCAGCCTGAAAGGGCGCGCATATGGGAGCATAGCTCAGCTGGGAGAGCACTTGCCTTACAAGCAAGGGGTCACAGGTTCGAGCCCTGTTGCTCCCACCATATGGTCCGGTAGTTCAGTTGGTTAGAATGCCAGCCTGTCACGCTGGAGGTCAGGGGTTCGAGCCCCCTCCGGATCGCCATTGATGCCTCGGTAGCTCAGTTGGTAGAGCAAGGGACTGAAAATCCCTGTGTCGGTGGTTCAAGTCCACTCTGAGGCACCAATCCCGCGGGAATAGCTCATTCGGTAGAGCGCCGCCTTGCCAAGGCGGAGGTGGCGGGTT
>CALCEX010000018.1 GCA_937900325.1 uncultured Clostridia bacterium | reverse complement strand
TCCTCCGTGTACAATGAGGCGTGCGCAAGGGCGATCCCCGAGATAAAGCGAAGAATACACATACCGCTCGTTGCGGATATACATTTTGACTGGCGGCTCGCCATAGCCGCAATGGAAAACGGCGTGGACAAGCTGCGCTTCAATCCCGGCAACATAGGCGGGGAGGAAAATGTAAAGAGGCTGGCGGACTGCGCCAAGGCCCATCATGTTCCGATGCGCATAGGCGTAAACGGCGGCTCTGCGGAAAAGGAGCTTCTCCGCAAGTACGGAGGGCCAAAGCCGGAGGCGCTGGTCGAGAGCGCGCTGAAGCACGTCCGCCTGCTGGAAAAGCAGGGCTATTACGACATGGTCATCTCTATAAAATCCTCTGATGTGCCGAATACGGTTGAGGCTTACAGGCTTATGAGCAGAGAGTGCGACTACCCTCTGCATATAGGCGTTACGGAGGCGGGCGGCGGTGAAATGGCCCTTGTAAAGGCTGCGGCCGCCATGGGAGCCCTCCTTATGGACGGCATAGGGGATACCATGCGCATATCCATGACCGGCGATCCTGTGCAGGAGGTTTACGCTGCGAAGGAGATACTGAAGGCCATAGGACTCAGGAAAGATGGATTGGAAATAGTAAGCTGCCCGACCTGCGGCAGGACCTGCACCGATCTTCTCGCCGCTGCCAACAGGGTGGAGCGCGAGCTTTCCGGCCTGATACCAAAGGGAAAATACCTTAAAGTAGCCGTGATGGGCTGCGTTGTAAACGGCCCCGGAGAAGCGGCTGAAGCAGATATAGGCGTGGCTTTCGGCAAAAGCGGCTGCGCGCTGTTCAAGGGCGGAAAGCTCTTCAGGACGGCGCCGCTTGAACCCGCCGTAGACGAGCTGATAGCCGAGGCAAAGGCCATGATGGAATAGACTATGGAACAGAAACTTTTGACTATATTCGAAAAATACGGCCTTGGAGACGGCGAGGTAACGGACGCAGGACTGAACAGGCGCGAAAATCTGCTGACCGTCACGGTTCGGTGCGGTCATATAGCCAGCGCGGAAAGCATAGCCTGCCTTGAAAGGGAGCTTTGCGCTCTCATGCCGGGCTGCCGCACAAGATAATACTCAGGTGCAGCCGGCTTTCGGCGCTTCTGTCCGATCGCGACGAGGATACGCTGAACACACTCAAAAAAACATGGTGCGACATACTTCCGGTATGCCGCCCGGCAATACACAGCTCCGTTTGGGACTATGAGGACGGAAAGCTCAGGGTAAAGATACCCGGGCGGGTGTTTGAACTGGCCTCGGATACGAGACACAGGGAAACGGTAAGGTCATATTACCTCGATCGGTACGGTATGGAGGCCGGCATTGAGCTTATTGCGGACGACGCAATGGAGCTGACGCTGCCCAAGGAAGAGAAAAGTCCGGCTTTACGGCCTGAAAGGGCTTCGGAAATCAAGAAAAAGACGCCTCCTGACAGGGCGGATGTAATATACGGCAAGCCCATAAAAAAAACTGCAATGATCCGGCAGCGCGATGTGGACGAGACTATGGGCTATGTCACAATAAAGGGCGAAATACTGACCCTCGAGACTACAAAGCAGAAAAACGGCAGGACCATACTGACGTTTGCCATAAGCGACCATACCAATACGCTGCCCTGCAAGATGTTCCTCGAGGAGGGCGAGAAGGGGATCGTCGATACCATAGCCGGCATACAGAAGAAAAAGGACATACTTATCGTCTCCGGAAAGTATATGATGGATCAATGGCTCAGGCGAATGTGCGTATTCCCGAGGGATGTGGGCTGGGAGCCAAGAGAGGTGCGAACGGACAAGTCCGAGGAAAAGCGCGTAGAGCTGCATCTGCATACCAAGATGTCCAGCATGGACGGCCTGACGGACGTTAAGGAAGCCATAAAGACCGCTGCCCGCTGGGGCCATAAGGCGATAGCCATAACGGATCACGGCGTGGTACACGCCTTTCCGGATGCAGTGGCGCAGGCGGATAAGCTGAAAAAGGACGGCAAGGACATAAAGGTGCTGCTGGGCGTAGAGGGCTACCTGATGCCCGACAGCGAGCTTATAAAGCGTCCGGAGCAATATGTGGCGATAGGCGTGGTAGCATATCCCGGCGTAAAGGAGGACGACGTATTCGAGATAGCCGCGCTGCGCTTTGACGAGAGCGGTGAAAAGGAAGGCTTATCCTTAATAATCAACAGCGGCGCGGCGCTGACCGACGCCATGGCCGAAGAGACAGGCCTTACGCGCGAAATGATAACCGGCGGCGTGAGCCTGAAAGACGGACTGAAGCAGCTCTATGACTTTATAGGCGATGGAGTAAAGGTAATACACGACCCGCAGGAGCTAAACAACCTCAGGCAGCACGGATCGCGCTTTGATATGGAGCTGGACGCCCACTGCGTAAGCACATCCATGCTGTTCCATTATCTGCACAGGGAAAGCAAGCAGACGGATATGAAGGCCGCGGCGGAAGCGCTGGGCGTGGAGAGTCCCGGCGGCAGAGCCATGGAAAGGGCCAGGGCTTCTGCAAGGATAATGAACGCCATATTATCCGAGATGACCGCAAAGGACATAGAAAAGCTGCCGGTGATAGACGCGGTCCCAAGGGAAAAGGGAAAGGGCCGCAGGCTTACCTACCATATAATCATAATGGCAAAGAACCACGAGGGGCTTATGAACCTTTACCGCCTCGTGTCATATGCACACCTTGAGCATCTGCGCAAGGTGCCGCAGATACCGAGAAGCCTTCTCAATATGCACCGCGAGGGCCTCATAGTGGGCTCTGCATGCGAGGCGGGAGAGCTTTTTAGGGCGGTGCTCAGAGGGGAGAGCGAGGAAAAGCTCATGTCCATAGCGGATATGTACGACTACCTCGAGATACAGCCCATAGGCAATAACGCCTTCCTCATGCGAAACGGCACGGTGGAGACGGAGGAAGGACTTCGCGACCTT
>CALCEX010000017.1 GCA_937900325.1 uncultured Clostridia bacterium | reverse complement strand
CATATCTTTACAGGTTCAACGAGGAGAATTTCCTGCTGGTGGTAAACGCCGCCAATACGGAAAAGGATATGGCCCACCTACTGCCGATAGCAAATGAATACGACTGCACCATAACCGATATATCCAGGGACTATGCAGCGATAGCCGTTCAGGGCCCGAAGAGCAAGGAAATAATGCTTACCCTTACCGGGGGCAAGGCTGTAACCGAGCCCATGAAGAATGCGCTGAACATAGTAGAGCTTGAGGGTCATAAGGCATGGATAGCCAAGACCGGCTACACCGGCGAGCCTCTGGGCTACGAGGTATATGTAAAGAGCTGCGACGCCGGGTGGCTGTGGAATCGCCTTGTAGAGCTGGGCGGCAAGCCCGCGGGCCTTGGCGCCAGGGATACCCTGCGCCTTGAGGCTGGCCTCCCCCTGTACGGCCACGAGATGGGCAAGGGCCCCGATGGTGAAAATATGCCTATTTTCGCCGTGTCTCTCGCCAAGTTCGCCGTAAGCTTTTCGGAGCAGAAGGGCGATTTTATCGGCAGGGCGGCTCTCGCCAGGCAGTCTGAGGCCTTTAAGAAGATAATGAACCGCGACTTTTCCGGAATGGACGTTCTACCCAGGCGCATAATGCCCATAACCCTGCTGGATCGCGGCGTAATGCGCGCAGGCATGGAAATATACCGGGACGGAGAGCTTGTGGGTTGGGTCACAAGCGGCACAATGGTACCATACTACCGCAGCGAAGGCGAAGGCCTGGCCACCGTAATAACCGACGAGACGGCCAAGCGCTCCATCGGTATGTGCTATATCGCCAGCGACGTGCTGGAGGACGACAGGGTGGAGGTAGACGTTCGGGGCAGGCGGCTCAAGGCGGTCATACCTCCGTATCATATGAGGGTGGATGCTCCTCCTTTTGCACGCCCGATAATCTACGGCTATGAGCCTGCTCAGATGGACGTCAAGGTAGACGACAGGGCAAAGAAGGCCGTAGAGCTCATATTCGATGCAGCCCGCAACCACGAATGGCGTCAGCATCAGTGCATCAACCTGATACCCTCCGAGAACAGCGCCAGCCGTGCGGTACAGCTCCTGTGCGCCTCCGACCCCTCTTTCAGGTATGCGGAGCACAAGAAGGTGAAGTCCTTCTACGATCAGGATATCTTCTATTATCAGGGCACCAAGTTCATAGACCGCGTAGAGCAGCTTCTTGTGGAGCAGATGAAGGAATACTTCAACTGCACAGAGGTAGAGACGAGGGTCATCAGCGGGCAGATGTCCAATATGGCCACATTCTCCGCCCTTATGGACTGGAAGAACCGCCTTGACCGCAAGCATACCCCTCAGCGCCTGGGCTATGTGATGAATAACCATATAATCAAGGGCGGCCACCTTTCCGCTCAGCCCATGGGCGCCCTGCGCGATTATATTGCCATCGACCCCGTTACCGAGCGGCATGCCATAGTGAATTTCCCGGTATGCGAGGACAATATCTACAAGATAGACGTTGAAGAAACCAAAAAGCTCATCGACCAGTACAGGCCCGAGCTGATAATCTTCGGCAAGTCCATGGTGCTGCATAAGGAGCCCGTAGCGGCTATACGCAGGTTTGTGGACGAGCAGAACATACCCACCACCATAATGTACGATATGGCTCATGTTCTGGGCCTGGTGGGCGACTACTTCCAGAAGCCCTTTGAGGAGGGCGCCGAGATAGTTACCGGCTCCACCCATAAGACATTCTTTGGACCCCAGCGCGGCGTGATAGCTACCAACTGGAAAAAGGAAGACCTGAAGTACGGCCTCTGGGAGACCATACAGAGCCGCGCCTTCCCCGGCAGCGTATCCAACCACCACCTTGGCACCCAGCTTGGCCTGCTGATGGCCGCATATGAGATGAATACCTTCAAGGCTCAGTATCAGAAGGCGATAATCGAGAACGCCAAGCACTTCGCCAAAGCCCTGAAGAAACAGGGACTGGATGTTGCGGGAGATCCCGAGATCGGTTACACGGAGACCCATCAGGTAATAGCCTCGGTAGGCTATGGCATGGGCCCCGAGATCGCCGAGCGGCTGGAGCGCAACAACATAATCGTAAACTATCAAGCGACTCCCGATGAGGAAGGCTTTACCGCCTCCGGCGCGCTGCGTATGGGTATGAGCGAGATGACCCGCTTTGGCTTCGGCTTTGAGGAGTTCGACAAGCTGGCGGAACTGATGGCGGACTGCATACTGCGCGGCAAGGAAGTGGGCGACGAGGTAATAAAGCTCCGCAGCGGCTACACAAGGATGCGGTATTGCTTCGACGATGGGGAAATGCTCAACGCCCTGGAGGGTTTTTCCGCAAAGATAGGCCTGTAATAAGGGCGCAAACCTAAGACGACCCGCCCGGGGTTTCCGGGCGGGATATAACAACAAAACATATAGAATAGTTTAACGGAGGTATTAAAAAATGAATCATCCCAACGAGCTCAGCTACTCAAGGTCCCATGAATGGATAAAGATGGACGGGGATACCGCCATAATAGGCATATCCGATTTCGCGCAGGATGCTCTTGGCGACGTGGTGTTCGTAAACCTGCCCGCAGAGGGAGACGACGTTACTGCTGCCGAAGCCTTTGGCGATGTAGAGTCCGTAAAGGCTGTATCCGATCTCATCTGCCCCGTTACCGGCAAGGTCGTAGCCATCAACGAGGAGCTGCTGGATTCTCCAGAGCTGCTCAACTCCGATCCCTACGGCGCATGGATAATCAAGGTCGAGGGCATAACCGACAAGGAAGAATTGCTGGACGCGGCGGCATACGAAGAGTTCTGCGCACAGGAGGGCTAAATAATGGGCAGCTACGTTCCATCCACAGAGGCGGAACGCAGAGAGATGCTTAAGGCCATCGGTCTTACGGATTACCGGGAGCTTTACCGCGATGTGCCTGAGAAGATGTATCTCGATGAACCGCTTAACATACCCGAGGGAATGAGCGAGCTGGAGGTCAGCAACGCCATATCCGCAATGGCGGCAAAGAACAAGGTGTTCAAGACCGTTCTTCGCGGCGCGGGCGCATATGACCACTACATTCCCAGCATAGTGAAATACATTCCCACCAAGGAGGAGTTCCTTACCGCATACACCCCATATCAGGCCGAAATGAGCCAGGGCGTATTGCAGAGCATATTCGAATATCAGACCATGATATGCGAGCTTACCGGAATGGACGTTTCCAACGCCTCCGTATATGACGGCGCTACCGCCGCGGGCGAGGCTGCCGCCATGTGCCGCGACCGCAAGCGCAGGGTGACGCTGGTTTCGGGAGCTTCCCATCCGGATACCATAAACACCGTCCGCACTTATTGCTACGGTACCGGCGATGAAATGCGCATCATCCCAATGAAGGACGGCAAGACCGATCTGGCCGCCCTGCGTGAGATGCTCACCGAAGACGTGGCGTCCGTATATATCCAGCAGCCCAGCTTTTTCGGGCAGCTGGAGGATACGGCGGCAATAGGCGAAATAGTGCATTCTGCCGGAGCAATGTACATAATGGGCTGCAACCCAATAGCGCTCGCAATAATGAAGACCCCAAAGGACTGCGGCGCGGATATAGCGGTAGGCGAAGGCCAGCCTCTCGGTATGCCGCTTTCCTACGGCGGCCCGTATCTCGGCTTCATGGCTACCCTTACAAAGCATATGCGCAAGCTGCCCGGCCGCATAGTAGGCCAGACCACCGACAGCAAGGGCGATACGGCATATGTGCTTTCGCTTCAGGCACGGGAGCAGCACATCCGCCGCGAAAAGGCCAGCAGCAACATCTGCTCCAATCAGGCCCTTTGCGCGTTT
>CALCEX010000016.1 GCA_937900325.1 uncultured Clostridia bacterium | reverse complement strand
CTCATCGAGACCGGCAGCCGCATGGACGATATAGTTTACGAGGAATTCAAG
The DNA here is from genome assembly GCA_937900325.1 of uncultured Clostridia bacterium. Classification (GTDB taxonomy): domain Bacteria; phylum Bacillota; class Clostridia; order Christensenellales; family CAG-138; genus SFEL01. The sequence goes on along the minus strand of CALCEX010000016.1, from coordinate 36,594 downwards.
GGCACCGGCAATATGGAGATACACCTTGACCGTAAGCTCTCCGAAAAGCGGATATTCCCCGCCATAGACATCTACAAGAGCGGTACCCGCCGCGATGACCTGCTTCTCTCCCCGGATGAAATGGACGCGGTGTACATCATACGCAAAATGCTTGGCAACGGCAATCCCGCGGAAATCACCGAGCAGCTCATAGCCATGCTCGAAAAGACGGAAAACAACAAGGAATTCGTCTCCAGGATACGGGCCTGGAACAGCGCCTACGAAAAGGATGGCTTCACCACGGGCAAGATCTTCGGCAAATAGACCGCAGCGCCTTGTCTCCCGGTCCGTTCAGGCTCATTTTTGTAAAAAAGGCCTGAATATATCAAAATAATACTTGCGCCGGCACCGCAGTATAAGATATAATAATTTCGTTCGGGTTGTAATATACCCGTATGCAGCAGGAGGGCGGCTGATCGCCCTGCGCCCAGCAAATACAGGAGGATAACACTATGAAGAAGGATATCCACCCCAATTACGGTGAGAGCATCGTTCGCTGCGCTTGCGGCGAGACCTTCAAGAGCGGTTCCGTCAAGGGCGAGCTCAAGGTCGAAATTTGCTCCAAGTGCCATCCGTTCTTTACCGGCCGTCAGAAGCTGGTAGATACCGGCGGACGTGTGGATCGCTTCAAGAAGCGCTATGGCATGAACTAATTGCGACAGATGAAAAAAGCAGGGATTTCCCCGCTTTTTTTATTTTTGCAATATTGAACTTGTATGCGTACTTTCCATATTGTATAATTTATATATTGTCAGTCAAAGGGCTGGAATCCGGGCCCGAGCAGAAGGAGGGGACGCATATGCCGCGCAAGCACGGGGATTTTCCGTCTGTACGTGACGCTATACTCTATACCGCATCCTCCCTCTTTACTCAAAAGGGCGTCCACGGCACCAGCCTTGGCGATATCGCAGCCGAAGCCAGGCTCAGCAAGGGTACGCTGTATTACTATTATTCCACCAAGGACGATCTCATCGTCACCATAACCGACGACTGTCTATGCCATATGACGGACATACTTCTCTCCTGGGTAGACGGGCTGAAACGGGATGAGGTTCTCCGCCCCGCGCTCGTTCGCCTTTTCGGGGATCTCATGGCGGACGAACGCAACGCACGGCTGTATTGCGTGCTGTGCGCCGAATGCGCCAGCGAGGATACCCCCATACGCGGGCTGATGGCGGAATACAAGCAAAAATGGCGGTTGATGCTGGAGCTTGGCGCGCTGAAACTGCAATCCCGCAACGCCGGTATAGTGGGCGAGCGGGCCGAGCTGTTTTTTACCCTGCTATCCGGTCATATGCTGCAAATCTTCGGCGGCATGGGCAGCACATCCATAGAAGCCCTTGTGGACGCGCTGGTCGGAGAATGATGAGCAAAATTTGCTGCTAAATCGCCAAAAATTACCTGACGTCAATTATCAGATTTTGATACAAGAAGGATAATTGCATATAATCGGCATTCAGACAAAGGAAAAGCCCGAAAAAGCTAAACTTTATCGGGCTTTCTGGCGTCCCCGGCGCGATTCGAACGCGCGGCCTTTCGCTTAGGAGGCGAACGCTCTATCCTGCTGAGCTACGGAGACAACAGATATATTATATGCGCGAAAAGCATTTTTGTCAAATAGATGTTGCCGGGATCGCCGATGTCATTTGTGTAAAAAAAATCAGTGGTTGACATAAGTTGCACTTAGTGTTAGCATCAAAGTATCAAGTCTGAATTATATCTTGTCGGCTTGCCGATAATAAAAACAAAACAGATTATTTAGGAGGAAATATGGATTACCCAAAGACAGGCAACGAAACCTATGTCAGTTTCTCTATTTCCAATACCATGCTTGAGGGACTTGGCAAGAGCACCATCACCCGCGAGCCGGTATCTGCGGACTATCTCAAAGAGCTGTTCGCAAAATACGGTGTTATCGTCTCGATCAAGCCCGAGCAGCAGCCTCTGCTCCGCCGTGTAAACGAGCTTTACGACCTGAACCTGGAAATACCCGAAAGCCTCAAGATAATTCAGCTTTCCGAGCAGCACAGGCGGCTTGTGGTCATAACCGCCATGGGGCTGCGCCGCAAGAACGGCACCCTGCTCCCCAGCTACACCGACGAGGAGCTTGAGGAAGCCACCTTCGGATTTGATAAATTCTACATCCAAAGCGTACACTACGATGATCTGGTAAAGGAAAACGAGACTCTCCGCAAAAATCTCGATGCTGAGATCGCGTGGCGCACCCGCGACGATTGATGATCATACCAAGCTTACAAAAGGCGGCCTCAGCCGCCTTTTTGTTTGCATTATTCAATATTCCTCCGCCGTAAAGCAGGGCAGCGCGGGCAGCCTGTCCACCAGCCTGTCCGCAGCGCTTCTGTTCAAAACCTCTGCGCAGCCCTCCCCTTCAAGCTGAATTATATCCATATAGCCCGAAAGCAGCTGCATCAGCCTGCCGCTGTCCATCCTCACATCCGCAGGGACGCTTTTGCGCTCTCCGTCAAAACCGAAAACGCCGTTGTTCTCCGGTATTACCGCCACATCATCAAAGCCCCCAAGCTCATGTAGAAGCCCCGGCACGTTCAGCGCCGCCATCGCGGTGGTATCCGCCCAGGCCATCTTAAGGCAGGCCGGAAGTCTCAAGGAGCACAGGTCGATGGGCCCGCGCAGGGAGAGCTTTTCCCCCTTGCCCCTCGCCCCTAAAAATGAAAGGATGCCGGCGGCGGCAGCTCTGTTCTCCGCAATGAATTCTATGCTGCTGAGCTGCCCGTCATAGTCAAAATACAGGGCGTAGCCGAGGGTCTTTCCGTCCCTTATATACCTCAGCAGCCGCCCGCCGTCTGCCGCGTGCCCGCGCAGCACATTTTTCATGTTCTCAATGCTTCTTATCACATAGCCGGAGTACCCCTTCATCGCCCGGTCGTATACCCGGAGCAATTCACCGGCAAAGCCCTCGCAGCAGGGGGAATCCACTGCATAGCGGCAGCCCCTCATGCCCCGGGTTTTTTCCGATGTTATCATTGCGGAGGCCGAAGAAGGGTATTGCATGCACCATTGGTATATTCTGAAATCCACCGGCGACTGGAACAGCGCATATGCGCCCCTTTCCCGCGCATTGCGCTCAAAAAGCTCCATGCAGCGCCGCATAAGGCCTTTGTGCCGGTATTCGGGGGCGGTAGCTACCCCGCACATTATAACAGCCGGAACCTCGCGTCCCCTTATTCTGAGGATATACGGCCGCCCATGTATCATGGATACCATTTTTCCCCCCTCAAAGGCGGCAACGCTGTATTCGCCGTTCCATTGCTCCGACATAAACCAGCGACAAAAGCCGTCGCTGTCCCCGAAGCACTGCTGCCAGAGGGCGGACGCCTGCTCCTTATCCCCGTCCTGTAAAAGTCGAAATTCAGCCATAGGGACCTCCGGTCTTTCGCTATATGCCAAGGTACCCTTTCAGCACCTTCAGGGTATTGTAAACGCCGTCCTTGTGGCTGCGCTCATAGCCGTGGCTGGCGTAGACGCCCGCGCCTATAAGCCCGTGGCGTATGTCGCACCCTGCCTTCAGCGTGGCCTCCACGTCTGAGCCGTAGTGGGGATATACGTCAACGGCGTAATCCGCCTTCTCCGCCTTTGCGGCTTCAATGAGCCTGCCCGTTATCTCATAGCTGTAAGGGCCGCCGGAATCCTTGGCACATATGGAAACCTGGCGTTCGGTGCAGGTAAGGCCATCGCCCACGCACCCCATATCCACGCTTATAGCCTCCGTAACGCCCCCAGGCAGCGAGGCAGAGCCGCCGTGGCCCACTTCCTCATATACCGTGATATGGGCGTACACCGGGCGCTCAGGCGCCCTGCCGCTTTCCCTGATGTACTTGCAAATACCCAGCAGTATGCCAACGGACAGCTTATCGTCCAAGAATCTGCTCTTTATGTATCCGCTCTGTGTTATCCTCGGCCTGGGCTCGAAGCAAACTATATCCCCGACCTCTATGCCAAGCCTGCGGACCTCCTCCGGTGACTTTACCTGCTCATCCAGCACTATCTCCTCTGTATCGAAGCTGCGCTTTGCATCGCCGTATTCCCCGTTCACATGCACAGATGCGTTACAAAGCTGGCAGGTTCCCTCGATAACCCTGCCGCCCCTGGTATAGACGCGCACGTTTTCCGCCTCGGCGTTGTTGGGCTGCATACCGCCTATGTTGGTTATGCGCAGCCTGCCGTTTGTTTTTATCTCGGCGACCATGCCGCCCAGCGTATCCGTATGCGCCTCGAGCAGCAGGCCGTTCTCGTCTCCTCCCCTTATCGTAACCATCACGCCGCCCTTTCGGGTGCGTTCCGCCCTGAAGCCCAGCCTTTCAAAGCTTTCCTGCACCCAGCGTGCAGCGCGCTCCGTGTAGCCGGATGGGCTGTCTATCCCTATAAGCTCAATAGCCTTATCCGCCGCGTAATCGGCATACTTGTATTCCAGCTCCATTTTTCCGCCTCCGTCGTCCTTGTTTTCCCTTATTGTACCACAAAAGGGCCGCCCGATGGGCAGCCCCCTTTGAAATAAGTCTTTTTGTTTACTTTGCCTCGGCCTTGGCCTTGAGGTCCTTTGCGCGGTCGCTGAGCATCTTATAGGAGGTCCAGAGAAGTACTACGCAGATGAGGTATATCAGGACGTGCATGGGCAGGCTGGTAACTATCTTCCATGCGATGAATACGCCGATGCAGCCGCCGATCATGTTGCTCACGGTAGCTACTACATCATAGCGTCCCTTCTTGATGAACACGATGGAGCAGGCGGGCATGAGCAGAGCGCAGGAGCCCATGAATACGGGGAAGCAGGTGATGCCGGAGCAGCCCAGCAGCAGGCAGGTAGCCATGCAGGGCGCATAGAGGCCGAAGCCAACGTCCATACCGGCGCCCCAGAAGAAGTTCAGTATAACCGCTACCCAGAACTGCCACTGATTGATGGTAAATCCATTCAGTTCGCCGATGGTGCCGAAGGGGCCGATGCCGGCATTCTTGCAGGCCATTACCACGGAGCAGCACAGCATCGCAATGCCCATCGCGAGACGGATCTTATTGGCGTCCCACTTGCACACGACCTCAGCCATGCTGTAAGAGCCTATGGCTGCCGCTACGACCATGACGACCAGGAACAGGGGTTCGCAGTCAACGGTGTTGGTGAAGATCAGAGCCTCAAAGATAACAGGGAAGGTATCGCCAACGTTCAGCGTACCGGGGATGTTGATGTCGTCTACGTTCTTAAAGGTCTTGTAGAGGAAGGTAGAGGGAGCAAAGGAGCCGCAGCCGAGCGTATCCAGAAGGTTTGCAATAATACCTACGAACATACCCTGCGCCCAGAGCTTGCCGCTGGCTTTTTTGCACTCGCCCTTGTGGTTCTTGTTGATGTCGATAAACATATCGACCGCGATACCTACGAAGCAGGCCGCCAAAATGATTTGAAGTGCCAGTACCATCAGATGATTCCTCCAGAAATATAAATTATAGTATTGAGATTTGCCCAGCCCTTGAGGATCCTGCAAAAAAATCGCGGTGCATTTCCCCTATGCACAGATATTTGCATATTTTCCATAAAGGCATGATTGAATTTTAACGAAATTGTGAATTATCGTCAATTTTGCCATTATGTCGCGCCGCGAAGAAACGCCGCCTTAAAGTTTCATTTTACGCAGATTTCATGCCGTATCGAGCTTTACCGCGCCGAATTTATATCGTTTTTCATGCAAATCCCGATTTTTTCTGATTTTTAAGGAGTGGGGCGTCTATTTACAAATCGCCGCCGCTCCGTTAAACTTTACTATGGTTATATATGTGAAACCATTATTTTTGTTTAAATAAAGGGGGGTAACAGTGGAATTGGAAAATCTCCAGAAAACGCTATATAACCACGTGGGCAGCAGAATACGCTTTTACCGCAAGCTCAAAAACATGACCCAGGATCAGCTCGCCGCGGCTATACACAAGAGCGAATCTACCCTCTCCAAATATGAAAGCGGACAGATAGCCATAGATATCGGTTCTCTTTACGATATTGCCTCCGCTCTCGATACGGATATGTCTCAGTTCGTGGACTACGCCATACCCAGGAAAAATGTAAAAAGAGCCGTTTCCAACCCCTTCAGCAGCAGCGATACGCTGTATATGTACTATTATGACGGCAGGCTCAAGCAGGTAACCCGCACGCTGCTGGAGTTTCAAGGCGACAAGGCGCAGCTTAACGAGATACCCTGCCGCTGCTACCTCAACGTCCCCTCCTTTGCCGAATACGAAAGGGCGAAGTATTTTTATACCGGCACCATGAGCCACTTTGATCTGGTATCCTACGCCGTGCTTATGGATCATTCCAATCCGATAGACAGGGTAAGCCTCTGCATAATGAATTCCTTTCACAACAGAGAGACATGGGGATTCATGACGGCTATATCCTACAACCCGCTTTCCCCGTTCACAGTAAAGGTGCTGCTTTCGCCCAAGCCCATGCCGGATTCCGGCGTTACCTCCGAAACGCTGGCATTTACAAAAAACGAGCTTAAAATGATTAAAGACCTTAATATAGTGCTTCTGAACACAAAAGACCCCCTGTAAAGAAGAGCTGAAGCTTTATAAAAAAAGCGGCTGAAACGCCGCTTTTTTTATATTTAATAAAGTTTTGCCTGCATACGGAGTCCCTTCCGCCGGGACGCCTGCTTGTCTATACCCGGATTTTTGAAAGCTGCATCTTCTGCCTCAGGTAGTTTTCCAATGTGTTCTGAACCTCAAGAGGCAGATCAAAGAAATCCGGATGGCCCGCTTCGCAGAATTTTTTCATCGTCTGGTAATACAGATAGAAAAATTCCGTTCCGACGTTGAATTTATTTATGCCCTCCCGGAAAGCCACTTCAAGCTGATCGTTGGGTATTCCGCTGCCGCCGTGCAGCACGAGGGGCACATCCGTAGCCGCATTTATCTTCTTCAGCCGTTCTATATCCAGCCTGGGCGTTTCTTTGTAGAAGCCATGGGCGCTGCCTATTGCTACCGCAACAGAGCTGCACCCGCTTTGTTCACAGAATGCCGCCGCCACTTCGGGCTTCGTATACTTGTCGGTATCATTCTGATCTGCAACCGTTGACGCAAAGCCTACCCGTCCGAGCTCCGCCTCTACATCCGCGCCAATAGCCTTCGCTACCTTTACTATCTCCGCGGTATTTTTTATGTTTTCCTCAACGGGAAGCATTGAGCCATCGTACATTACGGAATCGAACCCGCACCTCATAGCCGCGACTATATAATCAAAATCGCTACAATGGTCAAGGTGTATACCTACAGGCACCTTAACATTTTTAGCTACGTCTCTGACCGTTTCAACGAATATTTTCGGGGTCGTCCAATGCTTCAGGTGCGCATGCTCAGGATAAAGCATACATATTACCGGCTTGCTCAGCTCCTCCGCCACCTTAACAACGCTTGCTATGGTATTGTAGTCCGTGCAGTTAAATGCTATCGCCGTCGTATTCGCCTCATCCGCCATTTTAAGTATCGTGCTTACTTTTTCTATGCTCATATTCCTATTCCTATTCTTTTAAAAAATATTATATGCTATGCAGGTATTCCGCCATGCTGCTGAATATTATGGATACTGAAACCGCCCCGGGATCGGGATATCCTATACCCCTCTCTCGGAAGTTCTTCGACCGTCCCACCTTGGGCAGCATATCCGCGCTGCTCTGCGCTCCCGCCTTCGCTCCCTCTGCGGCCGCATCCATTATATCCCGCATATCGCCGCTGGCCTTTCGCCGCTCCTTCATGGCTTCTATTGCCGGGTACAGTGCATCCAGCATTGTCTTATCTCCGGGGCGCGCCTTTCCGCGCTTCATTATTGCTTCGCAGCTCATGTCAAAGAAGTCTATGAAGCAGTCTGCATCCATCTCGGTTTTGTTTCTCACCGCCTCATGCCCGCCTATGAACAGCGTACCGAATATAACGCCGGAGGCGCCGCCCATTACCCTCAGGAGCTGTACTCCAGTTGAGCGCAGCAAATCGAACATACTTTCATAACCGCTGCTTTTCAGCATGGCCTTAAGTGCGGTGAAGCCGCTCTTCATCGTGGTGCCGTGATCCCCATCGCCTATTATGGTATCTATCTCCGTCAGCTTGGGTTCGCTGGCTATTATGTCGTCCGCAGCGCATATCAGCGCGTCCCGGAACTGATCGATGCTCAGGTGCTTCAATGCCGTTCCCTCCGTCAATAAGCCTTATTCCGCAAACAGAAGCGCAGTCCTTCCTTCCAGCCAGCCATACGAGACTCCGTCCCTCTGGGTGTCGGTTATTATATAATCCACGTCCACATTGACCTTGGCAAAGTAGCTTTTTCCGAACTTTGTGCTGTCCGCCAGCATAAAGGGATGCACAGAGGAAGCGGCCATGAGTGTTTTCATCTCCGCGTCCGCCGGGCGTGGGGTGGAATAACCGAAGGATTCGTCTATACCATTTATGCCGAAGAAGCATTTGTCCGCCCGCATATCCTTTATCAAGCAGGCCGTCATATATCCCTCGACGGTGTTATGTGTATAGTTGAACTCGCCCCCCAGCATTATCACCTTGCAGTTGTCTCCCTTGTCCTTGAGGGCAGTCACCGCAAGGGGCGATGTGGTAACTATTATCAGATTTTTCTTCGTGCCCGCAGCTATGAGCTTTACCAGCTCATACACCGTGCTGGATGAATCCATAAGTATAGTGTCATAGTCGTCTATGTACTCATATGCCAGCTTGCTTATTATCCGCTTCTGCTCTATGCATTTGGCATTGGATATAAGCTCCGGTGCGCTGATGTCCTTACCAACGGAATATGCGGACATCGCCCCGCCGTGTATTCGTATGAGCTTGTTCTGTCTGTCCAGTTCCTCAAGATCCCTGCGTATAGTTACCTCGGAGGTCTCGAGCATTTTACTTAGCTCCGCTACCCTTACGGATTTCTGCTCGTCCAGTATGTCTATTATCTTTTTCTGCCGTTCTTCCGGAAACATATTTACTCTCCGTTATATCATAAAGCTGTCTGTCGCTATGTCGCTGCGGAGATGATGTTCCATCTCGGCGTCTGTTTTCATCACCGTGATATCGAATCCATATATATCTATTATATTGGAATAGTTGGCGGTTCTGGTCCTTATCACGTTGTATTCCCTGCTCAGCACCTCTAACACCCTTCTGGTCATCATGAAGCTGTCCGAATAGCTGGTCATCCTCATTCGGTTTACCAGCAGCGTCAGTCTTTCTCCCCTGGCGGGTTTGAGGTCTTTGCAGATCATTTCCGTTGCCTGCCTCGCAAGGCTGCCCATGTCTGTGCAGGGCGCGATCATATAACCCGGCTCACCGGAAAATCCCTCGCCGTAATATACCTTTCTGTCGCTGAAATCCACCCTCATGCTAAGCGTAGCGGTGCGTTCGTTCGCCTTGCGCAGAAGCTCCGCCGCCTGATGCAGCGTGTATCCCTCGCTCAGGCAGGAACCGGCCAGCTTTATCATAAGCGCAATGCCTGTTCTTCCGCTCCTCGCGCTCTTTTCCTCGCCCAGTGCAGAGGCTATATCGTCCGTCGTCCATACGCTCTCCACGGGTATCCCATCCATGGCGAGCAGCTCCGCCGCCATATCATTGTTAAGATAATCCCCCGCAAAGTTATTATACAGCAGCAGCACGCCGTGACCGGAGTCTATATACTTGCCTGTTTCATATATTGCATAGGCATTCGGCGCAGAGTATGCCCCTCCCACTACGGCAGCATCCGCAAGCCCCTCTCCTACGTAGCCAGGGAACAACGGTCCATTGGCAGCCCCTCCGCTTATTATTACAACGGGGCGATCGGAGGCGGGGCGTCTCCTTATCAGCGCGGCGCTGTTCTTTTCGCCTATCAGTTTTTTCCAGCGTTCGGGATAGGCCATTTCCATGCCGGTAAGATACTCGGATGAGTAATAATCTGTGTTGCCTTCAAGCCAGTTCATCCTAAACACCTCCCTGTATGGCTGTTTCCATTATATGCCAACAGCGGATCGCCTCGCAATATCCTTACTCTTCTTTTTTGAACTGAGCCATATCCAGTATTACCGCCAGCAGTATGATAAGTCCTATTACCACCTTCTGCCAGTAAGAGTTTATGTGCATGAGGTTCATGCCGTTGTTTATTACGGCTATAATTGCTACGCCGAACATCGCCCTGCCCACCGAGCCGCGGCCACCGGAGAGGGATGTGCCGCCCAGCACCGTTGCGGCTATGGCGTACATTTCGTAGCCGTCGCAGGCTGCGGGCTGACCATTTTGCAGCTTGGATGCGTTGAGCACACCGCCCAGCGCCGCCATCACCGCGCAGAGTATGTGGCATATAAGGGTTACCTTGTCCGTATTGATTCCGCTCAGGTGGGCTACCTTTATGTTGGAGCCGGTAGCGTATACATGCCGCCCGAATACCGTTTTGCTGAGCAGGGTATGCATTATAAATACACATAGTATTACAAACAGCGTTATTACGGGTATCCAGCCGGTGGGCTTATCCGGCGTCTGGAGGAACCTGCTGCCGCCGAGCCAGGAATAGTTATTCGCAACGCCAAACACGGCAGTGCCGCCTGAAAGTACGAAGCAGAGTCCGCGTGCCATGTTGAGCATGGCAAGCGTCGTTATCATAGGCACCACCTTGAATTTGGTTATCATTATTCCGTTGAAGGTGCCGCAGATACCGCCCACTACGACCGCCGAAAGCACCAGCACCAGTATTGCGCCGAATACCGATACATTCGGCAGCTTCTGCGCGACCAGCATGGAGACTATGCCGGCAAGAGCTGCAACGGAACCGACTGAAATATCTATTCCGCCGAGTATGATAACGTAAGTAAGTCCGGCCGATAGCATGGCGTTTATGGCCATCTGCGTCGTCAGGTTGACTATGTTGGATGCGCTCAGGAAGGACGAAGTCTTTACTATCCCGCCTATGTTGCCCGTTGAGAATACATCTGACGTGCCTATGCCGAAGCCGAGGCAGAGTATCACAAGGAATATCACCACTATATTTTTTCTGGCAAATGACTTGAATGAATTGCTTTTCATCGCTGATCACCTTTCTGTGGAATTATGTTAGGAATCGCTTCTTACGCTGGCAAGGCTTATTATGTTCTCCTCCGTGGCGTCCCGGTAGTCCAGCTCGCCCATGAGCTTGCCTTCTCTCATTACGATTATCCTGTCGCTTATGCCGATTATCTCCGGAAGCTCGGAAGAGACCATTATTATCGTTCCGCCTCTGGCCACGAACTCGTTCATAAGCTTATAGAATTCCGATTTCGCGTTTACGTCTATGCCGCGCGTGGGCTCATCCAGTATAAGTATATCAGAGTTTGCAATAAGCCACTTGGCAAGTATAATCTTCTGCTGGTTTCCGCCGGAAAGGTGGGATATTTCGGTTTCTATGCCGGGGGTCTTTACCTCCAGCTTTTTCACATATTCCCTGGATACATTCTCCTCCCACTGAAAATCCAGGAAGTTCATGGGTTTATGATGCTCCGTGAGGCTGGGCAGCACTACGTTGTGTCTGACCATTGCGGAAAGCATAAGTCCCGTCCGCCGCCTGTCCTCTGTTACCATGCCTATTCTTGCCGCTATGGCGTCTTTGGGGCTTTTGAATTTTACTTCCCTGCCGTTTACGAATATTTTCCCCGAATCCGCCCTGCGCTCTCCGAATATCGTTTCCATAACCTCGGTACGTCCCGCACCTATAAGGCCGGATATGCCGAGTATCTCTCCCTGATATGCGGAAAAGGATATATCCTGATAGTGTCTGCCGCAGGATAGATTTTCAACGCGCAAGGTCTCTTTTCCCCGTGTATGAGGTTTCCTGTTGTAGTAGTCCTTCATCTCGCGGCCCACCATGCTGGCGACTATCTGGTTCTCCGTAACGTCCTTTATCATGCAGGTGGATACGAAGCAGCCGTCCCTTAGTACCGTTGCCCTGTCGCACATTTCGAATATTTCCTTCATCCTGTGCGATATATATATAACTGCTACATTCTTTTCCTTCAGCATCCTTATCTGCTCAAAAAGCGCTGCGATTTCATGTTCTGAAAGAGATGACGTAGGTTCGTCCATTATGACGACCTTGGAGTTTTTGACTATTATCTTTGCGATTTCCGCCATCTGCTGCTGTGCTGCGGTAAGGTCGCGGGCAAGGTCCGTGGCCTTTATGTTCACCTTCATGAAGTCCAGCACAGCCTGCGCGTCGGCTATCATTTTTTTCTTGTCAACAAATAGGCCGTTTTTCTGCTTGGGCTCTGCTCCTAAATATATATTTTCCGCAACTGTAAGGTCGTTCGCTATGCTCAGTTCCTGATGTATCACGGAAATGCCGGCATCCAGCGCCTGCCGAGGATTCTGGAAATGCATTTCGCGACCGTTCAGTATCACCTTGCCCTCGGTGGCGGTGTATACTCCCGACAGTATTTTGATAAGGGTGGATTTGCCCGCGCCGTTTTCACCCAGAAGAGCATGAACCTCGCCCGGGTAAAAGTCGATGGATATGTCATTCAGGGCGAGAACGCCCGGAAACTTCTTGGTAATGTGTACTGCCTGAATACAAGGTTCCATGTGCTTTCCTCCCTCTGATGAGGATGATTCTGAAATGTGCCTGAACCGGAAACAGTTCAGGCACATCCCTTTTAATTATTCAGCTGCTTTAATCCGGCTTTAGTTTGCCTTTGCGTTGCTGGCGTCTACCAGATATGGAGCGATGAGTATCTTGGAATCGTCAACAGTACCGTCGGTCAGATACTTGACCATCTCCTCGGCAATCTTGTGGCCGATGGTGTAGGGATCCTGTGCTACGTCTGCAAACCAGATCTTGCCGTTCTCGGGATCCAGTATAGCCTCGTGAGCTTCAGGGTTGGCGTCAAAGCCAATCATCTTGGTGGTAGCGCCGGCGTTCTTGATAGCTGCCAGGGCGCCGATGCAGGCGGGGTCGCCTACGGTAAAGATAACCGCCATGTCGGGATACTCTACCAGCGCGCCGTCCATAAGCTGCTGAGCGGTATCCGCATCGCCCTTGTAGTTGCCGATGTTGACTATGGTGAGGTTGTACTTATCCTTGTATTCGTTCACTACGCTGAACCAGCCGTTCTCGCGGTCTATGCAGGACTGGGGCTCGGGATAGCCGATTATGCCGATTACGGCGCCGTCGGTCTTGCCCATATCCTCAAGAGCCTTGATGGTGGCCTTGCCGCCAACAACGCCGCCCTCGAAGTTATCGGTACCTACGAAGCACTTCACAACGTCGGTAAGTTCGGTGGTGCAGTCAAAAGTAAACATGGGAACGCCTTCCTTGTCGGCGGCGACTATGGCGTTGGTGCAGCCGGCGGGCTCGTTGCAGGCCAGGGAAATGGCGTCGCACTTATCAACTACCAGATCCTCTATGCGCTGAGAAGCGATATCGCCCTTCAGGTCGCTCTCGAGAACGACTGCCTCAAAACCCAGTTCATCGGCGGCGGCCTTGATACCGTCCTCTATGGAGCAGTAGAAGGCGTGCTCTCTGGAACCCAGTATGAAGCCCAGCTTCAGCTTCTTGCCTTCCTCGGCGGGAGCGGCAGTCTCTTCAGTCGCTGCGCCTTCCTCGGTGGCGGGCTCTTCTGTGGTGGCAGCGGGCTGCGCGCAGGCTACCATGGCAAATGCCATTACGAGAACGAGCATGAGTGAAATCAGCTTTTTCATGTTTTCCTCCAGATTGTTTAGTAGATTTAAATGACAGCCTTCCGGCTGAAATTCACATTCTCTGTTTGCTTTATTTATGTTTACTTTGCAATACACGATTCTCTGATCGATTTTATTTTTGTTTTCGTTTTTGTGATTCCGTTTGGTTGCGTTCGTGTTATTTCGTGCTTGTTTATTTTCGTTTGTGATGTTATAATAGCATGGCATAGATGAGATGTCAACGATTTTTCGTTCCCTTTCGAGTAAGCCTCATACACTTTACTTATACATAGCGTAACATTGTCCGGCAAAGACCGGCCTGCATAAATAACGATCCGCACGGAGGTAAGATATTATGTACGACATTCTGACCATAGGCGAAATACTGGCGGAAATACTGTCCGATCATGTAGGGCAGGTGTTCTACCGTCCAGGAAGACTTTTAGGGCCGTATCCCAGCGGCGCGCCGGCCATATTCATAGATCAGGCAGCTCGCATGGAGGCAAAAACGGCTATAATAGCAAAAATAGGAAAGGACGATTTCGGCCGTCTGAATAAGAACAGGCTTTCCTCCGACGGAGTGGATATTTCTCATATAATCGAAACCGATCAAAACAGCACCGGCTGTGCATTCGTAACTTACTTTGAGGACGGCTCCCGACATTTTCTGTTTCACTTCAGGCACGCCGCCTGCGGCGAGCTGTGCTCCGCCGATGTGGATGGCGAGCTTATCAGGAACAGCAGGTATCTGCACATAATGGGCTGCTCCATAACCGGCAGCCCTACTATGGGCGAGGCTATAATGCAGGCTGTGCGCCTTGCAAAGGCCAACGGCACCAAGATCAGCTTCGATCCCAATATCCGCCCCGAGCTGCTCAGCGGAAAAATAATGGAGTATTATAACGAAATAATCGGAGCCTCTGATCTGCTTCTTACCGGAAAGAGCGAGCTTAAGCTGCTCTTTGGCGACTGCGACAAGGCCATAGCCTCTCTGCTTTCTCAGGCGGACAGAATAATCGCCGTAAAAGACGGCAGCCGCGGCACCTATATATACACGCGGGACAAGGCTTTCTCCGTCGCTACCTACCCTGCCGTTGAGACTGACCCCACCGGCGCCGGCGACTGCTTTGACGCGACATTCCTCTCCGGGCTGTGTACCGGAATGACACTGGAGGACGCTGCCATAAGAGCAAACGCCGCAGGGGCAAAGGCAGTCGAGAAGCGGGGCCCGATGGAGGGCAACACCACACTTGAGGAACTTTCCGCCTTTATGGCGTCCGTCAAGCGCCCTGCGGCAGTGCCCGTGGCCAACCCATATATTATGAAGCAGCAATAAGGAGGCGTCAGTATGTCGAGTCTTTGCGAAATACTTTTCGGCTCAGAAAAGCAGGAGGGCATTTTCTCCGTATGCACCGCAAATCCGGTAGTAATACGCTCCGCCCTTCGGCTTGCAAAAGAAGAAAGTTTTACCCTGGCCATCGAAGCTACCGCTAATCAGGTAGATCAGTTTGGCGGCTATACCGGCATGAAGCCTGCGGATTACGCGGCCATGGTCGAGGCCGTCGCCGCCGATGAGGGCGTACCGGCGGACAGGTACATACTCGGCGGCGATCACCTCGGCCCCCTCACCCGCTGCGGCGAACCGGAGGAAAAGGCAATGTCCTTTGCAAAGGAGCTGGTGCGTCAATATGTGCTGGCAGGGTTCACAAAAATACACCTCGATACCAGCATGCGTCTCGCCTCGGACGAACAGCACGTTCCTCTCGACGTAAGGGTCTGCGCCCGGCGCGGCGCCGAGCTTGCGGAGGCAGTGTGGCAGGCCTATGCCGAGCGCGTCAAGTCCGTTCCCTCATCCCCCCGTCCTTCCCTCGTAATAGGCAGCGAGGTGCCAATACCCGGCGGCAGCAAGGAGCACGAAGATTCCGTTGCTCCAACCGATCCGAAGGATTTCCTCGCCCAGGTACTGGCTTTTCGGGAAGCATTTTCCGCCCATGGCGTCTCCTTTGAGGACGTGGTGGCCTTCGTGGTGCAGCCGGGCGTGGAGTTCGGAGACGATTTCGTCTGCCAGTATTCTCCGCAAAAGGCCGCCGGGCTTATGGCGGCTCTTACTGAGGCGGGCAGGCTGGTCTTCGAAGGACACTCCACTGATTACCAGACAAAGAACAGCCTGCGGAACCTTGTGAAGGATCGCGTAGCCATACTCAAGGTAGGACCGGCCCTTACCTTTGCGCTGAGGGAAGCTCTGTTTCTTACCGAGCTGGCCTTGGGCGATATGGGCGTAAGCTGCCCTCCCTTCAGGGAGACGCTGTACGCCGCGATGAAAGGTGACGACAGATACTGGCGCAAATACTATACCGGCACGCCGGATGAGGTGAACTATAAGCTGCTGTTCAGCTATTCCGACCGCTGCCGCTATTATCTGCCCTTCAAGGAGGTCAGCGCCGTAGAAAACGCCATAATGAGATGCGCTCAAAGCATACCTGATGCGCTGCTGAGCTTGTATTTTCCAAGGCAGTATTCCCGGTATATGGCAGGCAGGCTCTCCCCAAAGCCGGCAGACGTGATAATGGACAGGGTGGCAGACGTCCTTAGGGACTATGCCTTTGGCTGTAACATAATGCAGGATTAACAGGAGGTATCTATCCATGGCGAAAATATTCGGTCAGGAACTCACAAAAAAAGAAATGCTGGAGCGCCTCGGCAA
Organism: uncultured Clostridia bacterium; assembly: GCA_937900325.1. Classification (GTDB taxonomy): domain Bacteria; phylum Bacillota; class Clostridia; order Christensenellales; family CAG-138; genus SFEL01. The sequence continues at coordinate 20,168 of CALCEX010000016.1, read as the reverse complement.
TATATCCAGTCTTGCGGGTATAACAAGGCTGGACAGGGTAGGCGGCAGGGCTGACGGCATGCACACCTATGAGGTATTAAACGAACGTATGCGTTTTACCGTCCATGCGGACAAGGCAATGGACATAGGCGCCATGTACTATGACGGTATGCCCCTTTTCTTTCTTGCCCGCCCCGGCCAGATGAACTCTCTCTGGTACAGCGACTGCGAAAATTCCCCCCGGAGCATAAGCTGCGGAATGATGTTCACCTGCGGCTTCAACAACGTTGGTCCTCTACAAAATGAGGCAAACGGACGCACGCTGCCCCAGCACGGCTACCTCCGCAATTGCCCCGCCTCCTTAGACGGTGCGCGTTGTTATTGGGATGGGAACGACTACTTTATGGAGCTGACCGGTGAAATGCGGGAGGCGGAGCTGTTTGGTGAAAACCTCGTGCTGCGCCGTAAGATAACTTCAAAGCTGGGCGAACCCTCAGTTCGCATACAGGACGAAATAGAAAATGAGGGCTGCGTGGACGCTCCCCTGATGCTTATGTACCACTGCAACGCCGGTTATCCGCTGCTGGATAAAAATTCCCGCCTCGTTGCGGACATAGTAGAGACTGCCTGCCGCGATAAGGCGGCAGAGGACGGACTTGCAGCCGAGGAACTCAAGGTCTTTGGCGAACCGATAATAGGATATCCCGAGCAGGTGTTTTATCATAAGCTGGGCGCACACGAAGGCAAATGCTCCGCTGCCATGACTAACCCTGACAAGCGAATCGCCCTCGAAATAACCTTCGACAATAAGGAATTGCCCTATCTCATACATTGGAAGTGCCGCGATGCAGGCAACTATGTCACCGGAATAGAACCTTCAAACTGCCATCCCGAGGGAGTACACCGGGAGAGAGAGAACGGCACGCTGCGTATACTTCACCCGGGCGAGGTCGCAAAGACAGACCTTACCTTTACCGTATACTCCGGCAAAAGCTACGACAGCCGTTTCGGTAAATAAAGACAGGTCAAAGGAGACTCTCATGGATATACTTTCGGTGGGCGAAATGGTTATAGACTTTCTTCCCGGCGGTCCCGGCATATATATACGCAAGCCGGGCGGAGCCCCCGCGAATGTGGCTGTGGCAATGTCCCGTCTCGGCCGCAACGCAGCCTTCTGCGGCTGCGCAGGCGATGATGATTTCGGCAGGTTTTTACTGGATACTCTCCGGCAAAACGGCGTTCTGCCGCTCCTGAAGCTCACAAAAGAGGCCATTACTACAATGGCCTTCGTAAGCCTGAATGAATACGGCGAGCGTAGCTTTACCTTCGCCCGCAAGCCCGGCGCGGATATGTTTCTCACCGCCGGCCAGGTAGAGGCGGCGGATATAAGCCGTTTCAGGATAGTTCATGCAGGCTCCTGTTCTCTTTCCAGGGGCAGCGCGGCGGAGGCCACAGTATACGCTCTTAAAGAAGCGGCAAGACAGCGCAAGCTGGTAAGCTTTGACGTCAATTACAGAGACCTTCTCTGGGACGGCGACAGGGCCGCGGCAGCCAAGGCCGTACAGTCCGTCCTGCCATATGTGGATCTTTTAAAGGTATCCGACGACGAAACCGACATGGTAGGCGGCGAGGAAGCGCTGCCTCTGCTGCGGGAAAGATACGGCATATCCGTCGTTGTGGAAACGCTTGGCAGGGATGGTGCTCGATGCTTCTTTGATGGGAAAATGCTCCTGTGCCCCGGCATACCTTCGGATGCGATGGACACCACCGGCGCGGGCGACGCCTTCTGGGGCAGTTTCCTAAGCACGTTTTGCGAGGCGGGCGTCACGGATCCCATAATGCTCAGCGAGAATCTCATTTTCTCCGCCATGAAGCGGGGCTGCGCTGCGGGCGCGCTCTGTGTGAAGCAAAAGGGCGCAATGGAATCCCTGCCCACATCGGAAGCCCTGAACAACTGCCTCAAGGAGTTAAGCCAATGAAGGATATATGGCATTCCTCACCCGTAATATCCCCCTCTCTCATATCCCTGTGCGACCTGTGCAGCATTGAGCGCTCGGTAAAGGAGCTTGAGGCGGGGGGCGCAATGATGCTCCATATAGACATACTGGACGGGTATTTCAGCCCCAGCATGCCGCTCGGTCTGGATACGGTGCGCAGGCTCAGGCAGCTTACAGATCTGCCCTTTGATGTGCACCTCATGGTCAATGAACCGGATTTCTTTATAGGCGAACTTCTGGATATAGGGGTGCAGCAGCTTACCTTCCAGGCAGAAACCGAATCGCATATCGATAACAGACTCAACCAGATACACCGCTTCGGCGTCCGCTCAGGGGTGGCTTTAAAGCCCTCCACTCCGCTTTGCGTGCTGGACTACGTCCTTGAAAAGTGCGACAACGTGCTGCTGATGCTCATAAACCCCGGCTATGCCTCTTTTCCCGGAGAAAAGCAGGTGTGCTACGGCAGACGTAAGGTGGAAGAGCTGAGCGGCAGCATAAAGTCCCGCGGCCTTGATACCACCATAACGCTGGACGGGCGGATATCCCGCGAAAACATACGGGAGCTGAGCGAATATGCGGATATATTTGTCGCGGGCAGTACCTGCGCGGACAGATCCAGACCAAGGGAATCAATATCCGAACTTATAAGCTTTTCAGAGCAATTCAGGAGGTAAAATATGTCTGAATATACCTTTGATCTGGGCAGGGCGCTTGTACTCGGTGAACTGGAGACAGCCCTTTCCGCCATAGAGCCGAACAGTGTTGATGCTCTCATAGACGCAGTAGAGGCTGCGGATCAGGTGTTTTTCGTCGGTGTAGGCCGTGTGCTTCTCTCTCTCGAGTCCATAGCAAAGCGCTGGGCGCATCTGGGCATACGCACCCACATAGTGGGGGAGATAACCGAGCCCGCCATAACCGGAAATGATGTTCTCATAGTGGGTTCTGGCAGCGGTTCCACCCTTTTTCCGGCCGCCATAGCCCAAAAAGCCCACGATATAGGCGCAAAGGTCATACACATAGGCTCCAGTCCGGTAAGCCCTGTGGGCGAGGTCTCAAGCCTCATGGTACGCATTCCCGTAAGGACGAAGCATTACCTCGCGGACGAGATAGATTCCGCCCAGCCCATGACCAGCCTTTTTGAGCAAAGTCTTCTGCTTTTGGGCGATATAGTCGCAAAAATGATAATAGAGCGCAGGGGGTTGGATATGAAAGCCCTTTGGAGATACCACGCAAACCTTGAATAATTTGATTAACAGGAGGCAAAAGCATCAACATGAAAAGATCCGAGATAAACGCCGTAATAAAGCGTTTCGAAAAGCTGCTGGAGGAGCACCGCTTTGAGCTGCCCCCCTTCTGCAAGTGGACTCCCGAGGAATGGCAGAACAAGGGACACGAATACGATGAGATAAGGGACAATATGCTGGGGTGGGACGTTACCGATTACGGCATGGGCGATTTTGGCCATCTCGGCCTTGCGCTTATCACCATTCGCAACGGCAACGTACACAATCCGAAGTATACCAAGACCTATGCTGAAAAGATAATCATGTGCGATTCCGGTCAGGTCTCCCCAATGCACTTCCACTGGCACAAGATGGAGGACATAATCAACCGCGGCGGTAACGACATACATTTTACCCTCTACAACGCAACGGAGGATGAACGGCTTGCAGATACCCCGGTAAAGATATTCAGTGACGGCCGTTGCTATACCGTGCCCGCCGGCGAGACCATAGTGCTTAAGCCGGGCCAAAGCCTTTCCCTTTATCCCTACTACTATCATGAATTCGTCATACCTGAGGGAGGCCCTGTGCTCATAGGGGAGGTCTCCATGTGCAACGATGACAATACAGACAACCGCTTTTTAAATCCCCTCGGCCGCTTCCCCACAATAGAGGAAGACGAGCCTCCGTACAGGCTGCTCTGCAATGAATATCCCAAGGCAGCCGATTAACGCCTGATACAAACGGACCCCCGGCGCAATGAACCCAACCCGGGTAAACGGCCGGGGGCTTATTATTCAGTCTTTAATTTCTTCCATAAAAACAATAAATCCGAACCCATGACCAAGTCGGCAAAAGGTTCGGATTATATTGTCTTGGTGGAGCATAGCGGACTCGAACCGCTGACATCCACACTGCCAGTGTGGCACTCTACCAGCTGAGCTAATGCCCCGTTTTGCAACGAAGATTATTATAATACATCGTTGCGGATTTGTAAAGCATAATTTTTGAATTTAATCGTCTCTTTTAAAATATTGGTACATCGTGCATACCATTCCGCCGTTGCTCAGCTTGCGGCGCTTGTCCGCCCGCTTGCCGTATACTCTTTCAAAATCCCGGTATGCGGTAATAACGCTCACCTGCCAGTTATCCAGCTCGTCGAACTTTTTGCGCATTTCCCGGTACAGCGCCTCCGCCTCCCGTTTTTCCATCATGCGCTCGCCATAAGGTGGATTGCATACTATAAGGCCGTCGGCTTTATCCGTAGAAAGCTCCTTAAGCGGCGCCGTTTTCCAGTTTACCATCACCCCCGCCTTCTTTGCGTGCTTCTTACACAGGTCTATGCTGCGGGCGTCGATGTCGCTGCCCAGTATGTCCGGCCGGCCGTCTATGCGGCTTTCGCGGGCCTCCTGCCGTGCCCTGTCAAACAGGCCTTTGCCGCCGGCAAATCCCCATTCCTCCGCCGCAAAGGGCCGGTTCAGGCCGGGAGCCATATTGTTGGCGATCATAGCCGCCTCGATGGGCATCGTGCCGCTGCCGCACATTGGGTCTATAAGCGGCCTGTCGCCCCTGTAATGGGAGAGCAGCAGCATCGCCGCCCCCAAGGTCTCCGCGATAGGCGCGGCGACGTTATATGTGCGGTAGCCCCGCCGGGAAAGCCCCGCGCCGCAGCAATCCAGCGCCACTGTGACCACATCACGCAATATGCCTATCTCTATTATCACCTCGCTGCCCGTCTCAGGCAGCCTCTCAGTTCGGTATGCGGCCATTAGGTTTTCCACTATGGCCTTCTTGGCTATGCGCTGGCAGTCGGATACGCTGAACAGCGTGCTCTTTGCGCTCTTGCCGTTTACGTGTATGAAGCTGTCCCTTTGCAGGTAATCCCGCCAGCATACAGCCTTTACGCCCTGAAAAAGCTCCTCAAAGCTCCTGGCCTCAAAGCTTCCCACCTCCATGAGCACCCGTTCCGCCGTGCGCAGCCAGAGGCAGGCCTTTGCCATTTCCTGATAATCGCCCAGGAACAGCACCCTTGCGTCCTCTACCCTTTCAACCTCTATGCCAAGGCGCCTGAGCTCAAGAGATACCACGCTCTCCAGGCCTATTTTGCAGGTCGCTATAAATCTCATTCCTTGCTTTCTCCCTTGTTCAGCTTGCCCATGGCGTTATTGAAGCGGATCATGCTTATTCCGTACTTGCTGCAAAGCTCAAGCTTTGTGACCTTTACGCCGCATTTGCGGCACGCCTCATATTCAAGGGCTGCCGCAAGGGCCATCCTCTGCCCCTTGGAAATTGGCGGGTAACTCGAAAGGCCGTTTACATATTTGCCCCAAAGCCTCACCGCTGCGGATATACAGCTGTCATCGCGTATTCCCCGCATATAGTCTACGCAGCTTTCCATTACCTCGCCGTAGGCCCTTGGCATGCCCTTCGGCATCATCGGCACCAGGCTTACCCGGCTCTCCACCAGCTCCCCGTCGATATAGCTCAGGTAAGGCTCCTTGGCGTTTATGGCCTTGAGCATTGCAAAGGTATCCCGCTTCAGCTCCGTGCTCTCCTCCTTGCGCAGCGCAAAGTCGCGCAGTATCTCCTCCGCCGCCTCATCGCGGAAGGAGGCGATAAAGCTCAGTACAGCCCGCTTTACAGACTGATCCGGCAGCGTCAGGCCCCACTTTGCGATCGTCCTCACGTCGCCGCCTTCCCTCCACATCTCCGTCAGCTTTTCCCTTGGAATGTGTATGTACTCGTTGAGTTTCTTTATCCTGGCTATGACCTCCTCCGCAGGCACCTGATAGTTCAGCATGAGGCTCATGGCTTTAGGCGCGCCCATAATCGCCGCCTTGCATACTCCCCTGTAAAAACGGGCTATGCTGTCCTCGCCGTCGATCTTTACGAGCCTGTCGTAGCAGCTCAGGGCATATGTCCAGTCGCCGGTATAATATGCGCAAAGGCCAAGCCTGTGTATAACGGATGGATCAAAGCTTTTCTTTCCATATAGCTTTTTGGCTATCGGCATTGCTACCGCGAACTCGCGAAGCTCCATGAATGTAATGCAGAGCCTGTTAAGGTCGTCGGCGTCCTCCGTTTCAACAGTCTTTAAATAATCGGCCTGCCGCTTCAGCCCGACGTCGTCCCTGGCGCCCCTCATGAATATAGCCAGATTGCAGTGCGCCTGTATGTTCTTCGGGTCTTTCTTCAGCACCGCGCCCACCTGCTCCGTTGCCTTGTCGTAATCGTGTACGCAATAATAGCACAACGCAAGGCTGTTGCGGGCATATAAAAGCTCAGGATGCTCTGCCACGGTTTTTTCCAGCAGCTCTATCGCCCCTTTAAAATCCTCCTTATCCATGAGCCGCCTTGCCTGCTCCGCCTCCATATACCCGGGCGCGGCGGAAGGGCCGTCCTGATAGGCCTTTGCGGTGCCGTCGTCTATTGCCTCGGCCATATCGTATGCGGTGCAGGCGAATTCGCCCTCCTGCTCCTCATCAAGGTATTTATCAAAGCTCATGCGCGCCTGATCGTATTCCCTCTGGGCGAAAAAGTTGCAGCCCATGCCGAAATAAGCCTCCGCCGGCCTCTCATCCCCCCGGAACTTCACCATAAGCAGCCGGTTGGATTCCTCAGTGCGCCCCATGGCGGTAAGTATCTCCGCTATGCCCAGCACCGCGTCATAATTTTGCGGATCCAGCTTCAGAGCCATGCGATAGCTCGCTATGGCCCCGGTAAGGTCGTTCTTTTCAAGCTTTGACGAGCCGCTGCGGTAGTAAAATTCTCCGTCCTGAGCGAACTGAAGCACCTTACCGCCTTTTTCGGTCCTGAATTTTTCCGCCATCTGATTATTGCGCCTTTCCGGCCTCCTCCAGGAGACCCCTGAGCTCAGCTTCGCTGAAGCTGTACTTTTTATCGCAGAAGTGGCAGGTCAGCTCCGCGCCGTGCTCCTTCTCTATCATGTCGCTTAATTCGTCCCGGCCCAGAGATATAAGGACTCTCTCCAGCCGCTCCCGCGTGCAGTCGCATCTGAACTCCGTCTCCATGGTCTCGGTGAAGCTGATATCCATTCCGTCAAATATCTTCTTCAGCGAAGCCTCCAGCTCCATGCCGTCGTCCAGCATGCCCGCCAGCATCTTCACCATGGGTACCCTGCCCTGTATTTCGTCTATCACGTCATCAGGACAGAAGGGCATAGGCTGCACTATCAGGCCGCCTCCGGCTCTGACCCTGCCGTCGTGCGGGTCTACCCGGACTCCCAGGTATACCATGGAGGGCTGCTGCTCGCTCACTGTGAAATACTGTGCGAAGTCCTCCGCTATTTCGCCGGATACCATGTTGCTCTTGCCCACATAGGGCTCCTTCAGCCCGAGATCCCGCACTACCGTAAGCTCTCCGAACCAGCCTACCGCCATGGAGACATCCAGCTTGCCGCTGTCGTTGAGCGGCAGCTCCAGCTTCGGGTTTTCTATGTAGCCCTTTACGCGGCCCCTGTTATCCGCAGTGCAGACTATGTTGCCGGCCGGGCCCCCGCCCTTGATTATGGTAGTGAGCCTGTCGTTTTCGCCCTTGAGCTGCGCCCCCATCATATCTGTTATGAGAAGGGAACGCCCCAGCGCCGCCGTGCATACCCGCGACAGGCCGTGAAGCTCGCGGGCAGTCTCGCATATTTCCTTGCCGGTGATAGCCATGAGCTTTACCGTATCGTTTGCCATAAGGCCTCTTACTATTTTATCCATTATTGTTATCCTCCGTATATCGCCGCTACACGTTTCTGAAGGGTATCCTGCCCTTATCCGCGCAGCTCTTCAATCTTCTTATATGATATTCCATGAACTTCTGTGCGTCACCCACACGGTACATTATATCCCTGTCGTCAACATCCTCGTTCTTTTTTCTGAAGCTCTTCATCCGGTACTTATCCTTAAAGCCCAGCACATGGCCGAACTCATGCTGTATCACGGAGCATATCACCCCGCGCTGCCTCTGATCCTGCATATCCCTGCCCGAAAGGTTTATGTAAACGTCCGGCTTTCGCAAAATGAACCGTCCCAGCTTCAGCAACCCCCTGCGGCGCGCGCCGTAATACGCCCGGCTCACGTTTATCCGCGGGCTGTACCGCTTGCGTATGACGGGCGTCTCGTCAATGATGCGCACATTCACCGCGCCGAAGCGGAATTTATCTGATATATCCACCCGCACCTCGACCTCCACAGGTCCCTGGCCGGTATCGTACCGGCCCGCTATGCGCCCGAGGCCGTCCAGAATCAGCCGCCGCATCTCATCCGGTTCCTCCGCTCCCGGATCTATATACAGCGTAAAGGCGCAGACCACCTTTTCGCCGTCCTTGTAAAGCTCAAGGGGCTTCATAGCCTCTTCCTTCCCCAAAACTGCACCCGTTCGCTGTCCGGCTTTACGGGATCAGTTGTTTCAAAATCATACGCTTCCGCGTCAAAGCCCGCCCTGCGCAGCGCCTTTAGCAGCTCGCCGGTATCATGCGCCCGCTGTATGTGACGCTCCGTAAAGCGGCGGTAAAGCCCGCCCTGCCGCTCAAAGAAGGTCAGCTCCATCTCTATGAGGCGGCTTTGCGGATCGTAGTTGTTCTTCCAGATATACGCGCCGGCCTGCTCATCCTCCGCAAAGGTGTTGCAGCCAAGTATGTTTTCCAGCTTGTACCGGGACGAAATATCAAAAAGCAGCAGCCCGCCTGCCTTCAGCGCGGCGTTTGCGGCCTCGAAGAACTCCTCGGCGGCCTTTGACGAATCGAGATAGTTCACCCCGTCGCAGGCGCATACTATGGCGTCCTGGGGCCGGTGCAGCGCAAGATTGCGCATATCCTGCTCCACGAAGGGTATATTCAGCGCAGCCCTCCGCGCCTTTTCGGAGGCTATCCTCAGCATCTTATCGGATATGTCCACGCCGGTCATCATATGCCCCGCCCTTGCAAGACGCAGCGTTATCTCTCCCGTGCCGCAGGCGCAGTCCGTCACGCGCAGTTTTTCGCCGCCCAAAAAACCGAGCAGATACTTCGCCCAGGAATCATAATCCACGTCCTTCATGAGCGGGTCGTACATGCCCGCGAAATCACCGTACATCAGCATACCGCTCCCTTGCCGCATAATAACTCATACTATAATATACCCCAGGGCCTTCAACATGGCAATAGTTACCGCATTGTAAATTCAGCCCGCAAAAATTGATATATTCCGCCTTATAGGTTATAATGTCCCGGACAGTATTATACAAAAGGAAGAGTCCGAAAAAATGGAGCAAAATAAAAATAACGGCAAAGGCCGCAAAATCATAATCATACTTCTGTGCGTCATAGTGGCCGCAGCCGCCGCCATAGGGATACTTGCCGCAAAGCTGCTCAACAGCATATCCCGCCCCGGCACGGATACCGTGTTCGCGGAGAACGAAGGGGATCTTCTGATCACCCCGGCTCCCGCAGCTACCCCTAACGCTACGCCGGAGCCCTCAGCCACCCCGGTCCCCACCCCCATACCCATGAGCGAATTATACGACCAGACGTGGCTGGACGACGCGGCATTGGAAAAGCTGAAGGCCGACGCGGCGGACGAGCGCTACATAAACGTGCTGCTCATAGGCGTTGACCGGCGCGGCACAAGCGGCAACTCCAACACGGACGCCATGCTTATAGCCACCATAGACACGGTGAACAACAGGCTCAAGCTCACCACGATAATGCGCGATATGCTGGTCAACATACCCGGCCATGGCTACGGCAAGCTCAACTCCGCCGCGGTAAAGGGCGGCCTTGACCTGCTCTTTGAAACCCTCAACAGCAACTTTTATCTCAACCTCAGCGAATATGTGCTGGTGGACTTCAATATGTTCGAGGAGATAGTAGATGCGCTGGGCGGCGTTACGGTCCGCATGAGCGCAGAGGAAATAAGCGAGGCCAACGACTGCATAGCCGGCCTCAACAAGCAGCGCGGCATAGCGGATACATGGGACGGTTTCATATTCGCCAATGAAGGCAACGTCAAGCTCACCGGCAAGCAGGCCCTGGGCTATGCCAGGATACGCCACATAGACAGCGACTTCAACCGTACCAAGCGGCAGTTCAAGCTTCTCAACCAGATATACGCCCAGTTCATGAAGGCGGATGTATCCAGGCAATACAAAATGCTGGAGAAGATACTGCCCATGGTGGAGACCAACATGACCAACGACCGCATAATCTCCTGCGCTACAAAGGCTCTCGGCATGGGCGCGGGCGGCCTGCTCTATTGCAGGATACCTGCGGACGAAACATACAAAACCGCTAAATACGAGCGTAAGTCGGTAGTGCTGGCGGATATTCCCGCCAACGCCATGGCGCTGCACGCATTCATATTTGATTCCAACCAGGAGGCCGATACCGTGAAGGTGCTTTCTCCCGGAGAATCGCTGCCTCCCCGCACGCCCACCATGTACCAGGGAGCCGACGGCAACTACTATTATTACAGCGACAACTCGCCCGTATACGCAGAGCCTACGATGGACCCCGCCTATTACGATCCGGATGCCGCCTACATCGACCCCGGCGCCCAGCCCCAGATCGAGCTCGCAGGCTAAAATAACGGCCCTTTAACAAAAGCAAAAGCGACGCCATATGATAAAGCATGGCGACGCTTTTTGTTTATGATGAATACGGAGGCAGGTTCACGACGGCCGATCCGGCCCTCATGGGCCGCTGCAAAAGCTGCGGCGGAATGCTATGGACGGACAGCCGCTTCTTATATGCCTGCCGCTGCCTGTGCAGTCGTTACGACATGGCCATAAAAAGCTCATTTCATACGCTTAGCGAGCCCTTCGCCCCCTTTGCGCCCTGCCTCGCCGGGCTTTCCGGGGACTTTGCCCTGCTCTGCCCCTGCAAAAACATCTGCGGCGTGCAAAACGAGATACGCCGGTACTGTATAAATCACAAGCTGTTTTCATATGTAGAAGCCCAGTACCGATCGCCCCTGTGGATACGGGGCGAGGTCAGCCTCGGCCGCTCGTCGCTTGCCGTGGGGTATCCTGTACTTTTCCCGGGAAATATGGGGGTTCATGTATTCGTGCTCCAGCAGGGGTTGAATATGCTGGGTTTCCCCTGCCTGATGAGCGGCGGGCTATCCGGCGATACCCTCTCCGCCCTCTCGGCCTTCCGGCTGAAGCGCCGCCTGCCGCAGATGGAGGCCGTTGACGCTGCGCTGTGGCGGGCGCTGTTTGACGCAATAAAAAATGGCGGTATATCCGCCAATTAGATCATATTTCGCTCCCGCAGCACCCGCATGGTCTCCGCCGCTATGTCCTCTACGGAGCGCATTCCCTTATCACCCATGCACTGTATCACGGCGACGTCGCCGCGTCTTTGCGCCGTTTCAAGGTACTTGGCCCTGGCCCGCTGCTGTATCCCGCAGGATTCCTCGTATACATCCTTCTTCTCGCCGCCCATGTAATCCCTGAAGCCCTTTTTCGTCACGTTTTCGCCCGCCTGCGCCAGCGCCACGTCATAGAAAAGGTATATATCGGCCTTTGGCAGGCAGAAATGGCCGTATTCCAGATCGAACACCCAGTCTATTATATCCGGCTGCCCGAGATCTATGTCGCGTATGCTCTGGTATACCGCGTTGCTGAGCACATAGCGGTTAATAATCATATAGTCGCCGCCGTCAATGTGGCTCTTCATATCCTCCCAGCGGTCGAGCGCAAACCACAACGCCATGCTCTTGCCGTCCACGGCGTCCGCCTTTACGCCCTCGGCGCCGGAAAGATAGCTGCCCACCTGAGAACCGAAGTAGCTTTTGTAGTTGGGATATTCCCGTTTTTCCACGGAATAGCCCATATCCTCAAGCGCCGCCGCAAGCTTATTGAACTGTACGCTTTTTCCGCTTCCGTCTATTCCCTCTATGGCTATTACCTTAGTTTTGCCCATATCCTTCCCCCAGCATCCTTTTAAGCTTCCACAGCGCGGTTTCGTTTATCCGAATCTTAAGGTGTGCGCCATCCCCCTGATGCTCCTCCGCCAATATGCGGCCCTCGGCGCGTATTACGTTCATGGCCTCGTATCTGTCATAAGGCACTACTATGTCTACCTCCAGCCTTCCGCTGTTTATCCTGCTCTCTATCTGCTCCAGCAGCTCATCAATGCCCGTACCCTTCGCCGCGCTTATGAACACGCCGTCGTTGGGCGTCCGCTCCGCGGTAAGGTCGCACTTGTTGTATACGTTTATCCTCGGTATATCCAGCGCGCCAAGCTTTGAAAGCACGTCCTCCACTACCGCCATCTGGCTTTCGTAATACGGTGAAGACCTGTCCACCACGTGCAGTATGAGGTCTGCATTTGCCGCCTCCTCAAGTGTGGAGCGGAAAGCCTCCACAAGGTCATGAGGCAGCTTATTTATGAAGCCCACGGTATCCGACAGCAGCACCTCCGTGCCGTTTGGCAGCTCCGTCTGCCGCACCACCGGATCAAGCGTAGCGAACAGCATATTCTCCGCCAGCACCGATGCGCCGGTCAGGGCGTTAAGCAGCGTGGACTTGCCGGCGTTTGTGTAGCCCACCAGCGCCACGACAGGTGTGGAATTCTTCTCGCGGCGGGCGCGCCTGAGGCTCCGCTGCTTTTCTATCTCGCTAAGCTCCTCGCTGAGCTCGAATATCCGCCGCTTTATCCGCCGCCGGTCTATCTCAAGCTTCTTTTCGCCCGGACCCCGCGTGCCTATGCCGCCGCCCAGCCGGGAAAGCGCGGCGCCCTGACCCATCAGCCGCGGCAGCCGGTATTTCTGCTGCGCAAGCTCCACCTGAAGCTTGCCCTCCCGCGTGGTGGCCCGCTGTGCAAATATGTCCAGTATGAGCGCGGTGCGGTCTATGACCCGGGCGCCCAGTATATCCTCGAGGTTGCGGCTCTGCACTGCCGTAAGCTCATCGTCGAATATAAAAAGATCCGCCTCAAGCTCGCTGCCCTTTAAGGAAAGCTCTTCCGCCTTGCCGCTGCCTATGTATGTGGCGTTGTCCGCGCCGGCTTTCTTCTGGGTGAACCGGCCCACCACGTTGGCCCCCGCCGTCTTTGCAAGCTCGCCAAGCTCCGCAAGGGTATCGTAGGGCTCGCTGTTTTCCAGCCCTACAAGTATCGCCCTCTCGGGCCGGGAGCCCTCCGCCTCGACGGTCGTTGACTTCAGCCTGTCGTCTGCAAGGTATATTTCCTTCATCAGCAGCCGCTGAGGCAGCTTGTATGGGCGCATGGGGCCGTATATCAGCACGCCCCGCTCCCCCGCCTCGTCCGCATCTCCAAGGTACGCGGCGTATACCGCTGCGGCCTCGCCGTCCTCCCTGACGCCTATGGCCGCCATGCTGTCAAGGCGCATGCTGCGCAGCGTACCAAGATCCACGCCGGAAAGCCTCCCGTCGCCATTCGGGTGGGTATGTATGCAGCGCACGCCGCACAGCCTGTCCTCATTGCGCACGAGGCGTATATTGGGCATGGAGACCTTGGCGCTGTCGCCCACGGATACATCGGCAACGCGGCCATCGCGGCCTATATATACGGATATCTCACGGCCCAGAATACCAGTAAGCCGGCTCAGCTCCTCTACCATTTCCCGGGAGACGAACTCATCCTGCCCCTGGCGCATATCGTAGAGCAGCTCGATCCTCTCCAGCACCGTGTCCCTTATGCCCTGAATATTTCCGTTTACCCTGCCCATTGCATCTCCAAATCAGTTATTTCAGCTTTATACCGTAAATAAGTCCTCCCCTGGTGCCTATGACGATATTGTTATCAAACACGGCGGGAGAAGCCTCCACGTTGGAGCCCAGGTCCATCTCGTCCAGCAGCGTGCCCGTAAGGCCGTCGAAAAGGTGTATGTAGCCCGACTTGGTGCACTGTATTATATAGCCCTTGCCGTTCTGGTCATATACCGGCACCGGCGAGCTCCACGGATAACCCTGGAAGGTATACCGCCACCTTACCGTACCGTCGGACTTGTTCAGCGCTACCAGCTCGCCCTTCGTTCCTTCTGTCATGGATACCGGCACAAATATGAGATCCTCAAGATCGTTCTTGCCGGAGGCGAATGAGCCCTGAACGCCGCCCGAAACCTGATTGGGCTTTGCGATGGTCTGGCAGTTGTAGTCGTTGTTGGTCCATACCCTCTCGCCCGTCACCGCGTCTATCTTCCATATCGGTATGGGCGCGGTCTGGTTTTCCTTGGCCCTCCAGTTGGGATGGAAGGAGGTAGACATATACACATAAGGGTGATTGTCCTCTCCCTCGAGGGTAAGTACGCCTGTGCAGTTGGTATCGTCCAGCGTGTCCTGTACCCACTTCACCCGCAGGGTGTTGAGGTCGATGCACATGAGATGGCCGCCGTTGTCGGCGATTATCAGGTGGCCCCGCCAGGTCATGGCGCTGTCCTCCATGCCGAGCCAGAAGGCGCCGCTTGCGGCTACGCCGTCCGTGTTGTTCTTTGCGCCCTTATAGCGCCATTTTGTCACCTTCGGGCTTATGGACAGCGTACCGGCGGCTTCGTCGTAGCTGGTATTGAGCTTTATAAGATACAGTATGCCGTTTTCGCCGGGATATATGAGGGTGTCCGTCTCGGCGTCAACCAGGGCGGAGCTGTCAAAGTAGGAAAGCCCCCTCAGCCTGAACGAATCCTGCTTGCCGAACTCATAAAGCACCGAGCCGTCTATGAGGCTTATTATGAAGGCATGGGAGGTATCCTTGCCCTCGGTAGGGCTGTCGTCGCCGGAGCCTACATACATAAGAGGATAGCCTCGCGGATCCAGCGCGCCCGCGCCCTTAAAGGGGAAGCCTGTGCTTATGTGGTTTCTGGTCTCCTGCCCCGTTTCGGCGTCAAAGAAGTATATGTTGCCGCTCATGGTGGCGTATATGGCCTCGATAAGGCCTTCCTTCTGCTTTGCCCAGTCGTGCATATTCATTATGCGCTTGGTGGATTCCGGCCAGCGGACGAGAAGCGGCTGACCCGTCCAGCCGCAGCCGGACCACGATCCGGAGCCGTACATTTTTTGCAGGCTGCCTACGGTAAAGGTCCATGGCGAGGTATCGAATTTTTTCTCAGTCATATTCGCGGTGCCGTAGGATGGGCTGTCCCGGAAGTTATTGCCGCGGAAGGTTATAACGCCCTCAAGCTGGGTATATTTATCCCCCTCGTCAAAGTCTATCACGTCGGCGGAGGTATACTGGTCCACATCCATCTCGGCGCCGTCCACCTCTATTTTTGTTTCAATGCCAAAATCCTCCGGGCTCGTGCCTGCAACGGAGTAAGGGCTGAACTCCGGCAGCGGCGTCGGGGTAGGCTCGGGCGGCTGTGTCGCGGCAGGGTTGCCCTCCTCATCGAACAGGCCGTTCTGCTCGTTGTCCTTCTTCCCGAAAAGCCTGGCGAAGAAGCCCTGCTTCTCCTCCTGCTCCTGCCCGGCCGGCTGCTCTATCGCCGTATTGCCGCTGATATTCTCCGTCTCCCCGCCTTTATTTATAAGCTTTGAGACCAGCAGTACGATCCCGCCTATTATAGCGGCAACGATAAGGAAAAAGAGCGTTATCCTTATAGCGTTGCGGATCATCCTTCTCCTTGAGTTTCTGCTTCTTCTCCTGCGTCTTCTTGCCATTATGACATACCTCGCCAAATATACTTTAAGTGTATTAAAGTATTATACTTCACTTTGCCATTTCCTACAAGCGAACCGCCTGTAAGTTTACACATTATGCAAATGACCGGGCAATGCAAAAGCCCCGCCTTTTCAGGCGAAGCTTTTACAAATGGCGCATATTATGTTGATTTTGCCCGCGGGAACGGGCAAGCTTTGATTTTGACGCTGCGCTGCCTATCCAGCCATATTACGCAGCCTTTCGCTCCTCGATGGTGCTTACATACAGTTTATTCCTGGGGACGGTACGCATGGCTCTGCTCCGCATCATGGCCTGACGCCTGCGTTTCTTAGCTGCCGCTTCCTTTACGGCGGACGCCGCCATTGTGCCTATAACAACGCCGGGGATCATAAAGCTGAAGAACAATCCAAAGTAATTCATAGCGCACCTCCGTTTATATCTCCATCGGAAACGATCATGTTCCGCATCTTTTTAAAAGTATCTCATCAAGTTACAATTGCATTATAGTATCCTTTTTGGATACTGTCAATACCGATTACGGTACTTTGCGCAAATTATTTGGCTTGATTTTTATTTCTTAATGAGATACACTAAATATTAAGAGTAAAATAACAGAACGGTATATCCCGGAGAGGCGGTGTATAAATGAACAGACTGCGGGAGCTCAGAAAGCAGCATGGCCTTACTCAGGATGAGCTGGGGCAGGCGCTGGGCGTACAGAAGGCGGCTATATGCAAATACGAAACGGGGCGCGTTCCGCTGCCAAACGATGCGCTGATGCAGCTCTGCTCCATATTTCATGTAACTGCGGACTACATACTGGGCCGCGACACGGTAACCACCATGTTCAAGGAGCGCGGCGGAAGCTCCGCCCTTTTCATGCCGGTCACGGACACCGTCGGCGTTCCGCTTGTGGGAAAGGTACACGCCGGGCTGCCCATACTGGCGGACGAGAACATCACCGAATATATTCCCCTTCCCTCAAGCGACGTCACCGCGGGAGATTACTTTTATATGGAGGTAGAAGGCGACTGCATGACAGGCGACTTCATTCCCGAAGGCGCGCTTGTGCTGGTACGCATGCAGAACCGGGTGGAAAGCGGGCACATCGCCATAGTTCGCATAGGCGACGAGGTATTGGTGCGCAAGGTAAAGTGGCTCAATAATACGCTTATGCTGATACCCTCCAACCCCAAATATGAACCCATGATAATCTCCGGCGGCGATGTGGAGATAATTGGCCGTGTGCTGGAGGTAAGGATACGGGGATTATAAAAGCGGCAGGCTTCGCTGCCGCTTTTTTCTGTCCAGGTCAGAACAGCTCCGCTATGGTTATTGTCTCCACCGCGTCCATGTGATCCAGTATGCCTAAGATAGTATCTATTTCGCATATAAGGTTGTCGCTCTGGCCCATCGCCACAAGATCCCGGCAGGTGATAAGCGTTTTGTCCATCTCGTCCAGGTCGTCATGATGGAAAAACATCTTTATTTTATCGCGGCGGCTGTTGTATTCGCGCGTTATCGCGTCTATGCGTTCCGCCGCCGTTGCCATATCCCCCAATACCGCCGCCTGCTCTGCCTCGTGAGTCATTACGCGCAGCTTTGCCGTCATATCCCTGAGGTAATTTCCGGGAACTGTAAACAGAAATACGAGCAGCGCTGCCGCTATGGCCGCAGCTATGGCGGATACTATGGAAAAGCTGCCCCTATTGATCATTTTTTCCTCCCGTGTCTACAAACGCAACCTTGCCTCCGTCTTTTTCCTTGGACTGTATATGCAGCGTATTCCCTGACAGAAAAGCAAACAAAAGCCGCTCCGGGCCTCTTATCCCGGCGGATCTCAGCCGTCTTTCGAGCCATTTTTCATCGTGGCCGGATTGCCGCAGGGCCTCCCTGTGTATCCTGCCGTCCTGCACCAGCAGAAAAGGAGGCCGCGCTTTTGGAGATTCCAGCGACAGCGCCTCATAGGTAACGGGCTGGGAGGGGCCCTTCAGCAGCACGGAAAGCTGGCCGTTCGTTTCGAGTATGGCGTATTCGACTGTTGAAAGCTCAAAATTGCCCCCCGCGCGAAGCTGCTCCATAAGGTCGTTCAGGGTATATCTGGCCGCCTTAAGGGATCGTTCCTGCACCACGCCCTTTGATACCATCAGCAGGGGCCTGCCGCACACCGCATAGCGGAAGCCCTCGAACTTCAGCGAGCAGATCGCCATTATCTGCTGTATAAGAAAGAGGGCCAGTATGGGAACTATACCGTAAAGAAGCGGTATGCTCGTATCCGACGCAGGCACAGAGGCCAGGTCCGCTACCAGCAGCGTTATGATAAGGTCAAAGGGCTGAAGGTCGGATATCTGCCGCTTGCCGGTCAGCCTTATCACCATAAAAACAAGAAGATAAAGTATTATTGCCCTGATAAACAAAATCAACATAGCCATATTCTGCCCTGCACGGCGGAGAATAATCACAATAAATTTATGCCGCCGCATTTTATGATCAGTATTATGCTTGACATGGCTATTTGTTTCTGATAAAATGCATTGATGTCGGCGGTATGCCTGTATGGGCTGCCAGGAGGCCGGGGAGCTGACATCTGGATATGCGCCTGTAGCTCAGCAGGATAGAGCAACGGCCTTCTAAGCCGTAGGTCCAGGGTTCGAATCCCTGCGGGCGCGCCAAATGCAAAGTTATTTGGGCCGATCAAATGGTTTTGCAGTTGGCATCCCTGGGCCGTATAACTTTACATGGTGGGTGTAGTTCAGTGGCTAGAGCGCCAGATTGTGGCTCTGGATGTCGTGGGTTCAAATCCCACCACTCACCCCATTTTTTGAGGGGAAGCGGATAATAACTATTTTTATCCGCTTCCGTTACCTCACTCCCCAGTTATTGGGGTGTAGCCAAGCGGTTAAGGCACCAGACTTTGACTCTGGTATGCGCAGGTTCAAATCCCGCCACCCCAGCCAATTGACCCGTTAGCTCAGTCGGTAGAGCACTTGACTTTTAATCAAGGTGTCCGGAGTTCGAATCTCCGACGGGTCACCAAATTTGAATAATAGACTTGCGGGCGTGGCGGAATTGGCAGACGCGCTGGATTTAGGTTCCAGTGCCGCAAGGCGTATGAGTTCAAATCTCTTCGCCCGCACCACTTACACAATTTAATATGCGGGTATAGTGTAATGGTAACACATTAGCCTTCCAAGCTGAGATAGTGGGTTCGAGTCCCATTACCCGCTCCAATAGAAATATCCTCCCGAGCGGGGGGATATTTTTTTGAAATGATTATCGGGGAATGGGACTCGAAGGGAACGTCCCCGCGAGGGGCGGAAACGATACAGTGCATCGTTTCCGAGTTCCCCGGGCTGGCGGCGGCACTGCCCCAGTGCTGCCGGGAGTCCCATTACCCGCTCCAACAAAGGTTGCTGAAAAAGATGCAGCCCCCGAAACCCTTGCTGCGGCAAGGGTTTCAGCCGTTTCAGAGGGAAAAATCGAGTACCAGCCAAGATGGAGATGCAAAAGGCCATTTCCGTGATGTGGGGTAATTCGAACCTCTGAGCAAAGAAAAACAGCGAGAGAAGCTCCTGTTGGCAGTTCAAATCGAACTGCCAACGGGGGCTTCTCTCTTTTTATTTTATTACGCGGCTGTTTCAGTTGGCGGTATTGCTTGCTTTGTCCTTGGTTCCTTGGTGGTCTTGGTAATAGCTTTCTGCCATGGTTTTGGATATACTTGCGTTGCAGAACGAGGAAAGGAGCGCAGACCATGGCAGACAAGAAAAGTCTATGCGCCCAAATCGACATCGCCCTGCACAACCGGGTAACAGAAGAAAAAACCGTCTGGAGATGACCACCAGCCAGTACATCGCATATCGTTCACTGTGCATTTAGTCAAAACAATGTGATTATTACAGACCTTGGGGGTTTTACCTCTATTGGACGCTCTGTATGTTACAAAAACTAAAATAAGACTTATAGTGTCAGAGTGTTCATATAGGCTTACTTTTGCACTCTAGTTTTGATCTAATTCAAAAAATATGTTATTCCCCCGTCCAGAAGAAAATACTCCAATATTGTAAGTAGTATGGATCCGAATTCTTGTGTTAGACTGAGTTACTGCGCACCGTAAAAATGGAAATGCAAAATGTCTATTTATCTGAATTCAAGAGACTATAAAACATACCGGAAGTGGGTTTATCCGCTCCCGGTATGTTTTATAGTTTTCAGAATATATTGTTTCTAATTACGCACGAAATTATCAGAAATCGGCAAACAAAATACAAACCGGGCTTCCGGTTTTGATCTCCTGATTAGTTAGAATGAGACGGCCATCTTTTTGAATTTCATATTGGGCGATATTATCGCTTCGTTCATTTGCTACAT
>CALCEX010000015.1 GCA_937900325.1 uncultured Clostridia bacterium | reverse complement strand
GCCCTTGCCGGGCTGCTGCACGACTGCGCCAAGCTGCCGCCTGAAAAACAGTACGAACTGGCAAACGAGTACGGCATGGACGTATCAAGCATGGCGCAGCCCATAATACACGGCCCTCTTGGCGCAGAGAGGGCAAGGCGGGTATTCGGCATTACGGACAAAGAAGTGCTTTCCGCTATAAGCTGCCATACTACCTGCAGGAGCCACATGACCGCACTTGACAAGATAGTGTATCTTGCGGATAAAATAGAGCAGGGAAGGAACTACGACGGCGTGGAGAACATACGCCGCGAGGCGGATAAGAGTCTGGATCGCGGCATGGTTTGCTGCATAGAGCGCGCAATAGACCACGTTGAAGGAGAAAAAAAGGGAAAGATAACCGCCGAGACCTACATTGCACTGAACGAGATAAAGAAAGATTTGGAGGATAATAATGACTGACGTTAAAGAACAGGTACTGAAAATATGCGAGCTGCTGTATGACAAAAAGGCGCTTAATATCCGCGCGCTGAACGTTGCGGACAAGACCATAATAGCCGAATGGTTCGTGGTGTGCTCGGGGCGCGCTACGACGCAGGTGCGCACGCTTTGCGATGAGCTGGAGGATAAGGCCGCCGATATGGGCCTTACGGTGCTTCGTAAGGAAGGCTATGGCGAGGCACGCTGGATAGTGCTGGACTTTGGACATATACTGGTGCATATATTCCATCCGGAGGAGAGGGAATTCTACAATATGGAGCGTCTCTGGGACGACGATCCCGGCAAGTGCATAAACTTCTCAAAGGATAAGGGCGAGGACTGATAAAGCATAAAAATCGGCGCGGGAGAATAGACTGTCCCCCTATTCGTCAGACAGTATGGCGTATTGTCTGAAAATGGGGGGCTTTATATGCCCAAAAGACAGCAAAACGGCGTTTTTACGGGACACAGCGCCGTTTTGCGGTCCATGGCGAAATTTGGCTCATTCCGAACTTTTTATTATATGAAGTTTGTGATACAATATACTTCTAAAAATATGCAGTACAGCCTTTTCGATATAATGTGGCTTACCGGAAACGGAGAATAAAAATGGATCTTTCAACACTTAACAAAGAGCAGCGGCAGGCGGTGGAAACACTGGAAGGTCCGCTG
>CALCEX010000014.1 GCA_937900325.1 uncultured Clostridia bacterium | reverse complement strand
GACGTTATAATAGTGGCTTCCGTAAGCTGCATTTACGCTCTGGGAGATCCGGCGGAATACCTTAAGCTCTCCATATCCCTGCGCAAGGGCATGGAGATAGACCGGGATGAGGTAATGCGGCGGCTGGTGGATATACAGTACCAGCGCAACGAATACGACTTCGTCCGGGGAACCTTCCGGGCAAAGGGGGACGTACTGGAGGTGTTTCCCTCCAACTGGTCGGATAAGGCGCTGCGCATCGAGTTCTTTGGCGATGAGGTGGAGCGCATAAGCGAGGTAAACTGCGCTACCGGCGAGATACTTCTGGACAGAAGCCATGTGGCCATATTCCCCGCCTCCCATTACGCCACGGGCAGGGATAAGCTCATCAGGGCTCTCGGAGAGATAGAGCACGATATGCAGGCCAGGGTAGAGAAGTTTAAGGCGGAGGATAAGCTCATAGAGGCGCAGCGCATAGAGCAGCGCACCACATACGATATGGAGATGATGCGTGAGATAGGCTACTGTCAGGGCATAGAAAACTACTCCCGCTACTTTGACGGCCGCAGGCCGGGTCAGCCTCCGTATACGCTGCTCGACTATTTTCCAAAGGATTTTCTTATGATAATCGACGAGTCCCATGTGACGTTACCCCAGATAAGGGGTATGTACAGCGGGGACTTATCACGAAAGACGGCCCTTGTGGAATATGGCTTCCGGCTGCCCAGCGCTTATGACAACAGGCCCCTGAAGTTTGACGAATTCAAGGAACGGGTAAATCAGCTCATATGCGTATCCGCCACGCCCGGCGAATATGAGCTGAGCCGGGCCAGCCGGGTGGCGGAGCAGGTAATACGCCCCACAGGGCTGCTGGATCCCGAGATAGAGGTGCGCAAGGTGGAGGGGCAGGTGGACGATCTGCTCGGCGAGATAAAGAAAACCGCCGCCAAGGGGGAACGGGTGCTGGTCACAACCCTTACAAAGCGCATGGCGGAGATGCTTACGGAATACCTTGACGGCATGGGCATACGGGTGCGATATATGCACTCGGAGATAGAGACGATAGAGCGAATGGAAATAATCCGGGATCTGCGCCTGGGCGAGTTCGATGTGCTGGTAGGAATAAACCTCCTGCGAGAGGGACTGGATCTTCCGGAGGTGGGGCTCGTTGCTATACTGGATGCGGACAAGGAGGGGTTCCTGCGCTCAGCTACGTCGCTTATACAGACAATAGGCCGCGCCGCACGAAACGCGGACGGCAGGGTGATAATGTATGCGGATACCGTAACGCCTTCCATGAAGGAGGCAATAGACGAGACTGCCCGCCGCCGCCGGAAGCAGCAGGCATATAACAGGGAACACAACATTATCCCGAGGACCATCACAAAGGCGGTCCACGGCATAATCGAGATAAGCGGCAGGCCAAAGGAGGCCCAGGAGGACAGGGAAGCACGGGCGGAGATACTGCGCGAGCAGATGCGTGCTGCTGCGGCGGAATTGGACTTTGAAGCGGCTGCAAGGCTCCGCGACAGGCTATTCGACCTGACGGGCGAGAATAAGCCCAAAAAGATAGCCCCCGGCATGCCGGGCAGCACGAAGAAGGCAAGAGGAAGAACGAGAAAATAAAACGATGAATGACAAGCTGATAATAAAGGGCGCAAGAGAGCACAATCTGAAAAATATAGATCTTACATTGCCGCGCAATAAGCTTATAGTGTTTACGGGGCTCAGCGGCAGCGGCAAGTCCTCTCTGGCGTTCGATACCATATATGCCGAGGGACAAAGGAGATATGTGGAGTCGCTGTCATCTTATGCCAGGCTGTTCCTGGG
>CALCEX010000013.1 GCA_937900325.1 uncultured Clostridia bacterium | reverse complement strand
CCTCATAGAGTACATACCGGAGATAGCGAATGCGGGCATAATGAGCCTCAAGATAGAGGGCCGCATGAAGTCCATCGCCTATGTTGCCACAGTTGTGAACGCCTATCGGATGGCGCTTGACGAGTATAAGCGCAGCATAGACGAGGGCAGGGAGTATAAGGTACCTGCCCTGGTTATGCGGGAGCTGGAGCTTGCCTCCCACCGGCCCTATACCACCGGCTTTGCCTTCGGCGATCCCGGCGCCGAGGGTCAGGAGACCCGCAGCGGCGGTTATGTAGCGGACGGAGCCATAGCCGCAGTGGCGATATCCTATGACGCCGAGACTGAAACCGCTCTTGTAGTGCAGCGCAACAAGTTTTATGACGGCGAAGAGCTTTCCATACTTTCCCCGGGCGACATAGGCCGCAGCTTTACGGTGAGCGGTATAACCAACGAGGCGGGCGAAAGGGTGCAGAGCACGCCGCATCCGAAGGAAAAGCTGTACATAGGCTGCAAGCAGAAATTAAAGCCCGGAGACATACTCCGAAGGCTTACCGAAAAATAATAAAACTGTTTTGCCCCCTGCTTTTTGAACGGCAGGGGGCGTTTTTCGTGGAATCGTGATTGAATTATGGAGGAAAAAGTTATATCATATAGTTAAAGTTTGTGTCACATATCGATTTGACCATTATTTTGCCGCATTTATCTATTGAGGACGGAGATCATGAGCTTCAGGAATGCAGTAATTTTATCCCTTTGCCTTGCCGCCGGAATGGGAACGCTTTCAGGTTGTGCGTATACTGACAAATATGTGGAAATAGTATTGGTCGATCCGGGCGGACAGCCTGAGCGGCTTACTTCACATAGCAAAAGCAATATGCCTGCGGACACAGTAAATCCGGCGAATTCCGTATGTGCTCAGGATAACGGCGCATATGACGGCACAGTGGATGACGGCACAGTGAAGGAAGAGAAAAAGCCTGAGGAGCCAAAGAAAACCCCAAAGCCTTCAGCAACGCCCGAAGCTACCCCATCGCCTGTTCCCACAGCTACGCCGATGCCTACCGCTACGCCTCTGCCCACGCCCAAACCCACGCCTACCGCAGAGTGGACGCCTCGGCCCACAAGCACGCCGCAGCCCACGGCGGATGCAGCGGGGGTGCGGGACGAAGAGGAGATAAAAATGGAAAATGACAGGCACGATGATTCTATAACGGAGATAAACCAACGGCACGGAAAGGATATGGCGAATGCGCAGCAATACTTAAATATGCTGCTTGAAGAACCCTCTGATGAGCAGGAATACTACGATGCATTGGAGCAGGCGCAAAGCAATATGGCAAAGGTACAGGCAGATTTGGACGCCGAGCTGGCACAGGAGAAAGCGCGCCATGAGCAGGCGGTAAAGGATATAAAGGCGAAATACTCAAAACAGTGACATAAGGCCTCCCTTGATAAGGGGAGGCCCTTTGATTAGGCGCTGTTTTGCGGTTTAAGAAAGTCTTAAGGGTTTTGCCGGTTTTTTATTAAGGCATTATCTGCTATCCTTTGGTATGTGGAGGTGAGGGAATGTACAACATTCTGGTATGTGATGACGACAGGGACATAAGAAACGCCCTAAGAATATATTTAAGCGGCGAAGGCTACGGAGTGCTGGAGGCGTCAAACGGCGAAGAGGCGTTATGCAGGTTTGCCTCAGATGATATACATCTTGTGTTAATGGATATAATGATGCCCCTCATGGACGGCATGACGGCTACGGCAAGGATAAGGCAGCAAAGCAACGTGCCGGTGATACTGCTCACGGCCAAGGGAGAGGATATGGACAAGGTGGCAGGCCTTACAGCAGGGGCGGACGACTACGTCACAAAGCCCTTCAACCCGCTGGAGGTGACAGCCAGAGTAAA
>CALCEX010000012.1 GCA_937900325.1 uncultured Clostridia bacterium | reverse complement strand
CTGGTATTTCGGCACAGAGCAGGGCTCGGCGATCCGCGCCACCGGCTCCAATCCTAACATGAGCAGGGCGCAGGGAATAAACACCGACAACATGAAGCTCATCGGCCTTGCCGTCTCAAACGGATTGGTGGCCCTTTCCGGAGGGCTTATGGCTCAGTATCAGGGCTTTGCCGATGTAAATATGGGCAGAGGTTCCATCGTTATAGGCCTTGCCGCAATAATAATCGGAGAGGTGCTGTGCGACGCCGCATTCCGCAGGGGCTGTGAGTTTTACATGAGGCTGCTGTTTGTGATAGTCGGAGGCATAGTGTACTACATCGTAATGGTGATAATACTGTGGCTCAAGCTTGATCCAAACGACCTGAAGCTCTTCACCGCCATAATAGTAGCCGCATTCCTCGCAGTGCCCCATATACAGGCGGAGCGGAAGAGCTCATTCAAGATGGCGGGTAAGCGCAGCCTCAACAGGAAAGCCTGATGAAAGGGGAGAGTAGATATGCTGAAGCTGGATAATATATGTAAGACCTTCAATCCTGGTACCATAAACGAAAAAAAAGCGCTGCAGAACCTTTCGCTGACCCTTAAACCGGGCGATTTTGTTACGGTAATAGGCGGCAACGGCGCGGGCAAATCCACCATGCTCAACGCCATAGCCGGCGTATGGCCGGTGGATAGCGGTTCAATCACTATTGACGGCATAAACGTTACGGGTGAATGCGAGTATAAACGCGCCGCATATATAGGCCGCGTATTTCAGGACCCGATGCTCGGTACCGCGCCGAATATGCAGATAGAGGAGAACCTCGCGCTGGCAATGCGCCGCGGCAAACGCCGCGGGCTGCGCTGGGGCGTAACAAAGGCTGAACGGGAGCAGTACCGGGACAGGCTGAAGGGCCTGGGCCTCGGCCTTGAGGACAGAATGACATCCAAGGTGGGCCTGCTCTCCGGCGGCCAGCGGCAGGCGCTGACTCTGCTCATGGCATCGCTTCAAAGGCCGAAGCTGCTGCTCCTCGATGAGCATACCGCCGCGTTGGATCCTGCCACCGCCAGGAAGGTGCTGGATATATCCGACGCCATAATCAAGGAGAACGGACTCACCGCGCTGATGATAACTCACAATATGAAGGACGCCATAAACCATGGTACGAGGCTCATCATGATGAACGAGGGGCATATAATACTGGATGTGGAGGGCGAAGAGAAGAAAAAGCTGACCAAGCAGCAGCTTATGGAAAAGTTTGCCGAGATAGCCGGCAAACAGGTGGAATCAGACAGGATACTGCTGTCGTAAACTTCTGCTCAGATAATTTATGGGGCGCCGCACAGGAAAAGCGGAGCCCCTTTTATATCGGTATTTTTCCGGGGGGGGCGTTACGCGCCGCCGGGCTCGGGGTGAATATTACATATCCGCGCAGGGGTTGCTGGCCGGGCTCATGTTCAGGGTACGGCCGGCGGTCATGCTGCTTTGCAGAATATTCAGACACTCGCCAAAGCGCTGGAAGTGAACGATCTCGCGTTCCCTGAGGAAACGCAGGGGATTGATTATTGCAGGGTCATCCGTGAGTACCATCAGGTGCTCATATGTTGCTCTTGCCTTCTGCTCTGCCGCCATGTCAAAAGGACAACATTTTTGCAGCCGCATTAAAAGCTCCAGTGTATTTCCAAAGGGACCTCCCAGCTGCCGGCCGGGCGCCTTCCGATATATATACGCTCTATCAGGGCTTCTACGGCGGCGCTGTCCAAGGATTCGAGAAATAGCGGGAGATCTTCATTTCCTGAAGAACGGCCGATTTGCTCAAGCTCTGCCGCGTCGTTTGCGGCGGATAGCATGAGCCGCTGCTTTTCAGATGAAATGCGTTTGAGTGCGTCTGAAAAGTCGTCCTCGCTCAAGGAGCCTTTCGCCCTGTCGAGGTAAAGCTTTGCCATGGCTTCGGAACAAATATCTATGCGCCCACGCATCCTTGATATGCGCTTTGATAGCTGCATCCGCCGGGAACTGCCGCACTGAAGGCTCTGCTCCCTCAGCGTATCCGAAGCGAGGTTTTCTGAGGCGAGCCGGTTAAGCTCACACAGCACGGCCCGCTCCAGGCGTCTTAGGGATATGAAGCCGCCGGGGCAGGCGGTCTTTGATATATAGCGGCGGCTGCACCGAAGGTAGCCTTCGCCGTGGCTCTTTGCGGTGCGCATTGTACTGCCGCAGCAGGCGCAGTAAACCCTGCCGGAAAAAGCGCCCGCTTTATTGCCGGCGAAGGGACGCGCTCTTTGGGATATGAGCTGCTGCACGGTATGCCACAGCCTTTCATCTATTATTGCCTCATGCGTGTTCTCTACCCTGAACCACAGCTCCGGGGGTCTTGGCATATTGCGTTTTGTCTTGTAGGATACGCTGCCGTACCTGCCCTGGACCATATGGCCGATGTAGACCTCGTTTTTCAACATACGGGCTACCGTGGCGTACTGCCACAGCCTGCCGCCGGGGGATGGTATGCCATGGGCATTGAGCGCACGGGCTATGGAGGTCTTTCCCAGACCGCCGGCGAAAAGCGAAAATACCCTGCGCACCGTAGCGGCCTTTTCGTTATCGATGACGAGGCGACCCTTTTGGGCCGGATCCCTGGCATAGCCGTAGGGCGCGGAAGAACCTATGTGCAGCCCCAGACTCCTTCGGCTGTTCAGCACGCTCTTTATGCTGTTGGACATATCCTCAAGATACCATTCGTTCACGAGGCCGTTTATCTGGCGTGCTTTTTTGTTGCCCGGGTCGTCGGTATCGCAGTTATCCGCCACGCTTACGAAGCGTATGCCCCAAATGGGAAACAGGCCGTGTATGTATTTTTCTACCAGCTCCAGCTCCCGGGTAAAGCGGGACTGGGTCTTACACAGCAATATGTCGAAACGTTTTGCCTCCGCGTCCTTTAACAGCCTGTTGAATTCCGGCCTGTTTCTGTCTGCCCCCGCATAGTCGTCGTCGCTGTATACATCGTATATTTCCCAGCCTTGGGCGCAGGCGTACTGAGCGAGCAGCAGCTTCTGGTTTTGTATGCTTCCGCTGTCCGTGCCGCCGGCCTTGCCCTTATCCTCCTCAGAAAGACGGCAGTATATTGCGGCCTTCATGCGCCGCGCCTTTTGCTGAGCATTTGCAGCCATTTTTCAGCGAACAGCCTTTTATCCGGAAACCGACCATTCTTGAATACGCTTTTGCACACGGATGATTTTTTCAAAAAACAACACCTCCAATATAATATGGATATTAGGGTGAAACTAAGAATATAAATAACCCATTGGCTGTTTGCGATATTTATAAAATAGATAACGAATATTGCATTATCCAAAATTTGAATAAATAATCGGTGGGAAAAGAATTCCCGCTGTTGTATACTATATGGGATTAAGGAGAAGGTGGGTTGTATATGGATATCAGCCTCAGGCAGCTTGAGGCATTTATAAAGGTAGCGGAGAACAGAAGCTTCTCTAAGGCCGGGGACGAGCTGTTTTTGAGCCAGTCTACCATAAGCAGCCATGTGGCGCAGCTGGAACAGTCGCTTCAGGTGACGCTCATAAAGCGCCGCGAAAAGAAAGAGCTTACGGAGGAAGGCCAGCGGGCATATCGCGCAGCGCAGATAATAATCAATCAGGCGGAAATGCTGCAAAATATGTTCCGCAGGGAGGAGACCGACCAGCCTCTTATATCCATTGCCGCCTCTACGGTGCCTTCGAGCTATATATTGCCGGATATAATGACTGGATTTTCCGATCTCAAGCCGGAATGCAGGTTCTCCGTTCTTGACGGAGACAGCTCCTTTGCCCTTGAGCGGCTGCAAAACGGGGAGGCGGTGTTTGCGTTCGTAGGAACCAGCAGCCGCAAGACCGTATTCAGCTATCATACAGTCTGCCGCGACAGAATGGTGCTGATCACCCCGAATAATAAGGAATTTGCCGAAAAAAAGGAAATGGGCGTGCTGGGCAGGGAACTATTGAAATGGCCCATGATAATGCGAGAGAGCGGCAGCGGTACCCGCCGGGAGACGGATAACTATCTCAAGAGCATCGGAATGTCCTCGGCAGAGCTCAACGTGGCAGGTTACATGAACAACATCGAGGGAATAAAGAGCATGGTAGCCGCCGGAAAGGGTACAACAATACTTTCGGAGCGGGCGGCGGCGGACGCAATACGCGATGGCCGGG
>CALCEX010000011.1 GCA_937900325.1 uncultured Clostridia bacterium | reverse complement strand
TGTTACTTGGTAACTATGCGCTCCACGATCTTGGCAGCCTTACCAACGCGATTGCGGAGGTAATACAGCTTAGCCCTGCGGACCTGACCATGACGCACCACTTCGATGCGGCCGATGCGGGGGCTATGATAGGGGAAAGTGCGCTCTACGCCTACGCCGTAGGATACGCGGCGAACGGTAAAGGTCTCGCGGATACCGCCGCCCTGCATTTTGATCACGATGCCTTCAAAGTTCTGAAGACGTTCGCGGTTTCCTTCCACGACCTTAACGAATACGCGGACGGTGTCACCGACTTCCAGCTTGGGCAGGTCGGTACGGAGCTGTTCTTTTTCCAGTTCTTTGATGATATTGGACATTTTATTCTCCTTCCTACGGGTGTTCTTACACGACTTTCCGCCGCCATTGGACCAACCGTTGTCACAAACGAAAGTATTATAACACGGCATCTGCCCTTTTGCAAGGTGTTTATGCCTGTTTATCTTGATCTTTTAAAGCTTGCAGGAATATTTTTTCCTTCTTGCCGAGGCTTTTTTCGTCTATAAGCTCCGGCCTCGTCCTGTACGTTGCCTCTATGCTGCGCTCACGCCGCCATTTGGCTATCAGCGCATGATTGCCGTTCAGCAGCACCTCGGGTACCGCCATGTCCCTGAACACCGCAGGCCGGGTATACTGGGGATACTCGAGAAGCCCATCCGAGAAGGATTCATCCTCAGCCGACTCCGCGCTGCCCAGCACGCCGGGAATAAACCTGCTGACGCAATCTATTATGACCATAGCGGGCAGCTCGCCGCCGGTGAGCACATAATCGCCTATTGACAGCTCCATATCCATCTGCTCCATTGCCCGCTCGTCAATGCCCTCATAGTGGCCGCAAAGGAACAGCAGCCTGTTCGTTGCCGCAAGCTCACGGGCTATGGGTACGCTCAGCGTCCTTCCGCGGGGCGCCATTGCTATCCGCAGCGCCTCGTGGCCGGGATCCACATCCTCAAGGCAGGAAAATATCGGCTGGGCCATCATTACCATGCCTGCGCCGCCGCCGAATGGATAATCGTCGGTGTTCCTGTGCTTGGATTCGGAGTAATCGCGGATATTATGAAGGCGTATGTCCAGTATGCCTTTATCCTTCGCGCGGCCCAGTATGCTCGTATCCATGGGTCCCGCAAACATCTCGGGAAATACCGTAAGTATATCAATCCTCAAACAGGCCCACCTCCGCAAGTACATCTGCGTAAAGCTCTATACGCTTATTCGCCACATCAACTTCCTTCAGAAGCTTCCTCAGCGCAGGTATCATAAGCCGCCTTGCACCCTGAATTACATAAACGTCGTTTGCGCCTGTTTCGAGCACGTCGGTAAGCTTGCCGTAATATGCGCCCTTTGTATCGTATATCTCGCAGCCTATCATATCTGCAATGAAATATCTGCCCTCCGGCAGCTTTACGGCGTGCTCCCGGTCCACTGAAATGTAATGGTTGCGC
>CALCEX010000010.1 GCA_937900325.1 uncultured Clostridia bacterium | reverse complement strand
AGCATTATTTCAGTTCTGCAAAATCTGCCGCTCATTTTGTCCTCCTTCGGCATGGCCCGCATACGCCGCAGCCGCACAGTATATCCTGCCCGCGCCGGCGTTTTTCAGCGCAATGGCGCATTCTACCATCGTGCTGCCGGTGGTTATGACGTCATCCACCAGCAGTATATTTCTGCCCCTGCATTCCCTCGCGCTGAAAGCGCCCCGGACGTTTTCGCGTCTGTCCTTTCCGGCGGTCACCGACTGCATTTCCGTATATCTTATGCGTTTCAGAAGCCTTGGCCGCACCGGTATATCGTATCTTCTGCCCAGCTCTCCGGCGATTATCACACTCTGATTATAGCCGCGTTCCTTTTCCCTTTTGGGGTGCAGCGGCACAGGCACTATGGCGTCTATCCTCCAGCCCTCCGGCAAGTCGATCCCTCCCGCAAGGCCGCAGCCCATGTATCTCTTATTGCCGTACTTGAATCCGTGTATGAGCTGCGCCGCAGCGTCATTATACGCCATAGCCGCTACCGCGCCGGATATTATGCCGTCAATACGTATTTCCGAAGCCGGTTCCAGGCTTTCCCTGCAATTCCTGCATAAGCCGCGCCTGTCCAGCCTCGCGTTCCTGTTGCAGAGCAGACAGGCTGCGCCATCAGGGTACAGTGCATTCAAAAACGCGCTCAGCAGCTTCATTGCAGCCCCCTGTCCGCCCGCATAAACGCCGCGAGGGCGCTATATCGCCGCTTGACCTGATTGTTTGCCACCATCTGCGCGGGGCATTCCTCATGGCCTATTATGTATACCGCCCTTCGCGCCCGGGTGACCGCCGTATAAAGCAGGTTTCTGGTCATCAGCATAGGCGGGCCTCCTGCAAGCGGCAGTATCACCACCGGGAATTCGCTTCCCTGGCTTTTGTGTATGGATATGCAGTATGCAAGCTCCAGCTCCTCAAGCTGGCTGAACTCATACAGCGCCTCGCGCCCATCGTCAAAGAGCACATCCACCGTTTGCTCGTATAGGTCTATGCTCATTATGGTTCCAAGGTCGCCGTTATATACCCCCTCGCCAAGTTCATCCGGCCTTCCCCGCTGCGCCCTCTTCCAGCTCATTCGGTAGTCGTTCTTCACCTGCATGACCTTGTCTCCCTCGCGGAATACCGTCTCGCCGTACTTTCTCTCGCGCTTCTTATGGGCGGGCGGATTAAGGGCCTCCTGCAGGCGCAGATTTATATTGCGCACGCCCAGCGCCCCTTTTTTCATAGGCGACAGCACCTGTATATCCTTCAATGGATCCGCCGTGCCCAGGCTGCCTACCCTGCCGGAGCACAGCGCCGTAAGCCGCCGCAGTATGTCCTCCGCGGAGTCTATCTGCTCAAAGCCGAATTCCTCCTCGCCGTGAAGTATGGGGGGCTGACCGTTGTTTATCCTGTGGGCATTGGCAACTATTGCGCTGCGGTCTCCCTGCCGGTATATTTCCTTAAGGCGAACCACCGGCACCGTTTCCGAAGCTATGATGTCCCTCAGCACATTGCCGGCGCCCACCGAGGGCAGCTGATCTGCATCGCCTACCATAATGAGCCGCGTGCCTGCCCTTGCAGCCCTGAGCAGGGCGCACAGCAGCTGCACATCCACCATGCTCATCTCGTCAACGATTATTACGTCTGTATCTATGGGATTATCCTGATCCCGCGTAAAGCCATTGTCCCCATAGCCGTACTCAAGCAGCCGGTGTATCGTCCGCGCCTCTCGCCCGGCGGCCTCGGTCATGCGCTTTGCCGCCCTTCCCGTCGGGGCGCAAAGTTCAAAGC
>CALCEX010000009.1 GCA_937900325.1 uncultured Clostridia bacterium | reverse complement strand
AGTCCTTTTTTTGCGCTGCTGTGTCTGCTGTGCATCGCAAGCGGCAATACGGCTGTTTTCCTTATATACATGCTCGCCTTGCTTTCGCATGAGTGCGCCCATTGCGTTATGGCAAATATGCTTGGCTATAAAGTATGTTCCATAGAGCTTATGCCATATGGCTGCCGTGCGGAGATAACCGGCATTGTAAACCATTCGGACGAATTGATGATAGCCCTTGCAGGGCCCATATTCAGCCTTATCGCATATATGGGGACAAAGGTGACGGGACTTGAAAGTCTGAATGAATTATCCGACGCCAATATGTACATCGCCATGGTAAATATGCTGCCGGTATATCCTCTGGACGGCGGCAGGGCGCTTGACGCGGCGTTGGAAATAGCAGATATAAGACTCCCGTACTGGGCAAATACCGTACTGAATATTGCATTGTCAATAGTTCTTTTATTTATCGGCTGCGTGGCCGAAAACCCCACCGTTGCGGTATTCGGCCTCTTTTTGCTCCTGTCGCTGAAGCGGACGGAGGGAAGGAGGGCCTCTGATTATCTCAAAAGAGCGGGAGTGCTGGCCTCTTGCCGGCCTATACGGGTCAGGCACATAGCACTGAGTGAAAACGCCACGCTTTCGGAAGCGATCTCCTATTCAGGCGGAGAAAGATATACCGTTATTACTGCCCTTGACGGAGATATGCGCGAAACGGGCAGTTTGAACAGCGGCTGTCTGAACGAGCTTGCGGCCATATACGGCTGCAATAAAAAAATCAGGGATGTGCTCCCTTTCATTGACCATGTGTAAAAGAAATGGTATTATATTAACGTTGCGAAGGTTATTTTTTTATTATCGTGTTAACGTAAGTTTTTTGGAGGTCCCGAAATAGTAGTAGACATAAACCCGTACCAGACGCGAGTAGTCCTTATGGACAGCGGCTTGCCCAGCGAAATATATATAGAGCAGAGGGGCAAGGAGCGGTTGGTCGGAAACATATATAAGGGCCGGGTACAGAATGTACTGCCCGGTATGCAGGCGGCGTTTGTGGATGTTGGGCTTGAGCGCAATGCGTTTTTATACGCAGGGGATGTATTGCCGGACAGCAGCGATTTCCAGTTCGGCGAAGCTCCTGAACTGCATCAGGAAGCGCCAAATATAAAGGATATAGTCAAGCCCGGACAGGAAATACTTGTACAGGTACTAAAA
>CALCEX010000008.1 GCA_937900325.1 uncultured Clostridia bacterium | reverse complement strand
TCACGTCGTTGTTCGGCTTTTCCGTTGCGGAGTTTTTTGCGTATTTTATTATATTAGGCGTACTCATAGCGGTAATAGCAAACGTCGTAAGGCTCATAAGGCTGAAAGAGTCGCCGGCCGCTTTTTTGTCGTTCCTGCTTTCTCTCGCAATATTCGCAGGCGTGATGCTGAACCTGTTTTATATTCTTTGGGGATTTAACTATTCCCGGCCTACGCTTTACCAGCTTGCAGGCCTTGAGGTAAAGGAAAGGCCGGACGAGGAGCTTCAGGCGCTTTGTTATAAGCTATCGGCAGACGCAAATGAACTCAGGAGAAGCGCTCCCGAGGACGAAAGGCGCGTATTCCATATAGCGGATTACAAAAAATGTTTCGATAAAATACCGGCCGCATATGAAAAGCTCGGTCAGGATAATCCTCTTTTTGCAGGCAGGGTTTATCCCGCAAAGGGAGTGATAGCCTCCGAAGGAATGTCATGGGCTGGCATATGCGGCATTTTCATGCCGTTTACCGCAGAGGCGAATGTAAACACACATCAGCCCTCGCTTCTGCTTCCCGCCAGCGCAGCCCATGAGAGCGCCCATCTTTTAGGCTTCGCCCGCGAGGACGAGGCAAACTTCATCGCTTACCTCGCCTGCATGAGTTCGGACGATCCGTCTATACGATATTCCGGCGTCATGCTTGCGCTGATACACTGCGGCAACGCTCTATACAAAAGCGCCCCGGACAAGGCGGCTGCGCTGAGGGAGACTTACAGCGACGATGTGCTGCGGGATGTTGCAGCCTATAATCAATACTGGGATAAATACGAAGGCCAGGTGGAGGAGGCGTTTGACAGCATCAACGACGGCTATCTGAAGTTCAACCTTCAGGAAGAGGGTGTAAAGAGCTATGGCATGATGGTGGACCTCATGCTTGCCTATTATGACATTCAGCAGGATCAGTAGCCCAGCTTTATGGCCTTTCTGAGCAGCTGCCCCGCAAGGGGAGCCGCCGCGCTTGAACCGCCGCCGGCCTGCTCAAGTATCACCGTAACGGCAAGCGGATGCTCGTCATCCGCAACAAAGCCTGTAAACCATGAGTGGGTCTTTACGCTCTTGTTTGAGGACACCTCGGCGCTTCCCGTTTTGCCGCCTACCTGATAGCCGTCCAGCGCGGCTTTTCTGCCGGTACCGTTATTCACGGTCCCAAACATGGCATTTTGCATTATTTCGGATTCTGCGGCCGTGAGCACAGTCTTATAGACCTTGCTCCCGGCTGTTAGCTTTATTCTGTTGTTGCCGTCCGCTACCCTGCTCAGAAGCCTCGGCTCCATCATTACGCCGTTATTGGCTATTGCCGCGGTCAGCATACATGTCTGCATGGGGGTCATAAGATCCTTATACTGGCCGATGCCTGACCAGGCGACCTCCAGATCCGTATTGCCTTTCTCAAATGAGCTTGAATATAGCATCAGGTCATTAAACGGGAACTCGTCGCCTATGCCCAGCTCCTTTGCGGTTGTGGCGAGCCGTGCCGGCC
>CALCEX010000007.1 GCA_937900325.1 uncultured Clostridia bacterium | reverse complement strand
AGTGCGGCGGCGCAGTTGGCTTTCGGGATCAGCTGCAGGATATGCTTGCCGTGATGCAGACAGAGCCCTTGCGGGCAAGGCGGCATATACTGCTTTGCGCCTCAAAGCAGTTCAAAGAGGGGGACGTGCTGCATTGGTGGCACCGGCCGGGCCGGGGAGTGCGCACCCGCATAACCGACGACAGGCTGTTCCTGCCCTATGTATTGTGGGAGTACGTTCATCTGACGGGCGATCAGGGCATACTTGCCGAGCAGGTGAGCTACCTTGAGGGCAGGGCAATACCTGATGGGGTCAGAGACGTATACGGTGATTTTATGGATTCCTCATATACCGAAAGCCTGTACCAGCATTGCGCCAGGGCGGTGGAGAGCATAGGCTTCGGCAGCTTCGGATTGCCGCTTATGGGCGGCGGCGACTGGAACGACGGTATGGACGAGGTAGGGCGCGATGGCGGCGAAAGCGTATGGCTGGGCTGGTTCCTGCTGGATGTGCTGGATAAAATGTGCGGCCTGGCCGAAATGTGCCGCAAGAAAGCGGACGCTAAGCGCTGGAAAGAAAAGGCAAGAAAGCTTCGCCGCTGCGTAGAGCAGGCGGGATGGGGCGGAGCATGGTATTTTCGGGCGTATTACGGCAGCGGAGAACCGCTTGGCGCAAAGGGAGATGCTGCCTGCGAGATAGACTGCATATCTCAGGCGTGGGCGGCAATATGCGGCGGCGAGCATGCTATCGAGGCGGTGAACTCGATGCTCAGCATGCTTTATGACGAACAGGAGGGTATGATAAAGCTGCTCGCACCGCCATTTACAGGCGATGGCCGGCAGCGACCCGGGTATATCGAAGATTACATTCCCGGAGTGAGAGAAAACGGCGGACAGTATACCCACGGCGCCGTATGGGCAGTGCAGGCCTGCTGCAAGCTGGGCATGGGAGAGAAGGCTCTCGCGTTGTTCGATGCGCTGAATCCCATAAATCACGCGCTTACGCGGGCGCAGGCGGCAAAATACAGGGGAGAGCCATATGCCGTGGCGGGGGACGTATATTCCGGGCTCAATGCCGGACGTGCGGGCTGGACGTGGTATACGGGGGCCGCAGCGTGGCTGTATAAGATATGCCTTGAGGATATGCTGGGCATAAGGAGAGAGAAGGATGAACTGCACATAGCGCCCACGGTTCCCTTTGAGGAATACACCGTGAAATACAGATACGGCGAAACGGCATACATACTGCACCTGAGCGGAAAAAGCCGGGGCAGGGTAAAGCTGGAGGATGATAAAATGACGCACGAGATCACGCTGGAATGATAAAGAGAAATGCCGCAGTTCAAATGGACTGCGGCATTTCATATGGGGGGAAAAACGTATAATAGGGACTTTTTATTTTAAGTACAGCTCCAACTCGACTTCGTCCTCATCGCTGCGGCCGGATTCCGTGAAGCCGAGACCCTTATACAGGCCGTAGGCAGCCTTGTTATCCGGCGCGCAGGTGAGCGATATATGGTTTGAGCTTCCAAAGGGCTTTGTGGCTATGTAGCTAAGCGCCTGCTGCATGGCGGCCTTGCCGTAACCCCTGCCCTGATAAGCCTTATCTATCATCATATGCCAGATGTTGTAGGCTTCCTCGTCGTAGTCGTATATTACCATGACGTAGCCTATCATGGTATCGTCGGCGTATACGCCGAAGGGCTGGCATTGATCGCGGTAAACATAGGCCTGGGCCAGACTGCGTATGGGATGGGATACGAATTTATCCTGCCCGTCTCCAAGCTGAAGATTGAAGCAGTCGATAAAATTGGACTCGTCTATGGGCTTTAAAGTAATGTTCATAATCTGTTCTCCTTAGGGAAGCTTGCAATATTCGACGGCTATGCGGGAGGCGACCCGGGCGTTGTTGTAGGCCAACTGTAAATTGGAGGCAAGAGACTCGCCGCCGGTCAGATCCTTTATGTGGGCGAGCAGGAATGGGGTGGTGTCCTTACCGTGTATGCCCTGTTCCCTGGCCATGGAAAGAGCGCTGTCGATAACGGCCTCCATCTCGTCAAAGTCGAGCTCATACTCTTTGGGTATGGGGTTGGCTATGAGCGCGCCGCCCTCGAGGCCCACGTCCCATTTTGTCTTGATTATGCGGGCTATCTCATTGGCGTCCTTTGCGTTATAGTCTACCCCGAAGCCGCTCCTGCGGCAATAGAAGGCGGGGAAGTCGTCGGTATCCGCGCCTATCACCGGCACGCCCATCGTTTCGAGGTATTCGAGGGTAAGGCCTATATCCAGTATGGATTTTGCGCCTGCGCAGACGACCGCAACAGGAGTATGCGCCAGTTCCTGAAGATCAGCGCTTATGTCCATGGTCTCGGTAGCGCCCCTGTGTACGCCGCCTATGCCGCCGGTAGCGAATATGCGTATGCCGGCGAGGGAGGCTATGAGCATGGTGCTGGCAACCGTGGTAGCGCCGGTCTTGCCGGTAGCAAGGTATACGGCTACGTCTCTGCGGCTGACCTTGCCTGCGCCATCGGCCCTGCA
>CALCEX010000006.1 GCA_937900325.1 uncultured Clostridia bacterium | reverse complement strand
TCCCCGGCGTAAAGTCGCTGCGCATGGATATGGATACCACCCAGACCAGGAACGCCCACTACGATATACTTTCGCGCTTCTCCAGGGGAGAGGCGCAGGTGCTCATAGGGACGCAGATGGTAGCCAAAGGGTTGGATATGCCGAATGTATCGCTGGTTGGCATAGTGGCGGCAGACGCTTCGCTGCATATACCGGATTATCGAAGCTGTGAGCGGGCGTTCCAGCTTTTTACTCAGGTGGCAGGACGGGCGGGCAGGGCAAACGGCAACGGCAGGGTAGTGATACAGACCTATACCCCTGACCACCCGGCGGTGGTGCTGGCCTCGCGCCACGATTACAAGGGCTTTTATGAATACGAGATAGCCCAGCGGCGTGCGGCGCTGTTCCCGCCCTACGCGCTGTTTGTCAGGGTACTGTTCACGCATGAGGATCAGGCGCCGTTATGCGAGGCGGAGGAAAGGTTCGCTTTGGGGCTGAAGGAGGCCATACTTCAAGCGCTGAAGGCCCAGGGAGCGGACGAAAGGGAGCTTTTGTTCATGGTATGGGGAGAAGCGCCCATAAGGCGCATAGACGGGAAATACCGGCGGCAGATAGTGCTGAAGCTTGCCCGCACAAATCATACGTCTAAAGCGGTGGACGCTATTTACAGCTATGCAAACGCTCATCGCAGCGAGTATTTTTATTCGCTGGAGCTCAACCCCGGAGATATGTTTTAAAAAAATTGGGCGAAAGGCCGGCATATAAAAATGCTTCTGCTCTTGCGCAAGAAGCCGCGCGGGAGATATAATAAACCGATATATATGCATCAGCTTTGGATAAATCGGAGGACGTTATGGCGATAAGACAGATTTTTAAGAACGACGCGGAGTGCCTTTACAAGAAATGCAGGCCGGTGGAAAAGTTCGATAAGAAGCTTTCAGACCTTATAGACGATATGGCGGATACCATGTACGAGGCGGACGGAGTGGGCCTTGCCGCACCTCAGGTGGGAATACTGCGCAGGGTTTTTGTAATAGACTGCGGCGACGGTCTTGTAGAAATGGTAAATCCGGAAATTATCGAAACCTCCGGCGAACAGGGCGGAATGGAGGGCTGTCTGTCATTCCCGGGCAAGCAGGGCTATGTCCTGCGTCCGAACCGGGTAAAGGTTCGGGCATACGACCGCAGCGGCGATCTGTATGAATATGAGGGAGAGGAGCTTTTTGCCCGCGCCATACTCCATGAAAACGACCATCTTGACGGGCTAATA
>CALCEX010000005.1 GCA_937900325.1 uncultured Clostridia bacterium | reverse complement strand
ATAAGGCGCTGTGCGATTATCTTGATCTGGAGTGCTATGTGATAGTAGGCGAGAAGGATGGCGAAGGGCATGCCTGGAACATGGTGAGGATAGGCGAAGAAAGGTACTATGTGGACTGCTCCTTCGCGGATACCGGCGGAGGCAGCAAATACTGCCTTTTTGACGGGAAAACATACGAAAGAGAAGGATATAAGGCAGTATCCGGCTCCAAAATAGCGGAGCAATGGTAACGATAAAGCCGCCGCGTATAACCGCGGCGGCTTTTGTCTGCCTGTAATCATGGAGACGTATGACGCATAGAATGCCTTGCGGGGGAAATATGCCTTGAGAAAGAACATGAACGGCAAACGAAAGCATAAAAAACGGCGAGCAAGGGAATGCGCCGAAGGAATGATGCTGGCAGCCGGCCTGCCCATGGAGGCGGATGGTTCTACGGCAAAGATAACTATGCTCGGGCATAGATTTGCGCTTATAGAGAATCATCGGGGCGTGTATGCATATACGGAGAATGGCATTACCCTGACCGGCCCTGAGGGTATGCTGTCGGTATATGGCAAAGATCTGGAAATAAAGGAGCTGGACAGAGAGCAGATGCTGGTGGAGGGGTACATTACCGGTGTGACCTATGAATAAACCCGCCGAATAAGTGAATAAAGTGTGAATTAAGGGGCAACAGGGCCGGCTGGAGGGAGTTTGGCGGCGGTGAATATCTGGAATTCTATTGCGGGATATGTTATTATTGATATCGAAGGCGCATATCTTGAGAGGCTTATAAACAGCATAACCAAAAGCGATATCGAGATATGGAACATTTCGCGAAGGCGCGGCAGTATACGCCTCAGCGTAGGCATAGGGGGCTTTTACAGGCTGCGGCCCATACTGCGCCAGTATCCCTGCCGGATTGACGGTAGCGCTGTGCCATATGGGCAGCAGGTATGTTATGGTCTTTGGCTGGGTAATAGCGCTGTCGTCTGTGCTGATAGCCTCCCGGTTCATGTGGATAATAGACATAGAGGGCTGCGGAAGAATAGAGCAGAGCGAGATAGCCGAGATACTGGATAAGCTGGGAGTATCGCCGGGAACGGGGCGCGGGAAGCTGGATACCGCCGCCATAGCAGAGGGCATAAAAAATTCCGACAGCCGCATAGCATGGGCTGGCGCCGAGCTTACAGGCGTGGTGCTGCAGATATCGATAAAGGAGGCAAAGGAGGACGTGCCTGTATATACTCCGGGCGAACCCTGCAGCATATACGCGGCGGAAAGCGGAATAATAACCTCCATAACCGCCCTTTCGGGGAAAGCGAACCGCAACGCGGGCGACGCTGTGGAAAAGGGGGAGCTGCTTATATCCGGCGACCTCGGCAACGGCATATATACGGAAGCCCGCGGCAGGGTGACCGCCGAGGTGCTGCACAGGTTTTCATACCGGGCGGATGAGATGCAGGATATGCTGATGCCGAGCGGCAGAAAAAAGACGTGCTTCTGGATAGAACTGAAGGGAAAAACCATAATTCCGTGTATAGCGCCATATGAGGAGTATGAAGCAGGCCCGGCGGAACGCTTCGAATTTGCCGCCATATTGCCCATAGCGCTTTGCCGGGGGGAGTATTCTGAGCTCACGCATAAGCGGGCAAGGGCCGATGAGGAAACATTAAAAACCGCGGCGCTGAGGGGAGCGGAGAAGATCGCCATGGAGAAGCTGCCCAGGGACGCGGGCATAATATCAAAAAAGACCGCATACAGTTCAGACGGTGGCGGGATGGTCTGCGTCATGGACATCGTAGCGGAGCAAAATATAACCGTTATCGGAGATGTGATAAGTCAATGAGCGATGATCGGCAGGAACTGATTTTACAGGAACGGAAGCACAATGTAGCCGTGGACAGCATGGATGAGGTCATACGGCTTTTCGGCGTGTTCGATGAGAACCTAAGGGTGATAGAGGAAGAAACGGGGGCCGTCATAAAGGCAGGGGCGGACTGCATAGATATAACGGGGCAGGAGGAAGCCGCAGCTCTGGCTGAGACGGTGCTGGACAAGCTGCTTGCAATGCTGCGCAAAGGGGAAAACATAGACAGGAGCCGCATAAGGTATGCCATTGACCTTGCAAAGGAGGGCAACGCGGAGCTCATATTGGAGCTGATAGACGACGTGGTGGCCTTTACAAACAAGGGACGCAAAATAAAGTGCCGTACTCTGGGCCAGAAGAAGTACATATCCGCCCTTAAGCGCAATACGGTGGTATTTGGGGTTGGCCCTGCGGGAACCGGCAAGACTTATCTGGCAGTTGCCATGGCGGTGCTGG
>CALCEX010000004.1 GCA_937900325.1 uncultured Clostridia bacterium | reverse complement strand
CCTGCTCATAGTATTGGCCGCGCTGCTCATAGTGCTGGGCACGCTGTACTACTTTATTATTTACCGTGAGCAGCAGCGTCAGCAAATAATGAATTCCACCACCTTTCATGATGGCGTAACGGTAAACGGAGTCGATATTTCAGGCCAAACGCTTGATGAGGCAAAGGCCACTCTGGCAGGCACCGCCGAAAAGGAGATAGCCGACAGCGTCCATCTGACGTTCACCTGCAACGACAAGAGCTATACTGCCGATTCCTCTAAATTTACCATAACCTATAACACCGAGGAAGTACTGAACGAGGCAATGTCCCTCGCCCGAGAAGGCGATTATCAGACACTTACCGCCGAGCTTAAGGACATAAAGGAAAACGGCAGGGCTTATACCATTGATTATACCGTGGAGCCTACCGGCATCGAAAGCTTTATACATTCTTTTGCGGACGAAGTTACAACTCCTGCAACTCCCGCAAGCTTCACCGTGCACTACCCGGAGAAGAGCACCGAGACCAACGCCTATGATACTTCCAATCTGGGCCTTGTAGGCGAGGACGCAAAAAAAGCGGGACTCAGCGCCGACAGGCAGGCCATAACCGATCCACGGGATGTGTTTTTCGATTTTACCGAGCCGGTAGACGGCTACGGCGTAGACGTTGACGCCCTTATGGCCACCGTGCGTACGCGATGCGAGAACAGGGACTTCGGAGACATCGAGGTCGCCATGGCTCCGATACATTCCGATGTCACGGTAGAAAAGCTCAAGGAGAGCCTGTTCCTCAGAGGCAAGGCGTCTACCACCTATAAGAGCAAGCGCCGCAACACCAACCGCTGCCACAATCTTGAAAAGGCCTGCGGCATGGTATACGGCACAGTACTCCAGCCCGGCGAAGAATTCTCCGCCAATACCATACTCGGAGACCGTACCCTCAGCAATGGCTGGAAGCCTGCCCCTGCTGTAATAGCGGGCGGAGCCGACCATGAGGATCAGCCCGGCGGCGGCGTATGCCAGATAGCCA
Organism: uncultured Clostridia bacterium; assembly: GCA_937900325.1. Lineage (GTDB taxonomy): Bacteria > Bacillota > Clostridia > Christensenellales > CAG-138 > SFEL01. The sequence goes on along the minus strand of CALCEX010000004.1, from coordinate 879 downwards.
CCACCACGTATATGGCGGTCCTGTACGGTGACTTTGAGGTTACGGCGCGCCGTCCTCATTCCACCCCCAGCGGCTATCCCAACGGCCTTGACGCTACCATAAACACTGTGACCGGCTATATCGACTTCAAGTGGAAGAACAATACCGACTCCCCCTGCTATGTGTTCACCTGGATAGACACCGAGAATTACACCGTGAACTGCTCCATCTACGGCCAGCCCTTCCCGGAAACATTTGACGAGATAGAGCTCAGCTCCAAGCTGGTGGAGGACCTGGTGCCAGGCGCGCCCGAATATGAGGTAAAGAGCAGCCTGTATTCCCCCTATTGGATGCTCAAGAACAAGGCGGTCGAGGGTTCAATATACGAATCCTTCAAGACATACAAGCTCAAAGGTAAGGTTGTAGAGACCAAGTCCATAGGCACTACCGAGTACAAAATGCATCCCACCCGCTACTATGTATGGCCCGGCTACGCCGGAGAACCCCTCGACCCTCAGTATGAGCTGAAAGCAAACGAGGACGGGACATTGAGCCTTGCAAACCCCGACGCTGCCGCCGCCGGCACCGTCAATGGCGCCGGAACAGGCGGAACAGACCTTTCACAGTAATTCCAGAGCAGTAAAATCCCCCGTTTATCCGGGGGATTTTTTATGTCACATTTTTGTTTTCGGGGTGAATAACAGCGCATTGAGATAGCCGAAAACTATGGCCGCCGCAACGCCTCCCGCCGTGGCTGTTATGCCGCCGGTAAAGGCGCCTATTACGCCGCTTTCCTTTGCAGCCTCTATGGCTCCGCTGCCGAGGGCGTAACCGAATCCGGTAAGCGGCACAGTGGCCCCGGCCCCCGCAAGCTTTACCAGCGGCTCATACAGCCCCAAC
>CALCEX010000003.1 GCA_937900325.1 uncultured Clostridia bacterium | reverse complement strand
GGCGACAGGGCGGTCATAACCCTTGAAAGTCCTCAGGAAATAAGCGAGATAAGGATATTTGGCGGAATATATGAAGGAAAAGCCACTCTTTCCTTCGGTAACGGGCAGAGCATAGAGTACGTTCAGGAGAACGACGATATGTTCCGCTGGATAACCGTAGGCAGCGATACTGTCTATACCGACAGGATATACATAGAAGTAACGGAGGGGAGGGTATGGATAAACGAGATCGCCCTGCTCGATGGCGACGGCAATATAATAAAATCCTCTGCGTCTGATGGGGCGGAGGCCCTTGTGGACGAGCCGGAGGAGATACCGGAAACTCCCTCTTATCTGAACGGAATGTACTTCGATGAACTGTACCACGGCCGCACGGCTTACGAGCATCTGCACGGCATAGCGCCATACGAGAACTCTCATCCCCCCCTCGGCAAAATATTCATCATGCTGGGAATAGCCATATTCGGAATGAACGCTTTCGGCTGGCGAATAGCAGGGACGCTTTTCGGAATAGCCATGGTTCCGATAATGTACGCCTTCGGCAAAAAGCTGTTCCGCCGCAGCGACTACGCACTGCTTTCCGCCGGCATGTTTACATTCGACTTCATGCACTTTACCCAGACGCGCATAGCCACCATTGATGTATACGGGGTATTTTTCATAATACTCATGTACTACTTCATGTACGACTATTACTGCCTGAACTTCTTTGACGACGGCCTGAAAGCCACATTGAAGCCCCTCGCCATAGCCGGCCTGTTTTTCGGCCTGGGCGCCGCGAGCAAATGGATATGCATATACGCGGGCGGAGGCCTTGCGGTGATACTGTTTACCTCGCTGGGCCAGAGATACGCCGAGTACAGGCAATTTAAAAACTCCCCCCAAAAGGCGGAGCGCCGCAGAGTTCAGGGCTTCTGGCGGAATACCCTGATGACGCTGCTTTGGTGCTGCGTATTCTATATCGCCGTGCCCATAGTGATATATCTGCTGTCCTACATACCCTATGTGCTTTGCGAGAACCATTACGGGCTCAGCGGTATATGGGACTTCCAGAAATTCATGTTCA
>CALCEX010000002.1 GCA_937900325.1 uncultured Clostridia bacterium | reverse complement strand
TGATGTATACCATCATAACACGCGCGGGACTAAGGGACTTGGCAATATATACCGCCGGATCGGGATCCCACTCTATGATATCTATTTTCTCGTTATGCAGCTCGTTTACTATTCGCTCTACCCTTATGCCCTTCTGGCCCACACAGGCTCCGACGGCGTCCACCTGAGGGTCGGAGGAATAAACGGCCACCTTGGTGCGGAAGCCCGCCTCGCGCGCTATGGATTTTATCTGGACTATGCCGGTCTGTATCTCGGGAACCTCCAGCTCGAAAAGCCTCTTGACAAGGCCGGGGTGGGTACGGGAAACTATTACCTGGGGGCCCTTATTGGTCTTGCGTACCTCAAGGACGTAGACCTTCAGCCTGTCGCTGGTGTTGTAGGTCTCGCCCGCTATGGTCTCGGATGCGGCGAGGAAGCCGTCGGTCTTGCCCAGCTCTACATAGATGCCGTTCTTTTCTACCCGCTGAACTATGGCGGTAAGGACCTCGTTTTCCTTTTCCGCGAATTCATCATATATAACGCCCCGCTCGGCCTCTCTTATGCGCTGAACCACCACCTGCTTTGCGGTCTGAGCGGCTATGCGGCCAAACTTGCGGGGGTCTACTTCCTCCTCAAGAACGTCGCCCACTTCATATAGGGAATTGATCTTCTTCGCCTCTGAAAGAGATATCTCCGCATAGGGATTCTCCACTGTCTCGGTAACGGTCTTTGAGGCAAATATCTGCACCTCGCCCGTATCCCTATCCACAGTGGCGCGAACGTTGCCCACTGCGCCATAGTTGCGCTTATATGCCGCTATCAGTGCGGATTCAAATGCATCTATCAGTATATCCTTGCTTATTCCACGCTCTTTCTCTATGGCGTTCAGTGCCTCTATGAATTCGGCGTTCATTATCAATTCTCCTCTTCTGTCTCTATATTTTCAAAATCTGCTTCTAATTCATCAAGGCTCTTTTCCATGGCCTTGAAGTCTATATAGGGCTGCACCTTTGAAGCGTCCTTTTTTTGGAAGGTCATCGCCTCGCCCCTTACGCTTATGGTGAAAGAATCAGGCGTATAGGACAAAAGCTCGCCCGTATACTCCTTTTTGCCCCTGAGCGGGGCGTAAAGCTTTACCGTAACGGGGCTGCCGAGGCTGCGCTGATAGTCCCTTTCCTTCCTTAGCGGTCTGTCGATGCCTATGGAGGACACGCTGAGGTAATAAGCCTGCTCTATTGGGTCCGCCTCGTCCAATATGGGGTCCACGGCCCGGCTCACCGCCTCGCAGTCGTCTATGGTGGCGCTTCTTCCGTCCTGATGCTCTATATATAGGGTCAGCACCCAATTACCCTGCTCCTTCTGAAACTCTACCTCATCCAGCTCATAGCCCATGCCTGTAACTACCGGCCGGAGAAGATCGTCCACTGCCTGGGTGGTTTTCATTATATTCCTCCGCTATTCAAAACAAAAGAGCAGGACTCGCCCACTCTTACTTGAAAACTAAAATACAGCAAACCTGCCATATACCAACAGCGAAATTGTACCATATGCGGCACCTTAATGCAAGCATATTATTTCGCATCAAAGCGCCGCGCATACAGGCTTCTTTAAAACAGGCAGAGCTGATCCGTTTCAGGCAGCCCGTTCAGGCAGCCGATCTCCGCAAGCGCCTTTATCACTGCGGAGTTGGCGCCGGTACGGGCCTGAAAATTTTCTATGGAGGTATACGCGCCGCCCTTCGCGCCCTCGGCTATGCCTACGGCGGCGTTGGTTCCCACGCCTGCCACTGATGAGAAGGGCGGACGTATCTTGCCGTCTTCTATTATGAACTGGCTGGCCTTGGATTTATACAGATCCACGGGCAGCAGCTCTATGCCGCGCTTATTCATTTCAAAGACCACCTCCAGTATCGTCAGCAGGTCTTCTTCCTTTTTATCCGCATCGTTGCCTTTTTTCTTTATTGCATTTATGTTTGCGAGCACCTTCTGGGCGCCGCCCTCCGCCTGGGCTATGTCAAATGCGTCCGCCCGGACGGTATAGTAGACCGAATAGAAGGCGAGGGGAATATGCACCTTGTAGTATGCCACCCGGAAGGCCATCATAACATAGGCCGCCGCGTGGGCGCGGGGAAACATATACTTTATCTTTTTGCATGAGTCTATGAACCACTGAGGCGTATCTATGGAGCGCATATGCTCCTCCATCTCGGGGGTGAGGCCTCTGCCCTTTCGGACGCTTTCCATAGTCTTAAAGGACATGGAAGGGTCGCCGCCTCTGAGTATAAGGTAGTTCATTATGTCATCCCGGGTGCATATTACCTGCGACAGCGTCGCCGTACCGCTCAATACCAGATCCTGGGCGTTGCCCAGCCAGACGTCGGTACCGTGTGAAAGGCCGGATATCCGGAGTAATTCCTCCATCGTAGTCGGGCGCGTATCCTTGAGCATCTGCCGAACGAAGGTCGTGCCGAACTCGGGTATAGCTATGCTGCCGACATCGCAGTCCAGCTCGTCCAGCGTAACGCCCAGCGGCTCGCTGGTTCGGAATATCTTCATCGTTTCAGGATCGTCAAGGGGTATTGTCTGGGGATCCAGTCCGGTAATATCCTTCAGCATCCTAAGCACCGTCGGATCGTCGTGGCCCAGTATATCCAGCTTTACCAGCCTGTCGTCCATGGCGTGAAAGTCAAAGTGGGTGGTTATGGTATCACCCTCGCTGCGGTCTGCCGGATACTGCACCGGAGTGAATTCCATTATGTCGTTTTCCTTTGGCACTATGACTATGCCGCCCGGGTGCTGGCCGGTGGTCTTCTTAACGCCCGCACAGCCCTGCACCATGCGGTCCATCTCGTCCTTGCTGGCGTTTATGCCGTTTGCCTCGCAGTAGGAACGGACATAGCCGTAGGCTATCTTGTCCTTTACGCCGGATATTGTGCCGGCGCGGAAGGCATGGCCCTCCCCGAACATCACCTCGACGTACTTATGCGCGACAGGCTGATAATCGCCCGAGAAGTTAAGGTCTATGTCCGGCGTCTTATCCCCCTTGAAGCCAAGGAACACCTCGAAGGGGATCTCGTAGCCGAGCTTTTTGTATTTTGTGCCGCAGACAGGGCAGTCTTTATCCGGCATATCCACACCGCAGGCATATTTTGTGCGGTCTATGTCGAAGTCGCTATGCCGGCAGTTGGGGCAGACATAGTGGGGCTGCAATGCGTTTACCTCGGTTATTCCCGCCATATTGGCCACGAAGGAAGAGCCTACGGAACCTCTGGAGCCGACGAGGTATCCATCGCTGTTTGACTTATGCACGAGACGCTGAGCCATAAGGTACAGCGAAGAATAGCCGTTGCCTATGATGGAATTCAACTCCTTATCAAGGCGCTTCTGCACCACCTCCGGCAATTCGTCCCCATATATCTCATGCGCCTTTTTCAGCGCCATATCCCTCAGCTCGTCGTTTGCGCCGGGAAAGGTCGGGGCATATGTACCCTTTTCAGACAGGAACGCCTTCATTCTCTCGCAGCTGTCGGCTATCATGTTGGGATTGGTTATTACTAC
>CALCEX010000001.1 GCA_937900325.1 uncultured Clostridia bacterium | reverse complement strand
TCATTGCCGTTATGAGAGAAACGTATATGTTGCTCTTTTTCTTTGGCAGCGCCCTGTACATGAGCCCTGCAATGGCGCCATATGCCGCAAGCTCAAACGTCATGCAAAGCGCAGTCGGGTACATCGGCGGCATACCGAACAGTACGGAGCGCAGAAGCGGAGCCACCGCGCCGACCGCCAGCCCCCAAGGCCAGCCGCATACGAAGCCACAGAGAAGCACCGGTATGTGCATGGGGGAAAGCATTGAGCCTATCTGCGGTATCTGCCCCGTCAAAAACGGAAGCATCAGTGCCAGCGCCAGAAAAGCCGCGGCAAATACTACTGTCCTTACTGTTACACTGTTGTTTTTCATAATAAAAGCTCCTTCCCGATGGCATAAAACAAGCGCCGCGATCCCTTCTGGGAAAGCGACGCCTTCATGACATCACAAAAACAGTTTTGATTCAGGGTTTGATACTCGGGGGGGAACTTCTGTTCCTATGCCGTCTTCTGACCGGCACAGGTCTATTGTACACGAAAAGCCGCCGGTTGACAAGATACAGATTATTCCTGTATCACGCCTTCAAGCCTGGTCATAGCGTCTGATATGAGAGCCGTCAGCGATAGCTCCTGAACGCCTGCAACTATATTGCCGCACCTGTTTACGGGCAGAAGTATCCGTACCGCATCGGCTTGGGCAACGGCGACCGCCATTGCGGGCGTTATCTCCCCAAAGAGAGAATCCGCTATGACTATGCCTATGGGGCCTATTATTATATCTGCCCTGCGGCAGGCGACTATAAGCGGGTTTTCCCCGGTGGCCGCCTGATGTGCGCCGGCTTTTGCCATGGCCACGGTAGCGGCCGAATTGGTACCCACAGCCATAAGCAGCGCATCGGGATATTTTTCCGCTATGGATCTTACCATCTGGCAGCCAAGCCTGCCGCCCTGACCGTCTATTACAAGTACATTCATTTAAACTTCTCCCTGAATATGCTTTCTTTTACAACTCTGTAAGCGGGGAGGTAGGCCTTGCTGTACTCCTCGCTGTGGGATACGGCGGGATAGCCCTGCTTTTTATATTCCGAAAGATATTTTTCGAGCTCCTCCGGCTGAAACGCAAAGGCCCCCTGCGCCGTTACACGGCGGAGCACGTCAAGCTTTTTCAGGAATTCCGTAAGCGTGCCTTTTGAGGCGTTGGCGGTCTCCACAAACGCTTCGTTAAGCCTTGCTACGCCGCTTTCGTTCAGCGCTTTAAGCTGTACTCGCGCCATTCCGCCGCCTATGGGTATCATGAGAGGCTGCGCTGCGTCGTGCTCTGCTGCCGAATACTCGCTGCGAAGTCTTATCAGGGCAGCCTCGGGGCTTTTTATCATATGGCCGCCCCCGAATTCGCTCTGGTATACCAGCTTTACGGCGTCGGCAGGCTGCATTCGGGGATACATTTTTGCGTGCAGAAGCAGCGCGTCCTTAAGCTCCATTACTTGCCCAGCACCCTGAAGCGCTTATCCACATGATTGAGCAGCTCGCAGCCGTCCTCTGTGGCAATTACCAGATCCTCTACCCTTACGCCGAACTCGCCTGGCAGGTATACACCGGGCTCTATGGAGAATACCATATCGGGCTGCACGGCGGCGGTATTTACGGAGCTTACGTCGCCCTTTTCGTGGTCCTCCATGCCGATGAAATGGCCAAGCCTGTGGGTAAAATACTCCCCATAGCCGGCGGCGGAGATATGCTTGCGGGCTTCGGCGTCTATATCGCAGAAGCGCACGCCGGGGCGTATGAGCTTTTCCGCCTTTTCGTTGGCCTCGCGAACCAGGTCATGGATCGCGGCGTACCTGGGATCGGCTTTCTTCCAGAAATAGGTGCGGGTCATATCGGAGCAGTAATGATCCTTCCTGCAGCCTATGTCTATAACGATGCAGTCGCCTTCCTTTACTACCGTCCCGTCAGGCGAATGATGAGGATCGGCGGCGTTGGCGCCGAAGGAAATTATTGAATCGAAAGCAAGACCCTCGCAGCCGAACTCTCCATAGCACCTGTCGAGGTAGTCCGCGCATTCCTTTTCGGTAACGCCGTCGTGAATGTAAGCGGCGAGCTTTTCCATGCAGATGTCGTTTATTTCGGAAGCGCGGCGCATGAGCTGCTTTTCTTCCTCATCCTTGCGCGCTCTTACGTTGTCTACGCAGTCTGAGCCCAGAACCATGCGGGTATCGCAGCAGACGTCCATAAGCGGCAGCAGGAAGCGCGCCGCCATGTTTTTATCCACGCCCATTTTGCCGGGCTTTATATGCTTTGCAACAGCTCCGGCCACGTCGTCCGTGTCCGTAAGGGTCACGGTGTTAAGGCCGGTATCTCCCAGCGCAAAAAGCCTGTTGGCGAACAGCACGGTGCTGCCGTCGCCGTTTATCAGATAGTATATGCCCAGATGATCGTTTACCATAAGCTGGCCGATGCCGGCTTTCTTCATCTCAGCGCAAACTCTTTCGATACGCTTTCCATACTTATCCATCGTTGTTTACCTCGCTTTTAATTTTGACGTGTTCCCGCTAATATGTTAGCACTGTATCGGCCCAATTGCAATAAATTGCGGCAGAGTATCGGCAAAACGGATAAAAGCTGCTTTGCGGAGCTTTTGCGTGCTGCCGGGTATGCTTGCGCGGCCGAAACGATGATTTCCTGTTTTTTGCTTTTTAAAACCTCCCTGCGGAATAAGATAAGCTTACCGCTAAGACGGATATACTAAGGATTTATTTGAGTATTTCCTGACAAATTGTATTGATTTTAACGGGGCCATGACTTATGATAAAAATATCATGCGGCAGTCTTGGTTTGGCAAGGAGTGAATAATCCTCCGCCAATTCCTGCATAAATAAGAGAAAGGTTGTGTACAAAAATGGCAAACATCGATCTTACCAAGTACGGCATCACCGGCACTACGGAAATAGTCTACAATCCCTCCTATGAGATGCTCTTTGAGGAAGAGACCAAGCCCGGCCTCGAGGGCTACGAAAAGGGCCAGGTCAGCGAGCTGGGCGCCGTCAACGTCATGACCGGC